>CP001623.1:300000-600000 GCA_000023185.1 Rhizobium leguminosarum bv. trifolii WSM1325 | reverse complement strand
TGCGGGAAGTTCTCACATTCGTCATCCTGGCCGCCGGAATCGCACCGATCGTGAGCGCGACCGTGGGAAGTGCCACGCTTGCCTGGTTCGCGATCCAATCGCAATCCTTCGCGACGGCCTGGCCGCTATGGTGGATCGGAGACGCAACCGGTGTCCTCATCGTCGCGCCGCTGGCGTTGGTCCTCTTTCACAGCTGGCGCAGCAAGATGCAGTTCTCGGCCGCGCAATGGGTGGAAGCCTGCGTCCTGGGGCTGATCTTTCTTGGTGTCGCGGCTCTTTCGCTGAGCGGCTACCTTCCCTTCGCCTACATCATCATGCCGCCACTTCTCTGGGCCGCGGTCCGCTTCGAGTTCAAGGGCGCCGCGGTATCGCTCGCTCTGCTTGCTCTGATCACGGCGGTATTCACGATAACAGGGGCCAGCCAATTTTCCGGCGATCCCGAGTCCCAGAAACACAATCAGATCATGCTGCAGCTGTTTCTGGCTATCTCGGCATTTTCGGCGCTGATTGTCGCCGCCATATCCCGACAGCACCAGCTGGCCGTGCTGACATTGCACCAAAACGTGGAGACGTTGCGCGACCGGGAACGGGAGCTCTCGCAGCTCGTGGACATGGTTCCGAGCCATGTCTGGCGTCTGACGCCCGAGGGCGAGCCGACTTTCTTCAATAGGCGGATGGTCGACTTCCTGGGTCTTGACGTGGCGGACTCGGACAGGCCGGGCATGAGCCGGCTGGAGGCGGTCCTGCAGGCCACCGTTCATCCCGATGATACAGCCGGGTTCAGGGACGCCCTTCGCCATTGCCTCGCCACCGGCGAGAGCTTCGTCATGCGGTATCGGCTGCGGCGCGCCGACGGTCTCTATCGCTGGATGTCGAGCCGCGCCGAGCCGATGCGTGATCAGGCCGGAAACACTGTCCAGTGGTACGGGCTTTGTCACGACATCGATGATCAGATGCGTGCCGAAGAGGCCGTTCGGCGGAGCGAAAGACAGCTTCAGCAGATGATCGATGCCGTGCCGGTCCGCATATGGAGCGTCGAACCGACAGGCGGATCGACCTACTTCAACAAACGCTACCAGGATCATTTCCGCGCCGTCATCGCCAATTTCGACTCTCAGGCCGAACCGCGCATCGACGAGCTGCTGCAGCAGCTGATTCATCCCGAGGATGCGTCCGCCGTGCAGCGCACGCTGCGCAATTGTTTCGAAGCCGGCAGCGGCTCCGCCATGCGGTTTCGCTGGCTTGAAAAGGATGGCGTCTACCGCTGGGCCGAATGCAGGGTGGAGCCGCGGCGCGATGACGACGGAACGGTCGTGCAATGGTACGGCGTCTCCCTCGATATCGACGAGGAGGTGCGTGCGCTGGAGGCGTTGCGCGACCGCGAACGCGAGCTGTCGCAACTCGTGGACATGGTCCCGGTTCAGATCAGGCGCCTGACGCCGGGAGGCGAACCGGTCTTCTTCAACAAGCGCCTGATCGACTTTTTCGGTCTCGACGTTGGCGATATGGACAAGCCCGGCATGAGCCGGCTCTCCTCGGTCATCCACACCCTCGTCCATCCCGATGACGCATCGAGGTTGCTCGAGACGGTTCACCATTCCCTCGCCAGCGGCGATCCCTTCTCGATAAAATATCGCATGCTCCGTTTCGACGGAGCCTATCGCTGGGTCGATGGCCGAGCCGAGCCGCTACGCGATCAAAGCGGCGCGATCATGCAATGGTATGTCATATCAGTCGACATCGACGATGAGATGCGCGCGCAGGAAGCGCTACGCGACCGGGAGCGGGAGCTTTCGCAACTCGTGGACATGGTTCCGAGCCTGCTCTGGCGGCTCAACCCGGAAGGCGCTCCGACCTTCTTCAACCAGCGCCTGATCGATTTTTTGGGTCTCGACATTGTCGATACAGAAAAGCCGGGCGTCAGCCGGCTAGCGGCGCTCATCGAGGCCGCCGTCCATCCCGACGATGCAGCCGGCCTCGAGCGAGCGCTCAACCATTCCTTTGCTACGGGGGAGCGCTTCTCCAGCCAGTATCGCCTGCGGCGCGCCGACGGCGTCTACCGCTGGGTGAAAGGCAGCGCGGAGCCGCTGCGGGATCAAAGCGGCCGGATCGTCCAATGGTATGGTCTTTCGCATGACATCGACGATCAACTGCGCGTCGAGGAGGCACTGCGGGAGAGAGAACGATCGCTCTGGCAGCTCGTTGAAACGCTGCCGGCAATGATCGATTGCGCAGCACCTGATGGAGAACCGATCTATCGCAGCCAGCAACTGCGCGACTTCCTCGGTTATAATCTCGATGAGTTGGATGGAACAGGCAAAACCCGGCTGGAAGGCACACTCGATGCCGGTGTTCATCCCGACGATGTGGCAGGGGTCAAAGAAAACTATTCCCATTCGTTGTCCTCTGGCGAGCCCTATGCGCGTAGGCACCGTCTGCGGCGCCATGATGGTGAATATCGCTGGGTCGAGACGCGCGCGGCACCGATGCGCAATGCCGAAGGCGTCATCGTCCAGTGGAATGTCATCTGCCTGGATATCGACGGTCAGGTTCACGCGGAGGAAGATCTGCGTCGGGCGCGAGAGGGTCTTGCACGGGCGAGCCAAGTGGCGAGCCTCGCCGAGCTTTCAGCCTCCATCGCGCACGAGGTGAACCAGCCACTTGCGGCCGTCGTGGCCAACTCACACGCCTGCCAGCGCTGGCTCATGGCCGAGCCGCCGAATATGGAGCGGGCACAGAGGACAGTCGAGCGCATCATCCGAGATGCCAACTCGGCGGCAGATGTCGTCAGCCGTATTCGCGCCCTGTTCAAGCAATCCGTGGACAGGAGGATCCCATCGACGCTCTCCGGTATCGTCAACGAAGTGCGCAACCTCATGGCCGACGAGGCCTGGCGTCGTCACGTTCGGATGGAGGTGGAGCTCGACGACACCCTTCCGCTCATCGCAATCGATCGCGTCCAGATCCAGCAGGTTCTGATCAATCTCATCCGCAACGGTATCGAGGCAATGGACGCCACGACAGGCGACAGGGTCGTCGAAATCCGCGTGCGCCAGATCGGGAATATCCTCCAGACCGAGATCAGCGATCGCGGACAGGGCATCGACTTTCCCGAAAAGATGTTCGAGCCGTTCTTCACGACGAAGGAAAACGGCATGGGCATGGGGCTGGCGATCTGCCGCTCGATCGTCGAGTTGCACGGCGGACGATTGTGGGCCGAGAAGAACAATCCGCACGGAGCGACGTTGCTCTTCACCTTGCCCATAGAAACAAAGGCGGCGTCATGACGGCCGACGACCATATCGTCTTCGTCGTCGACGACGATGAACGTGTTCGGGAAGCGCTCAGCGAGCTGCTGGACTCGCACGGCATGCGCGCCATCACCTTCGAATCGGCCGGCGACTACGTGAAAGCGGACAAGCCGGACGTGCCCGCCTGCCTCATCCTCGATATCGAGCTGCCTGACATCAACGGCCTCGACCTGCAGAGACAGATCGCCGACAGGGATCATCCGCCGATCGTCTTCATCACAGGTCACGGCGACATTCCCTCCTCCGTGCGTGCGATCAAGCACGGCGCGGTGGATTTCCTGACCAAACCCTTTAGCGATGCGGACCTGATGGCAGCAATCCACGCGGCGCTCGCTGAGGATCTGGAAAAGAGATCGCAACGCGCCGAACTCGATATGCTGAGGCGACACTATCTCGACCTGACGCCACGAGAGCGCGAGGTGCTGCCGCTGGTCGTCAGCGGTCTTCTCAACAAGCAGGCAGCAGCCGAATTGGGGATCAGCGAAGTGACGCTGCAAATCCACAGAAGAAATGTGATGCAGAAAATGGCCGCGGCATCGCTCGCCGATCTGGTGCGGATCGCGGAGAGATTGGAAATACCGATAACCCACTCGCGCCGAGTGGGAGGGAATTGAACATGAACAAGACAAGACACGTCGTGGCAATTGTCGATGACGACCCAAGGTTGCTTGAATCGATGGGCGACCTTCTTGAATCTGCGGGCTATGTGGCCCGCAGCTTCTCGTCGGCGGGCTCACTGCTCGTCAACGGGCTGTCGGACCTCGACCTGCTCATCACCGATATAGGTATGCCTGGCATCGACGGCTTCGAACTTCGTGACCTCGTGAAGAAGTCACGTCCGGAGCTGCCGGTATTCATGATCACGGGCCGCCACGAGATAGCGGATCAGGGGCGCGCTCAAGGCGCGAGCGGATTTTTCCGCAAGCCCTTCGATGCCCAGGCCCTGCTGGCGGCCATTGCCAACGCTTTGCATAAATCGACAGATGGAGGGTGACATGAGAGTTGACCAGCCGTTGCTGCGGAGATCGGCACCGCTATCATTGCAGTGCAGTTATGAAGAGAACCAGCCGCTCGTCATTATCGTCGATGACGACGCATCCGTTCGCGAGGCGCTGTCAGAGCTGATCCTGTCGGCGGGTTTCCAGTCGACCAGTTTTGCTTCGACCCGTGAATTGCTCGATGCCGATATCTTGGATAGCCCCGGCTGCCTTATCCTCGATGTGCGCATGCCGGGGGCAAGCGGCCTCCATCTGCAGCGTCATCTAGCCGAAAACGGCATTTCCAAGCCGATCATCTTCCTGACCGGACATGGCGATATCCCGATGACAGTCCAGGCGATGAAGGCCGGCGCCGTGGATTTTCTCACCAAGCCGGTGCGGGACCAGACGCTGCTCGACGCGGTGACTGCCGGCATTGCGATGGATGCCGAACGACGAGCGGAAGCCGCGATCGCCGAGCGCAACATAAAGCGCCTGGAGACGCTGACGCAGCGCGAGCGCGAAGTTCTGCATGAAGTGGCGCGCGGCCGCCTCAACAAGCAGATCGCCTTTGATCTCGGCATCAGTGAAGTGACGGTCAAGCTGCATCGCAGCAATGTCATGCACAAGATGGAGGCTGCCTCTATCGGCGAATTGATCCGGGCCTGGGAAACGCTGCCCGCGCAAATGCGCCAAGTCGGCGCGCGCTAGCTTTTCAGCCAAGCGGCTCCAAAGGCGAAGGACGCCAGCCTCGAAGATGACGCTGCCGCCGCTGTCCATTTGATGCGCGGCGTATCCGATTCGCGCCAAAAAAGACGACGAGGCGCCGATAATGGGTTTCGGCTCCACACCCATGCGTTATCTCTAAATTAAAGCTCGGGGATATGACCTGGTGCCCGGCTTTGGTTCCCTAAAGGAGATCTCGCCTTGAACACTCAATCGTCAGCCGCGCCTTCCCCTGAAACCAACGCCTTCGACAACGAAGCAAACTTCCTGTCAGCCATGGGGAATGCCAAACGGCTTCACATTCTGCATCTGTTGGCCGAAGGAGAAATGTCCGTGAGCGTCCTGGCCGACGAGGTGGGATTGAGCCAATCTTCGACTTCCCAGCATTTGGCAATTCTTCGAGAACAGGAACTCGTGCAGACCCGAAGGGCTGCCCAGACGATCTACTATTCACTTCAATCCGCCGCAGCCACGGCGATGCTCGATACGCTCGCCGACATCTTCGGATGGCATCCTCGCTCTCCAGTGGAACGCGTCCAAGCCGTAGGCACCTGACGAAATGACGAAGCGTTGCTCTTGCGGCTCATGATTGGAGCATGATCTTGTAGGCAACTCGGGATCGGCGCAGCGGCAACGAAGAGCAGCGCAATGGCGAAGTCGGCGAAAAAGACAACTGCGGCTTGAGCGCAAGCGCCAAGCTGAGGCCCTTCAGGGGCGTCCTTCCAGGCCGGGATGCGGTGGCGCGGGAGTCCAGCGATGCTTCGCCCACATGCCCCCCCCGCAACGCATCGATCCCTGATGTACGTTTGATGTACGCCTCCTAGACCACGGTGTGATTACGCCTCCATTGCGAATGGAGATAATGAATCACATCAGCAACGGAACAGTCTGGAGGAAGCGGCCATGACTATGGACGTAACGAACGGCCAGCGCCATGGAGGCGATCATGGACGTATATGAGGCAGTCAAAAGTCGACGGTCGGTGCGAGGGTTCAAAGACGAGCCTGTGGAGAGGGAGGTGCTTGAGCGTGTGCTGTCCGCCGCAGCTTGGTCGCCGTCAGGATCGAACATCCAGCCGTGGAATACCTATGTGATGACCGGCGCATCGCTGGCAGAGCTCAAGACGTCCGCCGTCGAGCGCGTGGCCCATGGCGACGCCTGGGATAAGCGGCAATACGAGATGTACCCGGCCGGGCTGAAGCCCCCCTACGGCGAGCGCCGGTCCGCCTTTGGCAAGGAGCGCTACAGCGCGCTCGGCATTGCGCGCGAGGACTGGGAGGCGCGCCAGCGGGCAGCAATCGCCAACTGGAACTGTTTCGGCGCGCCCGCCGCCCTATTCTGCTACATCGACCGTGACCTCGGCCTACCCCAATGGGCCGACGTCGGCATGTATCTGCAGACCATCATGCTGCTGCTCCGCGCCGAAGGTCTGCACAGTTGCCCGCAGATGGCGTGGTCGCAGGTTCGCGAGACGGTCGCGGAGGTCCTGTCGCCCCCGGACGGGCTCATCCTCTTCTGCGGCATGTCGATCGGGTACGAGGACCCCACGGTTAGTTACGCCCGTACAGGCCGCGCCCCGCTCGACGAGACGGTCACGTTCCTCGGCGATTAGTGACTTGCGATCAAAGGACAGGAACCCCTTCTGTGATCCTAGCGTATGATACGTCCCTTATCATGCGAGATATTGGAGAACGCCATGACCACGCATAAAGTAGGCTATCTCATCGGCAGCCTTGCCAAGGGCTCGATCAACCGCAAACTCGCCAAGGCGTTGGTGCGGTTCGCCCCGCCGGAACTTGAAATGTCGGAGATATCCTTCAAGGACCTGCCGCTCTACAGCTACGACTATGACGCCGACTACCCTCCGGCTGGCAAGGCATTCAAGGCGGCAATCGCAGCCGTCGACGCCGTGCTGTTCGTCACGCCCGAATACAATCGATCCATACCTGGCGGGCTGAAAAACGCCATCGACTGGGCTAGCCGCCCCTACGGCACCAACTCGTTCACACGCAAGCCGTCAGCGGTGATCGGCACGTCGCCGGGCGCGATAGGCACAGCGGTCGCCCAGCAGAATTTGCGCAGTGTGCTCAGTTTCTGCAACTCTCCCCAGATGAATGCCCCGGAAGCCTACATCCAGTTCACACCGGGGCTGATCACCGATGACGGCGAGGTCACGAACGACAAAACCGCGGATTTCCTTCGCACGTTCATGCAGGACTTCCATGTCTTCATCGCAAGGGTTCGCTCAGTGCTGCCGAAAGATGCCTAGAACTGGATGATTTTAGGCCCGTCGGCCTAAAATCTGAATCCTGTTCTAAATCAAAGAGTTAGAGCATGATGTCACCCGAAAACCGCTCACACTTTTCGGCATCTAGAAGCGTCGCCCTGCGGGAGCTGGCCGGGCCATCCGGGCGGCCAGCTCCCGTTTTTAAAGCGGGCAATGCCCTCAGGCGAAGGCGTAGGAGCCGTCGGGCCGCTTCGGTACGCGCCGCTGCCAATGAATGTAGCCTTCCTCTTCCATCGCCTTCTCGTCCATTTCGACGCCCCAGCCAGGCCGGTCGGGACGCAGTTCCAGATAGCCGTCCTTCGGCAGATAGGGATCGACGACGTAACGGGTTTCCCCCTCCCGCTTCTCGATATCGAGGCCGCCATAGACGTAGGCCTGTCCCTTCGGCAGCCGGTATTCGAGGATGCGGAAATTCTGTGCCGCCGCCGAAAAATGAACGTTGACCGCCGTCGCAAGCGGACCCATCGGGTTGTGCGGGGCCACACCGACGAAGAAGGCTTCGGCAAGCGTGGCGATGCGGCGCATTTCGCTGATGCCGCCAACGACGCAGATGTCAGGCTGGATGAGGTCGGCGCCCTTGACCTGCAGCAGCCGCAGGAACTCGTTTCTGTTGTAGAGCGACTCGCCGGTCGCAAGTGTGCAGTTGAGCCCCTGTTTCAGATCGCCCCAGGCCTCGATATTTTCAGGACGCAGCGGCTCCTCGAAAAAAAGCGGATCATAAGGCGCCAGCGCATTGCCGAGCTGGCGAGCGGCGATTGGCTCGAAAATCTTCGCATGGGCATCGAAGGCGATTTCGTATTCGTCATTGACCGTTTCGCGAAGCGAGCGGAAATAATCCGCCGAGGCTTTGACGACATTACCCCAGCGATTGGAGTGCATGTCGATCCGCCAGGGGCTGAGCTTGAAGGCGGTGAAACCCCACCCCTCCTTCAGACGATCGAACTCGTCGCGGGCCGCCGGCGCATCCGGTGCGGTGTAGACACCGGCATAGACCTTGATGCGGTCGCGCACTTCGCCGCCGAGCAGCTTGTAGACCGGGACATTCACCGCCTTGGCCGCAAGGTCCCACAGGCAGTGATCGAGCGCGGAGATCGCGGCAAGACCGAGCGCCCCCGGCGGAAACCGGCTCTGCTGGATCAGCAGATTGACGAGATACTCCACGCGTGTCGGATCCTGGCCGGACAGAAATTCGTAGAGATAATCCAAGAGCGGCGGAAGCGCCTTGTCGGGGCCGTGATTGTAGCATTCGCCCCAGCCCGTCAGCCCGTCATCGGTGTCGAGCGCGACGATCACGCGGGGACGGTCCTTGTCGCGGGTCATGAAAACCCGCATGCGGTCGATCTTCATCCTTCTGTCCTTCTAGCGATTGAAATAGGTGCGGCGCGACTGGCGCGTCTGCACGTAGAGATGCTCGTTGTCGGTTCCGGTATTGTAGGCACCGGCACTTTGCGGCACCGAGACATTGCCGTTGCTGGGGAAGCGCGCCACGAAGGCCTCGTCGATATCGCAGCCAAGTCCCGGGCCATCAGGAACGGCGATCAAGCCGTCGACCTGTTGCGGATGCGGCACGATCGTCTGGCGGCGGCCGTCCCAGTCGTCGTCGAGGCGCTCGAGGATGAGCGCGTTGGGGATCGCGGCGAGCAGATGCAGAGCCGCATATTCCGCCACCGGTCCGAGCGAACCCGAATGCGGCGCCATCTGGATATGATGGGCTTCGGCCATGGCCGCGATCTTCTTCATCTGGGTGATACCGCCGGCCCGGCCGGTGTCCGGCTGGATCACGTCGACCAGTTCCTTCTCGATAAGCTCACGCTCGCCGAAGATGGTCGCCGAGCGCTCGCCGGCGGCAAGCGGCACATGTGCTGCGTCGCGGATGCGCCGGTAGCCGTCGATATTCTCCGGCGCGATCGGATCTTCCACCCACATCAATTCATAGGGTTCGAGCGCCCGCACCAGCCGGCAGGCATCCGCAGGCGTCAGCCACGGCGGCCCATGCAGATCGATGGCGATGTCCATGTCGTCACCGACGGCGTCACGGAGCGCGGCGACCTTGCGGACCGGATCGGCGACGCCGCCGCATTTGATCGCCTTTATGCCGCGTTCCTTGATGGCAAGCGCGCGCTCGGGAGTATTCGCATGCGAGTAGATCGGAATCCGGTCGCGCATCTTGCCGCCGAGCAGCATCCAGACCGGCACACCGAGCGCCTTGCCTTTGATGTCCCATAGCGCCATGTCGATGCCGGTCATCGCACCGCCTCCGACCGTCCCGAGCATGCCATGTCCCATCATGGCGATATGCATCTTCTGCCATAGCCGTTCGGTATGGGCCGGATCTTCGCCGATAAGGAGTGGGGCGAGATCATGGATCGCTGTCTCGACGACGCGCGGCCACCCTGAGCATTCACCGATGCCGGTGATGCCCTCGTCGGTATCGATCTTCAGAAAGAGCCAGTTTCTGGTGCCGCCGAACTGTTTCGAGGCGCCACTGCTGGACCGTTGGTCGGAAGCCCAGTTCGCGGGATCAGGCTGACCGACATGCATGAGAAAAGTGCGGATTCCGGTGATTTTCATCGCTGCAAACTTCCATTCTTCAAAATCTCCGGCGCGACGTAGCGGAAACGCCTGGAATGGTCGCGATCACGCGGATCAGGGCGCGGGATCGCTGATATGAGCGCCTGCGTATAGGCGTGTTCGGGCGTGCGGCAGACCTTCTCCGCGTCGCCGATTTCGACGAGCTGGCCTTTGTACATGACGCCGACACGGTCGCACATGTAGCGGATAACGCCGATGTCATGACTGATGAAGATATAGGCGAGCCCGAGTTCGTCCTGCAGGCGCATCAATAGATCGAGCACCTGCGAGCGCACCGAGACGTCGAGCGCCGAGGTAGCCTCATCGGCAACGATGACGCGCGGATTGAGCGTGATGGCGCGGGCAATGCCGATGCGCTGGCGCTGGCCGCCGGAGAAGGCGTGCGGGTAGCGTTCGCGCGCCCTCGGGTCGAGGCCAACCTGCTCCATCAGATGGCAAACGCGCTCCTCCAGCGCCCGCCCCTTTGCGACGCCATTGACGAGCAGCGGCTCGCCGATGATTTGCGAGACGGTCATGCGCGGGTTGAGAGAGCCGAAAGGATCTTGAAACACCATTCGCAATTCCCGCCGTGCCGCGGCAAGCGTCTGACCTTTTGCCGTTGCCAGATCGATGATGTCGCCGTCGGCACGGCGATAGAGGATTTCGCCTGAAGTCGGATCGATCAGCCGCATGATCGAGCGACCCATCGTCGTCTTGCCGGATCCGCTCTCGCCGACGATGCCCAGCGTTTCGCCGGGCAGAAGCGAAATGGACACATCGTCCAGCGCTTTCACCTCGCCGAAATCCATCGATACATTGCGGAGCTCGAGGATCGGTGGCGCCGTCGTGTCGAGCGGCGGGCGCGCCAGCCGGATTTCGGCCTTCGCTTCCAGCTTCAGCACCGAGCCGATCAGCATGCGCGTATAGTCGTCTTTCGGTGCATGAAAGATCTGCTCGACCGGCGCATATTCCTTGGCGACGCCGTTGTGCATGACGAGCACATCATCGGCGATCTGCGCCACGACGCCCATGTCATGCGTGATGAAAAGAACGGCCATGCCCTTGGCCTTCTGCAGCCGGGCGATCAGGTCGAGAATCTCGGCCTGCGTCGTCACGTCGAGGGCCGTGGTCGGCTCGTCGGCGATCAGCAGCTGCGGTTTGCAGGCGAGCGCCATGGCAATCATCGCGCGCTGGCGCATCCCGCCGGAATATTGAAAGGCATATCGGTCCAGCGCTTTTTCCGGCGAGGGAATTTCGACCTGGCTGAGCAGCGATATGGCTTCAGCGCGCGCCTCTGCCTTGCTCATCCGGGTGTGAAGGCGAAGCGCCTCGACGATCTGGTTGCCGACCGTGTGGATCGGCGACAGCGACGACATCGGCTCCTGGAAGATCATGGCGATGTCGCGGCCGCGGATCGCCCGGATCTGACGCCCGCGCGGATTGAGGCTGGTCAGATCGATCGACCCGCCGTTCTGATCGTTCAATATGATCGATCCGCCGGATATGCGGCCAGGCGCATCGACGATCTGCAGGATCGAACGCGCCGTCACCGATTTGCCGGATCCGCTTTCGCCGACGACACAGAGCGTCTTGCCCGGCTCGATCGAGAAAGACAGATCGCTGACGGCGCGGAAGACGCCGGTGCGCAGAGGGAACTCGACCGTCAGATTTTTCACCTGGAGCAGCGGCCTGCCGGCAATAGGAGGGGTATCGGTCATGCCGGCCTCATTTGTTGTAGGGGTCGGCCGCATCGCGCAGGCCGTCGCCGAGAAGGTTGAGCGCCATCACGGCGACCACGACGGCACAGCCCGGCATGAAGAGCCATGGCGCGGTGGCGATCGAGCGAATGTTCTGGGCCTCGCGCAGAAGCACGCCCCAGGAGATGGTCGGCGGCTGCAGACCGAGCCCCAGGAAGGAGAGAGAGGTTTCGGCAAGAATCATTGCCGGCACCGCAAGCGTGATCGACGCGATGATATGGCTGGCAAAGCTTGGCAGCATGTGGCGAAAGATGATGCGTCTTTCGCGAACGCCGTCGAGCCTGGCGGCGGCGACAAATTCCTCGGTGCGCAAGGACAGGAAGCGGCCGCGCACGACGCGGGCGAGCTGCGCCCAGCCGGTCAGCGACAGGATGATCGTGATCATCATATATTGTAGCGTCGCAGGCCAGTCCTGCGGCAGGGCTGCGGCCATCGCCAGCCAGATCGGGATCGTCGGCAGCGACAGCACGAAATCGATCACCCGCTGCAGGAAGAAATCGATGCGGCCGCCGTAATATCCCGAGATGCCGCCGAGCACGATGCCGAGCATCAACGAGAAGAAGACGCCGACGAGGCCGATCGACAACGAGATCTGCGAACCCTGCACCGTTCGGCTGAAAACATCGCGCCCAAGCCTGTCGGCGCCGAACAGAAGCAGCGGCGTCGTCTTGTCGGGCGAGGCGATCAAATGGATGTTGGTCCTGAACAGGCCGAACACCGAATATTCATAGCCGCGCCCGAAAAACTGGACGTCGACACGTTTTGTCGTGTCTTCCTTGTAGATGGCGGCCAGCGTTTCCGGATCGCGGGCCAGCTTCATCGGATAATAATGCAGGCCGAACGAGAACCCGTTCTCAGTATCGATCAGATGCAATTTCTGCGGCGGGTGAAAGGTCGCCCGCGCATTTTGCAGGTACGGGTCGTTGATGGCGAAGAAGCCGGGAAGCAGGGCAACGATATACATCAGCACAGTGACGACAAGCGCCACCATGGCCAGCCGGTGCCGGCGGAAAGCCCACCAGATGAGCTGCCACTGCGATGCAACGGCGGCGCGATCCGGGGGAATGTTTGTAACGGTGATGTCGGCCACGTGGGGCTCCTATTCCAACCGGATGCGGGGATCGACCAGCGCAAGCAGGATGTCGCTGATCAGAGAGCCTATCAGCGTCAGCGCGCAGATCAGCAGGACGAAGGCGCCTGCGAGATACATGTCCTGAGCCATCAGCGCCTGCAGCAGCAAAGGTGCCGCCGTCGGCAGATTGAGGACGATGGCGACGACGACCGAGCCGGAGATGAGGTTGGGCAGCAGCCAGGCAATCGTCGAGATGAACGGATTGAGGGCGATCATCAGCGGATATTTCATCAGCAGCCGGAACTCTGAGAGACCTTTTGCCCGTGCCGTGGTGACGTATGGCTTCGGCAATTCATCGAGCATGTTGGCGCGCATGACGCGGATGAGGCTCGCCGTCGAGGAGACGGCAAGGATGATGACGGGAAGCCAGAGATGCGAGAAGAGATCGACCATTTTGGCGAAGCTCCAGGACGCGTTCTCGTATTCCGGCGAAAAGAGCCCGCCGACATCCTGTCCGAATTCGACCGCCGCGACATACATCAGCACCAGCGCCAGCAGGAAGGACGGAACGGCCAGGCCGAAAAAGGTGAAGGCGGTGAAGAAATAGTCGCCGATCGAATATTTGCGCACGGCGGAATAGACGCCGATCGGCAGCGCGATCGCCCAGGTGGCGATCAATGTCGACAGAGCCAGAACGAGCGTCAGCGCCATGCGCTCCCAGATCAGGTCAGAGACCGGCTGCTGCCATTCGAAGGAAATGCCGAAATCGCCGCGTGTGAGAATGCCCCATATCCATTTGAAATATTGGACGAGCATCGGGTCGCCGAGGCCGAAGCGCTCGCGCAATTGCGCCGCCGTGTTCTGATCGACGATCTCGTTGGAGGCTGCCAGCGTCGCAATATAGGTCGTGACATAATCGCCCGGCGGCAGCTGGATCAGCACGAAAGCCAGGAAGCTGACGGCAAACAGCGATGGAATCATCCATAGGAAGCGTTTGGCGATGAAGACCAGCATGGGGCGCCTCTTGCATTGAACGCCGCCTTCCGGGCCTTGTCGGCCGTCAGGGCCGGCAAGGCATCTCGGAGGGCGAACTGAAAGAAAGCGCCGTACCTGATGGTACGGCGCTTATGACGAAAATCAGCTCGTGAAGGTGAATTGCTGCGGCATTGCCGGACCGGGATTGGGCCAGGACCAGCTATCCGGCTCCTTCTCGGGAACATTGCGCAGATTGTTGCGGATGATGCCGAAACCGCCGACGGCAAGGCAAAGGCCGACGGTCTCGAACTCCTCGGCCGCGATGTCGAAGATCTGCTTCATGATTGCGCCGCGCTTGTCGAGATCGGCCGTCGAACGCGCTTCGTCGAAGAGCTTCATGCGCTTCTTCTGGCTTTCTGGCGGTTCTTCGCCGCGTGCGCCGTTGGAGGTGTACCAAAGCGTCCACGGAATGGCGTAACGCGAACCCTGCGGATGGAAGGCGAAGAAATCGCGCGGATCGAGCATTGGATCGAGACCGCCAGGACCCGGCCACACCGCCGCGTCATGGGCGTTGTCGTCGCCGCGGGTGTAGTAGAGCGCCCGCTCGATCGTGTTGACCTTCATGTCGACACCGATCTGAGCCCAATGCGCCTTGACCAGTTCCAGGGCATCGACGAGGTCGGGATAAAGCGTCGGAATGACGTCGATCGAGAAGAACACCTTCTGGCCGTCGGGCCGGAGGCGGAAACCGTCGCCGCCTTTCTTATAGCCGGCCTCATCGAGCATCGCGCCTGCCTTGTCGGCGTCGAATTCGGTGAATTGGCGCGCGTATTTTTCGTTATACCACGGATGGGTCGGACGCGGCCCTGCCTGGTAGGGCTCGCTCTGTCCGAAATAGACGATGTCGATGAGCTCCTGGCGATTGATGCCGATCGAAAGCGCTTGCCGGAACGCCTTGTCGGCAAACATCTTGCGCATGGCAGGATCTTTGTGGGTGATGTTGAAATAGATCTGGCACTGTTGCGAGGCCGAAGGCACGAGCGTCAGCAGCCGATAATCGCCCTTTTCCATGTTCTTGGACAGCGTCGGCTTGTTGGCGAGAACGCTGATGTGGCGTTCCTGGATGTCGATCTTTCCAGAGATGACGTTCAGCATCAGCGATTCGACGTCCTGTGAGATGCCGAAGTTGATTTCATCGATGTAGGGAAGCTGGTTGCCCTCGGTATCGACCTGCCAGAAATAGGGATTGCGGGTCATGACGACACGCGTCGCACCGCCGGCATAGGGCTCCTTGACCACCCATGGATCGAGCGTCGGCTTGTCGACATTGCCCCATCGCGACGGGATCTCGATGTCGCCGCAACGGCTGCGGAACAGCTCCGTCCAGCTGGTGACGCCGGCCTTCTTCGCATCGGCCTCGATATTGGGATTATATTTCGGCAGGAACTGGCTGCAGTAATGCTTCGGGAACAGCGTCGGATGCTGACCAAGCGGCGTGGCGAGGTTTTCCAGATAAAGCGCATTGGCCGCGGCAAAGGTGAACTTCACCGTGTAATCGTCGATCTTCTCGACGGTGACTGGCTTGCCGGCGACGGCAAGCTGCGCCGGTGTCGAGCTGTAGAGCTCGGTGTTCTTGACGCAGTCTTCGATCGCGAAAACGACGTCATCGGCCGTAAAGGGATGACCGTCCGACCAGCGCACGCCTTCGATGAGATGGAACGTGAATTGTGTTGCGTCGTCGCTGACTTCCCAGCGCTCGGCAAGGTTCGGCTGCACGGCGGTAAAATCGAGATTCCAGCGCACAAGGCTCTGGTTGCCGACCATACGCAGGATGCCGTTATGGTCGGATGAACCGCGAAGGCCACGGCGCAGCGAACCGCCATAGGTGCCGACTTTCTCGAACGGCGTCACGACCATCGGCTTTTTCGGCAGGCGCTCGGCGAGCGGCGGCAGCTTTCCATCCTTGGCGAGTTGGGCAAGTGCCGGCGCTTCACCGCCTGCGGCAGACACGCGACCGGCGATAGACAGCGCCGCGACACCAGCCATGCCACCAAGCACGGCGCGGCGGGTGACGCCACGCGACAGTATTTCTTTGGCCATCGAATTCCTCCCTTTTGTACCGGCGCAGCCTTTGCACCGGCTGATGCGTCGGGCTCCCGACCCGACGCTGACGCCCTCCTCGGCGCGACGAGCGAAACCATAGACACGTTCTCAAATGATTACAAGAGTTGACAGATAATTACAAATTTTGTAGCCATGCAGCATTGAAACGCCCTGTTGCGCCGCCGAAATGCGACCAACAAGACCAAAAACGTTGAATCTGTCAGATGCTGTGCACCGCCTTGAACATCATGGCCGGCGACAGCCACGGCGCACGCGGCGTTGAGAGAAAAGGACCATGGTGACATTCGCGGTCGATGCCGGTTCGAACAGGGGCGCAACGCGCTTCAGCGACATCATCTACGAGAAGATCGTGGGGATGATCGCCGACGGCAACTTTCCGGTGAACGAACGACTGCCGCCGGAGACGAAGCTGGCCGCTGATTTCGGCGCATCGAGACCCGTCGTGCGCGAAGCGCTCGAACGCTTGAGAGCCGATGGGTTGGTCGTTTCGCGCAAAGGTTCCGGTTCCTATGTCAGGCAAAGGCCGGATTCGTCGATGCTGAAAATGGTGCCGGTCGGCTCCTTGGCCGATGTCCAGCGGTTCTTCGAATTTCGCGCCGGTCTCGAAGCCGAAGCGGCTGAGCTTGCGGCACGAAACTGGCAACCGGACGACAGGGAGCGGATAATGGCAGCGCTTCTTTCGATCGAGCAATGCTTGCGCGATGGGGAGCTTGGTGCCGAGGAGGACCAGGCTCTGCATGATGCAATTGCCATGGCGACCGGTAACCAGTTCCACATCACCATGCGCGAGTGGTTCAAGCCGCATTTCGCCATCGGGCATTCCGTTACGCGAAGCTTGAGCCTGAAGCGGACGCCGGAACAGATCCGCAGCGTCCAGGATGAGCATGCGGTGATCGTCGAGGCGATCTTCGCGCACCGGGAAACCGAAGCGCACGATGCGATGAAGAAACACATACTGAATGCTCGCGCCCGCATGTTCCAGGGCGTTTGAGCGATAATGGGAGGAGAGACGATGAAACGGGTCGCTGTGACGGGTGCTGCCGGACGTGTGGGGACGCTGCTGCGCCCGCTTCTTCGGTCGCATTTCGAGCACCTCAGCCTGATCGATTTGCAGGAGCCTGACGGGCTTGGCGAAAACGAGACTTTCGTCAGGGCCGACTTTACAAAGCTCGACGAGGCGACGGCTGCGCTGAAGGATATCGACGGCGTCGTCCATTTGGCAGGTATCGCAAGCGGCATCGACATGAACGCCATTCTGCATGCGAACGTGCTTGGGACATACAATCTCTACGAAGCGGCGCGGATCAACAAGGTCCAGCGGGTCGTCTATGCATCGAGCAATCATGCCACGGGCTTTTATCCGCGCGGCCAGCTCGTGTCGCCGCTCGACCCGATGCGCCCCGATAGCCCCTATGGACTTTCCAAATGCTGGGGCGAACTTGTGGCGGGGCTTTATTACGACACGTCAGGCATTCGCTCTCTTTCCATCCGCATCGGCAATGCGGGCACCTATCCCAATAGCGAACGATCGGTTGCGATCTGGATCAGCGCGCGAGACCTGGCGCAATTGGTCAGGATCGGCCTGTCGCACCCGTTGATCGCAGCAACAGTGGTCTACGGCGTTTCGGACACCGAAGAGATGTGGTGGGACAACGGTCTGGCGGCACGATTGGGCTACCAACCACAGGACCGGCCGCGTGATCACGCCCGCATCGAAGAGGGATCCGAAGGGCCGGTCGCGCTGGCGTTCCAGGGAGGCGGGTTCTGTGAGATCAATCACGACGGCACCATCCGCATGCGCGACGCCGAGGGTCTGGCCAAGAGCCTGGAGACGGTTGAATGACGGCGCCTCGGATCATCCGCCCGGACGTCCGCTCCGTGAGCGAGCAGCCGCTGACGGTCGGTGAATCGCCGGTATGGGACGACGAGACCGGCACTTTGTGGTTCGTCGATATTCTGGCGCCAGCACTCGTTCGGCTCTCGGCTTCAGGAAAGAACGACCGCTTTGAGATGCCGGCCGCCATCGGCGCGCTCGGGCTTTGCCGCGATCAAAGGATCGTCGTGGCGCTCCAGACAGGCGTCCATCTCTTCGATCCCGTCTCCGGAGATTTCGAGTTTGTGTCCGATCCGGTCGGACGCGACATCAATTGCCGCCTCAACGATGGAAAGGTCGGTCCCGACGGGCACTTCTGGATCGGCTCGATCAGCGAATCCAAGCCACAGATCGATGAGGCCGCACTTTTCCGCGTGGGCGCCGACGGCAGCACCCGGACCGTGGCCACGAAACTGACGAGCTCCAATGGCCTTGCCTGGTCGCCGGACGGCCGGCGGATGTATCATTCCGACAGCCGGCAATGCTTCCTGCAGGCATTCGATTTCGATCCTGATACGGGCGACCTCGGCGATGGGCGCCGGCTTCGCAGCTTCACGGAAGACGAGGGTCGGCCGGATGGAGCGACAACCGATCGTGACGGGTTCTACTGGAGCGCCGGGGTTTCCGCCGGTCGCCTCAACCGAATTTCGCCTGAAGGCGACATCGTCGAAATCTACATTCTGCCGGTCGCTGCACCGACGATGCCGTGTTTCGGGGGGCCGGATCTGCGCACCCTCTTCGTCACGTGCCTGTCGACAGACCGCACCGGACGTTTCGAGGCGGGGAAGGTCATCGCCTTCGACGTGGATGCAGAGGGCCTGCCACCGTTTCGCTTCGGGGATCATCCCGTGGGATGACAGCGTGCCGATCACCCTTCGGGTGACGGCGGATTGATGGAAAGATAACGGGGAAGAAAGATGAGCATCGCAACCATGCGCAAGGCGCTTACAGGCGTATCGGGTGTTCCCGTCACCGCCTATGACGGCAAAGGTGAAGTCGAACCACGGATCACGGCGAAAGTCTATGAGCGGGTGGCGGCAGCCGGCATTCACAACATCGTCGCTGCCGGCAATACCGGGGAATTCTATGCTCTGACGCCGCAGGAAATCAGGATCGTTCATGAGGCGGCGGTTTCAGGCGTCAACGGCAAGGCGCCGGTGACGGCGGCAATCGGCCGGTCGCTGCGCGAGGCGATCGGCATGGCGAAAGATGCGGCGACGATCGGCGCATCCGCCGTCATGTCTCATCAGCCCGTCGATCCTTTCGCAGCACCTTCGGCCCAGATCGACTATTTCTGCAATCTTGCGGATGCTTCCACCCTGCCGCTCGTCGCCTATGTCCGGGCAGAAGGTTTCGGCGTCGACGATATCATTCGTCTCGCAAACCACGGCAATATTGCCGGCATCAAATTTGCCACGACCGATCTGATGCTGCTTTCCAGAGCGATCGCTGCGGCCGATCCGGCCGGCGCACTGTTCGTCTGCGGCCTGGCGGAGAGTTGGGCGCCGACATTTACGGCTGCGGGTGCGCGCGGCTTCACATCCGGCCTCGTCAATGTTGCGCCGCATCTGTCGCTTGCCGTTCACAATGCGCTCGAAAGAGGAGACTTCGGCGCGGCCAGGGCTATCGTCAACCAGCTTGAACCATTCGAGAGGATGCGGACAAAATTCCGCAATGGCGCGAACGTGACTGTCGTCAAGGAGGCCGTCACCTATTCCGGCCTCGATGTCGGCCCCGTGCGCGTGCCGGGATTGCCGCTGCTCGATCGGCATGATCGCGAGGAACTCCATCGGCTGCTTCGGGGCTGGGATGCCGCCGGCAACAACCAGATCCGTCCACACCAGCAGGATTCCGCAAAGGCGGCCGGCTGAGTTCAACACGAGAGCGGCTCAACTCTTCATGGAAGCGCAGAGCCGCTCTAACCCTTTGTTTTTACTTAATTCCGGACGGAAAACCGCTTCACACATTTTCTGGAATTGCTCTATTTCCGCCAACAACAGGATTGGGAGGTCTTGAGATGCTGAGACAAGTACTAACAACGATCGCAATTACCGGCGCCATGATGACGGCGCAGCCCAGCTTCGCGGCGTCGCCGCCCAATATGCTGGTGATCGGCACCAATCTCACCGGCATAAGGACGCTCGATCCGGCGCAGAACAATGCCCGCACGGTTTCCGAACTGATCTCGAATATTTACGACAACCTCGTGCAGCTGTCGCCGGACGACCTTAAAACGCTGAAGCCGATGCTCGCGAAGCAATGGAGTGTCTCGGCGGATGGCAAGATCATCACACTGACATTACGCGACGACGCGGTCTTCCAGAGCGGCAACAAGGTCACCGCCGAGGATGCGGCCTGGTCGATCCAGCGCGTCATCAAGATGGGCCAGGTCGGCTCCACCGACATCGCGCTCTGGGGCTTCACGCCTGAAAACGTCGAAAAGCTCGTTCGCGCAAAAGACGAACACACGCTCGAGATCGAGCTGCCGCAGGCGGTCAATACCGATCTGGTGCTCTATTCGCTGGCGGGCTCGTCGATCGGCATCGTCGACAAGAAGACGGTACTGTCGCACGAGGCAAACAGCGATTTTGGCGGCGCCTGGCTTTCCGCCAATTCCGCCGGCAGCGGCCCATTCAGCCTGGCGCAGTGGCGGCCGAACGATGTCGCGATCTTCAATGCCCAGCCGAAATATTGGGGCGGCAAGCCGGCCATGGCCCGTGTCGTTGCGCGTCACATCCCGGAATCCGGCAATCTCCGGCTTCAGCTCGAAGCCGGCGACGTCGATGTCGGCCAATATGTTTCAAGCGGCGACCTCGATGCGCTCGCCACCAAGAAGGACATGGTCATCGAGAATGTCCCGGGTCTCGGCTTCTACTATATCGCCCTCAATCAGAAAGACCCGGATCTGCAGAAGCCAAAGGTTCGCGAGGCCTTCCAGCATGCCTTCGACTGGAAAGCGATCTCCGGCAACATCATGCGCTATACGGGCTTTCCCTGGCAGTCGATGATCCCGCGCGGCATGATCGGCGCTCCCGGTGAGGCGGCGGTCCGCTACGATTACGATCCCGCCAAGGCCAAGCAGTTGCTGGCGGAAGCCGGATATCCCAATGGCCTGAAGAAGGTGCTCAATCCGTCGGGAGCCGCGACCCTGCCCTTCGCCGAAGCGCTGCAGGCGAGTGCGCGCGCCGCCGGCCTTGATCTCGATCTCGTGCCCGGCGAGTTCACGCCCGCCTTCCGCGAGCGCAAATTCGAAGTGCTGCTCGGCAATTCCGGCGCCCGCCTGCCCGATCCCTTCGCGGTCGCCACGCAATATGCCTTCAACCCCGACAATAGCGACGAGGCACGCCTCGGCAGCTATTACCTCTGGCGCACGGGCATGAAGGTGGACGAGCTCAACACGCTCATCGACCAATCGATGAAGGAGCGCGACACGGAAAAGCGCACAGACATCTTCAAGAAGATGGATGGCATCTATGCCGGCATGGCTTCGCCGCTGGTCATCTTCTTCCAGCGAACCGACCCCTATGTCATGCGCGCCAACGTCAAGGGCTATCACGGGCATACGACATGGTCGACGCGCTGGCATGACGTGACCAAGGAGTAGAACGCCGTGGCGAGCGCCGATCTGACATCGAAGTCTGAGAGCAGCCGTGGTTCCACGGAGGGCGGGTTCGCCGAGGCGGCCCCGCACCCGGCGCTGAGCCTGCTGCGGCGCCTGGCGGGACGCGTCGTGGCAGTCGTGACGACGCTGCTTGGCCTGCTCTTCCTGACCTTCTCGATGGGCCGCCTGCTGCCCGCCGACCCGGTGCTCGCCATCACCGGGGCGGAGGTCAGCAAGGATGTTTACGATCGCGTCTATAACGAGCTGGGTCTCGGGCAGCCGATCTGGATGCAGTTCCTCTCCTACGTCGGCAAGATCGCCACAGGCGATCTCGGCATGTCGGCGACGACGGGCCAGCCGATCCTCACCGATCTCCTGACAATCTTTCCCGCAACGATCGAACTTGCGATCATCGCCATGATCATCGGGGCGATCGTCGGCATTCCCTTAGGGATCACCGCCGCGGTCAGGCGGGGAACCGTTATCGACCACATTGCGCGGATCGTCGCCCTTGCCGGCCACTCCATCCCGATCTTCTGGACCGGGCTGATG
Organism: Rhizobium leguminosarum bv. trifolii WSM1325; assembly: GCA_000023185.1. Taxonomy (NCBI): domain Bacteria; kingdom Pseudomonadati; phylum Pseudomonadota; class Alphaproteobacteria; order Hyphomicrobiales; family Rhizobiaceae; genus Rhizobium; species Rhizobium leguminosarum. The sequence continues at coordinate 578,174 of CP001623.1, read as the reverse complement.
GCACTCTTCGTCTTTTATGCGAAGCTGAAGCTCGTCGGCGCCTCGGGCCGGATCGATGTCTTCTATGAAGGCCTCGTCACGCCGATGACGGGCTTTCTCCTGATCGACGCAGCGATTCAGGGCCAATGGGACGTGTTTTACAACGCCCTTGGCCACATCATCCTGCCGGCCGCCATCCTCGGCTACTATTCCGTCGCCTATATCAGCCGCATGTCGCGAAGCTTCATGCTGGAGCAACTGAGCCAGGAATACATCATCACCGCCCGGGCCAAGGGGCTTGGCACCCGCAAGGTGGTCTGGCGCCATGCATTCAAGAACATCCGCGTACAGCTCCTGACGATCATGGCGCTGACCTTCGGCGGGCTGCTCGAAGGCGCGGTGCTGATCGAGACCGTCTTCGGGTGGCCGGGGCTCGGCCAGTACCTGACGCGGGGGCTGCAGATGAACGACATGAACGTGGTCATGGGTTCGGTGCTGACGATCGGCGCCGTCTTCCTGACGATCAACATCCTGTCGGACTTCCTTTATCGCATTCTTGATCCGAGGACACGGTGACGCCATGACGATCTCCTCTGAGCACGCAGACAGCGTCAACACCGGCGGCCTCCGCAACTGGCTGCTCGCACCGGAGCCTCGAGGCTGGTTCCAGTCATCGGCGCAGCAGATTCATCAAGGCTGGCGGAAATTCAGCCTGCACCCGCTTGGTCTGGCGGGACTGGCCATTATCCTGCTGCTGATCGCCGTGGCGCTGGCCGCACCCCTGCTGACGAGCTACGATCCGATCGTTCAGGACATGGCCGGGCGGCTTGCCGCGCCATCGGCGAGCCATTGGCTCGGCACCGACAATTTCGGCCGCGACGTCTTTTCCCGGGTGATCTATGGCGCCCGCACGACGCTCTACATCATCATGCTCGTCACGGTCATCGTCGCCCCGCTCGGCCTGCTGATCGGCACCGTCTCAGGTTATTTCGGCGGCCTCGTCGACGAAATCCTGATGCGCGTCACCGATATTTTTCTCTCCTTCCCCGGTCTCGTGCTGGCGCTGGGTTTTGCCGCAGCGCTCGGTCCGGGCATCACCAATGCAATCATCGCGATTTCACTGACGGCCTGGCCACCGATCGCGCGTCTTGCGCGCGCCGAGACGCTCAGCCTTCGCAAGGCGGATTACATCGCCGCCGTGCGCCTGCAAGGCGCGACATCACTCGCGATCATCACTCGTCACATCCTGCCGATGTGCATTCCCTCAGTGATCGTCCGCGTCACCCTCAATATGGCCGGCATCATCATCACTGCCGCCGGTCTCGGCTTCCTCGGCCTCGGCGCGCAGCCGCCATGGCCGGAATGGGGGTCGATGGCCGCCAGCGGACGTGAATTCATGCTCGACAGCCCCTGGGTCATCGCAGCACCCGGCATTGCCATTGCGCTCGTCAGCCTCGCCTTCAACCTCGTCGGCGATGCGCTTCGCGATGTTCTCGATCCCCGAGGTTCAGAATGACAGAGCCCTTGATCGATATTCAAAATCTCGAAATCGCATTTGGCGGCGGACAGGTGCGGGCCGTGCGCGGCGTGAGCTTTTCGCTTGGACAGGAAAAGCTCGGGATCGTCGGTGAATCCGGATCGGGAAAGTCGACCGTCGGCCGCGCCATCATGAAGCTGCTGCCACCGACCGCCATCGTCAATGCCGAGCGGATGCGGTTTCGCGACGTCGATCTGCTCAAGGCGAACGAAAAAACGATGATGACGATCAGGGGCCGGCGGATCGGCCTGATCCTGCAGGACCCGAAATATTCGCTCAATCCCGTCATGCGGATCGGCGAACAGATCGCCGAGACCTACCGCTTCCATCATCCGAGGGTGAGCAAGAGCAAGACCTACAGGCAAGCGCTCGATATGCTCGAAGCCGTCCAGATCCGTGATCCCGAGCGTGTTGCCCGCCTTTACCCGCACGAAATCTCGGGTGGCATGGGTCAGCGGGCGATGATCGCCATGATGCTGATTGCCGAACCCGAAGTGCTGATCGCAGACGAGCCGACGTCAGCGCTCGACGTGACGGTGAGGCTCGAGATCCTGGCACTGCTCGACGAGCTCGTCTTGCGCCGCAATCTCGGTCTGATCTTCATCAGCCACGACCTCAATCTCATCCGGAATTTCTGCGATCGCGTCCTCATCATGTATGCGGGGCGGGTCGTGGAAGTGCTCGAAGCGCGCGATCTCGACAAGGCCCGACATCCTTATACGCAAGGATTGCTGGCATCCCTGCCGACGATCGAAGATCCCCCTGCCCGGCTGCCGATCCTTAAACGAGATCCGGCCTGGCTTGAAGAATTCGCATTGGAGCCGCCGCGGTGATTAAAATCGACAATCTTACGGTCCGTTTCGGACCCGGGCAGCGGCCTGTCGTTCGAGACGTAAGCTTCGCCATCGAAAAGGGAACTGCTTTCGGTCTGGTCGGCGAGTCCGGCTGCGGGAAGTCCACTGTCTTGAGGGCGCTTTCCGGCCTCAACGCCAACTATGACGGCCGGATCGAGCTCCACGGCGAGCCGTTAAGTCAACGGCGCAGTCGGCCATTCTTCCGCCGGGTGCAGATGGTGTTCCAGGACCCCTACGGATCCCTCCATCCCCGCAAGACCATCCGCTCGCAGCTGAAAGAACCGCTGCGCAACCAGGGCCTCGATACGAATTCCGTCGACGTCAACGCCGTCCTGAGATCGGTCGGCCTCGATCCGGCGCTGAGCTACCGATTTCCGCACCAGCTCTCCGGCGGCCAGCGCCAGCGCGTGGCCATCGCCCGCGCGCTGATGCTGAATCCGGACGTTCTGCTTCTCGACGAACCGACATCGGCGCTCGACGTGTCAGTTCAGGCCGAGATCCTCAATCTCCTCCAGGATTTGCGCGTCAATCGCGGTCTGACCTATCTGCTCGTCAGCCACGACCTCGCCGTCGTCTCGCATATGTGCAGCCGCGTCGCCATCATGGAAGCGGGCGAAATCGTCGAACAGGTCGATGTCGGCGCCCTCCGAAGAGGTGCGGTCGAACACCCCTATTCGCAACGCCTGCTGCGCGCGAGCCGGATGTACGGAAGGGCGTAGCTGTTGGTCGGTGGGCCCCTGCCTGCTTCTTGATGCCACAAGCTACCGACCGCAATGGGCTTCGATAGCAGAAGTGATCTCCTGCCAATCCTGGAGATGAATTTCGTGGCCACCGCCTTCGAGCCGAATGAGCTTTGCTCCCTTGACGGTTCGTGCCAGCAATTCGCCGTGCTCAACGGGATAAATCGGATCAGCCGTTCCGTGTATGACAAGGAGCGGCGCGGCAAGTTCAGCCAGTTTGCTCCTTAAGGGCTGGCCGCCCTTCACCATGAAGTGATTGGTAGCGCTGACGAAGTTTTGGGCCCGTTTGACGTCACGTTCAACAAAGGCGCGCGCCTGCCGTTCATCGTAAGGGTGCGCCGAACCGGCGATCATCTGGGTACCCTTGACGAGGAATTCGATCACCTGGGCATTGTCTGTCCAATCGACGTTCTCACCCGTCGCTGCGTGCTCCATGTAGGCGTCGGTAGTGTGGGGTAGAGCACTGGTATCAACGCCCACCGGCGTGGTGGAGATCAGTGTTAGTGTCTTGACGCGCTTCGGATTTGACAGTGCCGCGATCTGGGCGATCGTGCCTCCCAACGACATTCCAATCAGATTGGCGCGATCTATGCCGTAGCCATCAAGTACCCTTGTGGCGTCCTCGGCCATGTCGTCCATCGCATAGGGCGGCTCCCCCGGCGGGTAGATCGTTGAGCGGCCGGTGTCTCGATTATCGTAGCGGATGACATAGAACTCGTGATCAGCAAGCTTTTGGCAGAATCCGTCCGGCCACCACAACATGGAAGCCATGGCGCCCATGATGAGCAGGATCGGCTCATGCGCCGGATTGCCGAAAGCCTGAGTGGCAATCTCGACGTCGTCAAACTTGATCATACGTTCAGTCACTTGGCGGCATCCTTTATTGGCTTGGATGAGGCAGCGAAAATCGCAGGCCTTCTTATCTGCAGGCTTCCACGCGAACGCCACTCGACGTCTGCATGTTCCCTATCCTGTGGCTAAGGTGAGTGGTGCCGCATCGGGCATATTGAGTATGACGGTCCCCAAAAACCATTTTCGCGGCATAAGGTGGTCCAAGCGGATTCAGGTCAGGGTTCCGGGGACGGAATATCGCCGGCACGTGGGATCTCCACATCGCTACTCTGCTAGGTCGGGATGACTATGTCTTCATCTCTGCTAATCTCGAACTTCAGGTTTCAGGGTCAGCCGCGACGGCGATGGATGGCACACGTTTTATGCTCGCAGACCAGAGTGATGCACACGTCTTGCAACGTGCCTTGATGTCGATCGATCAAATGACATGCACGCCGAGGGAGCGAAATCAGCAGGCGTCAGATCTTTTGCTGAGGGATGTCTATTGATACCCATGCGTGGCGGTTCTCATCGTAAACCGCCTGCGATGGCTCCAAGTCTCGCTTCTCGTCGAAACAGCCAAGTGCGACTGCTGTTAAACCCGGCCTGAACTCCGGTTTCCAAAAAACGGTCGAACCGCATGTGGGACAAAAATGGAATTCGATCAGCTTCCCGCTATCACCCGATCTCCTGAAGGTCGAAGACAACCCAGTTTCCTCGGTTGTTTCCGATGCAAAAAAGACCCCTACCCCAAAGCTTGATCCTGTCCGGCGTTGACAAGCGGCGCAATGGCAGACGGAAATTTTTAGGGGGTTTCCACGTGCGATGATGGAAAGTGCACCACACGAGCATGAAGCTCTTCTTTCCACGTAGGACCCCACTCTGTTTGAAGCCTTGGCGCCGTTCGCAGCGACAGAGCTAATGGCGGCTATTTCGGCCACCCGCGCGGATAAACGATGTCTGCACGGACGGAAGAGGTTCGAAACATAGTGGCGTCGGAACATTCCGACGCCACATCAGCATTTCTGACGCCGTGTCAGTACCCACGTAATCTCAACTTGCTCGGGCGTGTCTTGCACGGACCGCAGTTGCCAGCGTCTGATGCGGCGAGGGTGAAAGAGCGTGATGATGGGTGACGCTGGCTGCAGCAGGATTGCGGATGTTACGCGCTCCTACGTTAAAGCGGGAGATCAGTCTGGATAGCGTGACGACTTCTTCCGCAAGTCTGCTGGTACTTGCGGTGGCCTCTTCAACCATCGCGGCATTCTGTTGCGTGACCTGGTCCATCTGATTGACGGCAGTGTTGACTTCGGCGAGACCGGTTGCCTGCTCCCTTGCCGCGGTCGCAATTGAGTGGACGTGATCGTTGATTTTGGTGACCTGTGTTTGGATCAGGCTCAAGGCGTCTCCTGTAGCGGTCACCAAGCTAACGCCGGTGCGTACCTCTCCGCTTGAACGGGTGATCAGTTCCTTGATGTCCTTTGCGGCGCGAGCAGAACGCTGAGCAAGCTCGCGAACCTCTTGCGCGACAACGGCGAAGCCCTTGCCGGCCTCACCCGCGCGGGCCGCTTCGACGCCTGCATTCAATGCAAGCAAGTTCGTTTGAAAGGCGATCTCGTCTATGACACTGATGATCTGACCAATCTCGCCGGAGGCCTGTTCAATAAGACCCATGGCGGCAACAGCATCACTGACCACCGCACTCGATTGATCTGTGCTTCGACGCGCTTCGCCAACCATGTGACTGGCTTCCGATGCTCGATCCGTAGAATTCTTAACCGCCGATGTGATCTCCTCAAGCGCTGCTGCGGTTTCCTCCAATGAAGCAGCCTGCTGTTCCGTTCGTTTGGACAAATCGCCGGCCGCATCGCTAAGTTCACCGGTCCCGGAATTGATTGTGTCGATCGCGGTACCGACTTCCGCTATAACCGTTCGAAGACCCTCCATCGTCGCATTCACATTGCGCTTTAGCTCCCCGAAGGCCCCCTGAAATTCGCCTTCCATCTCCTCGGTGAGATTTCCCTCCGCCAGCGCCGCGATCACACGTTGGGTCTCACTGACGCCCCGATGAACAGACGTCACGAGCTCATTGACGCTTCCCGCGAAACGATTGAGGTCCGGACTATCATAAGTCGTCTCAATTCTTTTGGTGAAATCTCCCGCCACCGCCGCCGCAACCACCTTCGAAATATTTGATGAGAGGTCCGCGCTCTTAGCGTGCAGCGTAGTTTCCTGGGCGTTGAGATGGCGCATCCTAATGCCGTTCTGCTTGAACACTTCCACCGCACCCGCCATAGCGCCGATCTCGTCAGGTCGGCTGGCGAACGGTATGATTGTCTCAAGGTCGCCGTCGGCCAGTTGTTTCATACTGGTGGTCAACTTCCCGATTGGGCGAGCGATCGCCCTGGAACCAAAAATAGCTGACCCGATGAGGGTCATCACCACTAGACATCCCGCTCCGAGACTAACCTGCATCGCCAAGCTAGATGCTGTTGCCATCTGCTGACCTGCTTCGTCCGCTTTCCCTTTGGCCGCTGTTACACACTCGTCGAGCAACGATCCGATTTCATCGGCAATAGTCAGCAGCTTGACTTGAGCGGACCTTTCCGCGCTGGCAGCCTTGGAGCCGTCGGCTGAGTTGTCCAACTTCGCGTCGATAGCGGTTGAAAGCCCCCCGAACTCGGTCATCCACTGACTTGTCAATTCGGAGATCTTTGACACTCGATCCTTATTGGTCTGGAGCGTTATACTGGCGCTCGCGCTTGTCAGGTATTTGATGACCGACTCATGGCGCTTGGCGACATACTCGCGCGCCTTCGTCGCTTCGGCCGAGCTTTCCGCGAGGCGCAATTCCATCATTCCCATCATCATGCCGCGTAGCGACGCTTTCGCATCAACCAGGTCACGGGAAATGACCAATTGCATCCGGCCGAAATCGGAGCTCCTGCCGACCGAGGTGCCCCCGACCCAGACCGCCACCAGCAAGATCGCAACCATGAGAATGGCGGCTGCGGACATGGCGGTTAACTTGGCACTTATACGGGTAAAAAGTTTGGGCGGCATTTCGATGCTCCTTGGCGCACGGGACGACCGGCTCCCGGCTGCTGCGATTGGTCAACAAGCTGGACAAACGTGCTCCAGCTGCACTTTGCATTCGGGTTCCCAACACCAACTCCCACACGCAACGACGCTGTGGGTGGTTATTTAGAATTATAGTAATGAGCTTAAGTTTCTGTTGAGGCTGTGGGCGACGGTCTGTGGTGGGTTTTTCGCGGATCATCGAGGCATGCAAAAATCGGTAGATCGCCAGTTGCTACCGATTGAGCCGCGAGAGTGGGTTACGGTGCGCGCAACCGAACGGGGCACCTACAACCGTGCAGAATTGTGCCGCTTTGGCCGGCCGCTTCCACGCGCGCAGCCGATTGCCCCTACCGATGATGAGGGCGCCCGGTCAAACAGCGGGCGCCATCTTTTTATTTCCAGCTCGTATAATCGTCGGCGACGCAACCAAACGGCGCGCGACCCTGACCAAACCGCTTCTTCAGTTGCTCGCATCCCCACTCGTTCAACGGCGCTGGCATGAGATTGTTGATGTCCATGCCAGGCGATTGGAATGCTGTCGGGGAAGTCGTGATGTACCAGAGCCAGAAGCCGACCACACCGACGACCATCAGAAGCAACACACCGAAGAAAAACTTCACCCGCTTCCAGATCGATACCGTCCTTTTGGTGTCTTCGATCAACACCGGAACGCTCTGATCGCGTTCTTGCTGATACGCGAAAGGTGCAAGAGCTGCGGTGCGTTCTTTATCCGTAAGCTCCACACGCTGCAGCCGATCGTCGAGAAGCACCGGCAGGGCAGTATTGCCGTGCCTCACGGCCAATCCGATCGCCTTGCCATTGGCTTCACCGACGATCAGAGGCTCCTCTCCATCCTTCATGCGCGTGTAAGCCGATCGCCCTGTTTTGTCGTCGGCAATCTTGTCGTTGTAGGTGATGGAAAGGACGCCGCGTTTGCGGTCGAATGCGGTGATCTCGACCGGGACAGGGGTCAGCATGGCAGGCCGAAGCAACTGGCCCTTGACCCGCCAAATGCGGATGGCGAGAAAAATCATCCCCAGGCCCATGCCGCCAAGCAGGACGGCAAACACAGTAAGCGTGATGATCCGGTTCCAGAGCATGTCCAGACCCAGGCTCATCGTCGCAAGTTCCGGGTGATCGGCTGATATCACCAGACCCGTTTCATAGTCGCCGGTATGGAAATCGACGAACATGACCTCGACTTCGGTATCGTAGTCTCGTCCACCGTAGCTGTAGACCAGGCGTGCCTCGCAATCGGTAAAGACTGCCTTGCGTGTCGTGCATCGCCCATTTTGCACGTCGCCATTTTCGAGCGTCAAAGGGTTCTGGCTGATCTGGAAATCGCGGATCACACCTGGTGCTTCCGAGACGAATAGAAAGCCAGCCAGTGCCAGGATAATGGGCGTTGACCAAAAGTAAGCATTCGGCGTGGAGATGACGTTGCGCGCCAACGAGAGCGGGCGACCAGGAAGAACAAGCGAAATCAAAGGCGTCGGCCCCCTCATATGTGACAGCCCCGTGGGCTGGCAAAGTTTCTGTCGGCGGCCCCCTATGCAGCAGTTCAAAACGCAACAACCTCCTTTGCGCATCTCAAGACGCGCGGCGCTGTAGCGGAACTGAAGCCATCCCAGCCGGCTCGCACAATCTCATTGTGCAAGACCGATCTAAAGCTTCAGGCGGTAGATCGGCAATCCCTTTCAGCGTGCGTGGGCATCATTGGCCCGTTGATCTTGTTGAAAACGTGCGCGCCGTGTTGGGAACGCGATCGAATGCCGCCCATACGGAACCAAATCATCGTCGAGCGGTTATATGACACCCTCCTCCTCGAAGAGCCGAGCGTCATGATGCGGATGTTATGCGGCCCGAAAGTTAGCCAGATGTTTAAGATCCTTGCCTGCGCAATCGCCGCTGCGACGGCGTCAATGCTCACGGCCGGCGCCGCCCACGCCGACGAATCCGCCTTCCTCAAAACACTGGCGGGAAATTGGAGCGGTAACGGTACGGTGAAAGTGCGAACAAACGCACCCACCATTAAAGTCACTTGCCGCTTCAAGTCGGACGCGAATGCAAGTTCCCTCGCACTCAATGGACGCTGCACCAGTCTCGTCGTTTTTTCCCGTGTCATCAGCGCTAACCTCAAGGCCAGCGGTGACAGCTACACCGGCTCCTACGTGGGCGCGGGCACCGGCACCGCGGGTCTAGGCGGAAAGCGCGCTGGTAATGCCATAAGCCTCGCGATCAAATGGGCAAAAGAGGTCAATGGCGACCGCCGTGCGCAGATGACGATCGAAAAAACCGGGGCATCGGGCATGCGCCTCACAACCGTCGATACCGACCCCGCTACAGGTCGATCGGTTGTTACGAGCCGCATTGACCTTCGTCGGAGCTGATATCTTTTTACATTCAAAGAGCCGTCGGCGTGCTAAAGGGTTGATAGAGAAGCCCCGAAGCTATAGTTTCGCCTTCGCAAATCGCTGAACGACACAAGGAAATAGTTATCTCATGCCGACAGGTACCGTTAAATTCTTCAATGACGACAAGGGCTTCGGCTTCATCACCCCTGAGGGTGGCGGGCAGGACGTTTTTGTTCACGTGTCTGCGCTGCAGAGCGGCGGGTCGCTCCGCGAAGGCGACAAGGTCAGCTTCGAAGTTGGACAAGATCGCAAGACCGGAAAATCGAAGGCTGAGAACGTCTCGACTCTCTGATCAAAAATGGCCCAACCTGCATTGAGCGGGTTGGGCTCATAATTACGAGCCGCAGGCGCGAATGCCTTCGTACTCTACAGCGCGGCGCGATTTTTCATATTCGCTCTTCGCGCTTTAGGTTTTTGTGCGCATGTCGTTGTCGGAAAACCGCTGCACAGTTGCGCGGTATGCTTTAAGCCGAAACGCCGCCAATCGAGGTCTGGGCGTGTCGTTTAACGTCAGCACCTTGGAAATTCCGAATAGTGACGACCCTCACGCCAGCGCAGTCGCGGCAAACTGAGCATTTTGTCTGTGAGAAAAGGATGTTCCACGCATTCGCTTTAGACAATGCGAGGAGTTCATCACGGCGAAGAGCCCATCACACCCCTGATAGAATGCTTTCCGCGGCCTTCTCGGCAATCATGATCACCGGCGAGTTGGTATTGCCCGACACGATTGTCGGCATGATCGAGGCATCGACCACCCGCAGTTTCGCCAGCCCATGCACCCGCAATTGCGAATCAACAACCGCCATCGTGTCGCTGCCCATCTTGCAGGTGCCGACCGGATGGAAGATCGTCGTGGCGATATCGCCGACACGACGGATCAGGTCCTCGTCGGTCCGGTATTCCGTGCCCGGCAACATCTCCTGCGGCCGGTACTTGGCGATGGCACCGGCCTCCATGAGCCGGCGGGCGTGCCGGATCGATTTCGTCGCAACCATCCGGTCGCCGACGGTCGAAAGATAATTCGGGCGTATTTCCGGCGCCACCGAAAGGTTCGGGCCGCTAACATGCACGCTCCCCCGGCTCTCCGGCCGCAGATTGCAGACGGAGACGGTGACGGCGGGATATTTGTGCAGCGGCTCGCCGAGCCGGTCGGTGCTCAAGGGCTGCACGTGATATTCGAGATCGGCGGTCGCAACAGCCGGATCGCTCTTGGCAAAGATACCGAGCTGGCTCGGCGCCATCGACAGAGGCCCGGACCGGCGCAGCATATATTCAAGCCCCATGCCCGCGCGGGTGAACAGGTTGTGATAGAGCTGGTTCAGCGTCTTTGCGCCCTCGATGCGGAAGACCGTGCGGATTTGCAGATGATCCTGCAGGTTTTCGCCGACACCTGGAAGTTCGTGGACGACGTCCAGCCCAGCAGCCGACAACACATCCGGTCGACCGATCCCGGAAAGCTCAAGGATTTTCGGCGAATTGATCGCACCGGCAGACAGAATGACCTCGCGACCGGCGCGAGCCAGATGACTCCGTCCGTTCAGCCGGAACCGCACGCCGGTCACCATTCTGCCCTCGAATTCCAGCCGCTCGGTTTCGGCGCCGGTCAGCACACGCAGATTGGGCCGCTTCATCGCCGGGCGCAAGAAGGCCTTGGTCGTGTTCCAGCGCAGGCCGCCGCGCTGGTTGACCTCGAAATAGCCCGAGCCTTCATTGTCGCCATCGTTAAAATCGTCGGTCTTCGGGATGCCGAGTTCTTCGGCGGCATCGCGAAAGGCATCGAGGATCGGCCAGGACAGCCGCTGCTTTTCCACCCGCCATTCGCCGCCTGCCCCGTGCATTGGCGACTGGCCACGATAGTTGTCCTCGGATTTCAGGAAATAGGGCAGCACGTCGTCCCAGCCCCAGCCGGAATTACCCGCCTGCCGCCAGCCGTCGTAATCGGCCGCCTGGCCGCGCATGTAGATCATGCCGTTGATCGACGAACAGCCGCCCAGCACTTTTCCACGCGGATAGGGCAGTGACCGACCGTTCAGTCCGGCCTCCGCCGCCGTCCTCATCATCCAATCGGTGCGCGGATTGCCCATGCAGTAGAGATAGCCGATCGGTACATGCACCCAATGGTACCGGTCGCTGCCGCCGGCTTCGAGCAGCAGGACGCGGGTTTTCGGATCGGCCGATAGCCGGTTGGCCAGAACGCATCCCGCCGATCCCGCGCCGACGATGATGATGTCGTAGCTTCCCGCATCAATGGCTGCATCATTTACACGAATATTCACGCCGCTGCCCCCGCTGCCGCCGGGGGGACCGCCGTCAGACGCCGCCAGAGCGGTGCCATCGCTTCGGCGATATCCTGATAGAGAGCGTAGCGCCGCGCGTAATGCGCCTCAAGCGAGACATCCGGACGATAAAGCCTCTCGGTCCGGACCATGGCCGCAGCACCAGCGCCGAAGTCCGCGAAAATGCCGACGCCGGTTCCGGCCGCAATCGCCGCTCCCAGCGCACCGGTTTCACGCGAGCGGGCAACGCTGACCGGAACGCCGAGCACATCGGCAAAGATCTGCGGCCAGATCAGGCTGCGCGAGCCGCCGCCGGAGAGCACCGCTTCGTTGAACACCGCGCCGGCCTTTCGGATCGTCTCGATGTGCTGGCGATGACCGAAGGCGACCCCTTCGAGAAGCGCGCGAACGAGATGCCCCTTGGTGTGCCAACCGGCAATGCCATAGAAGCCGGCGCGTGCGTGGCCGTCCTGCTGGGCGCCATAGAGATAGGGATGGTAGAGCGGGTCGTCTGCCGTGGGCTCGATCGCCCCGGCCAGCGCGCAGCAGGCATCGAAGGGCGACACGCCTTCCGCATGCTCGCCTTCGAAGAACTCCCGCACCAGCCATTCGAGATTGGCCGCCGAGGTGGCGCTGTTTTCCATCGCCATGTAGCGGCTGCGATCGAAGGTCGAGGACATGAAGACCGGCCCGTCGAGGTCGGGACTATCGATAACGACCTGGTTGATGCTCCAGGTGCCGGCAATGATCGAGGCGCTGCCGGTGCGCGAAACGCCCGAGCCGAGCGCCGAGGCGACAACGTCGAACAGCCCGCCGACCACAGGCGTCCCGGCGGCGAGCCCGGTTTGCGCCGCCACCTCTTCCGTTACCGTGCCGGCAATGTCGGCGCTTTCGATGAGCGGCGGCAACAGGTCCATGCAATCGCCCAGCCCATAGGCCTCCATCAGTGCCTTGTCGTAGCGGCGCGCGGCAAGATCGAGCAGACCGGCCCCCGACATGTCGGACACCTCGCTGACGCGGCGGCCAGTCAGGCGGTTGACGACGAAATCCTTGGAGAAGAACACCGTACCGATGCGGTTGAACAGGTCCGACCGGTGACGCTTCAGCCAGGCAAGCAATGTCGGCGTCTGGGATGGCCACGGGCGCTGGCGGGCAATCGGATAGGTCCGGTCTCCAACGCCGGCTTCTCGCCATTCATCGACCAGCCCGGCCGCCCGTGTGTCGAGCGACTGGATGCCGATGAGCGGAGCGCCGTCGCGATCAAGCGCATAGAGACCGTTGCCATGCCCGGCGCAACCGATCGCGGCAATTTCCTCCGGCTGGATCTCTGCCTTTTCGATGCAAGCGCGGATAACCTGCCGTGCATTCGTCCAGAGTTCGTCCAGACCCCGCTCGACATGCCCCGGGCTCGGCATGCGGCTGTGTCCTTCTTCGGACGCAGCTGCGATCTCCTTGCCCGCCCGGTCGAAAATCACCGCCTTGATGACGGTGTTTCCGGCGTCGAGCCCCAAAAGATAGTTTCCCATGCAGAACCCTCCCAAGGTTCGAGATCGCTGCTCAACCCTGCTGATAGAGCGCAATGGCCTGTTCGCCGCGCGCATCCTCGTGCACGATCGCCATCAGCCCACGCACCACCGCACTCGGATTGGCGTGCTGATAGATGTTGCGCCCATAAACCATGCCCATTGCGCCCTGTCGCATCAAGGCGGCGGATTTGTCGAAGACGGCACGAAGATCTTCCTTGCCGCCACCGCGCACCAGAACCGGGCAACGGGCTGCTTCCACCACTCTATGGAAATCCTCGGCATTGGTGGTCGGATCCGCCTTGACGATGTCCGCCCCCATCTCGCGGGCAAGCCGCGTCAACGTAACGATCTTGTCTGCATCGCCGTCTACCATGTAGCCACCCTTTTCGGTGACCGGCTGCATCACCAGCGGCTCGATCATCAGCGGCATGCCATACTTGTCGCAATCGGCCCGCACCCGGGAAATGTTCTGCACGCATTGGCGGAACAGGTCCGGCTCGTCCGGCAGCATGAACAGGTTGACGACGACGCAGGCCGCATCCATTTCGATCGCGCCGATCAGCGGCTCGGCCTCGTTCTGCAGCACCGCCCACATGTCGCGATGGCGGATCCGGTTATAGGGATTGCCCATGTCGATGCGCATGACCAGAGCCGGCTTGTCCTTGCCGGACACGTCCTGCAGCAGGTCCGCCTGGCCGTAATTCATCTGGATGGCATCCGGCCCGGCAGAAACCAGCGCCTTGACGACGGCCTGAATATCCTCCAGCCCGTTGAGGAAGGACGGTTCGTTGCACACGCCGTGATCGATCGCCACGTCGAGGCAACGGCCGCCGCCGAACAGCCGGTTCATCCGGACTTTGCTGTTGTGTCGCATTCTATGCTCCTTGGTTCGTTCCTTGCGGAAAGCATGTCTTCGTCGACGCCGTGGCGTTCGGTGAGAAGGGTGAGAAAACGGTCGCGCTCACGGGTGCGATGCGCGAGCGTCCAGTGCTTTTCCTGCGTCAGCAGGTCGAGCACAGCATCCATCATGTCGAGCGAAAGCTCGCCAGAAACAGCCAGCGTCGTGCGCCGCAAAAGCAGGTCGTCGAGATGTTCCACCGCTTCACAGCGGATCAGGAACTGCAATTCGCGCATCGAGTAGCCGGCGTGCGGCAGCGCGGCATCGGGGCCTGCCGCGATGAAACCGGCAATCGTCTCCGCATCCGTACCGTATCGGGCAAACAGCTCGCCCATGCGTGGGCCGGAGAGGCCCTTGCTGGCTGCCACCTGCGTTAGCCAAGCGGGCGCGTTGGCGGGGAATGACCGCCCGCCGCCGATCGGCCGATCGGTTGTCGCAACGCGGCGCTGCCTGCCTAGCCGTTCCAAAGACATGTCGGCCGCCAGTTCCCCGAAGGACCGGAATGTCGTCCACTTGCCGCCGATCATGCACAGAACCGGTGGACCACCCTCGGAAGGCTCCAGCACGGTGCAGAAATGATCGCGGGGAATGCGCCCTGTAAAACTGTCGGTGCTGGCCGGCAGCGGCCGCACGCCGGAAAACTGGAAAACGATCTGTTCCGGCCGGATGACGATATCAGGCAGCACGAAGGCGAGCGATTGCAGGATATAATTCCGCTCGTCTGCCTCGCAGCGCACCGTTTCCGGATCATCGACACGGATATCGGTGGAACCAACGAGAACCTTGCCGAGATAGGGAAACAGGATACAGATGCGCCCGTCCTCGTTCTCATAGTAGATCATGTGATCGGCGAGCGCGTCGCGCAGCGCTGCATTGTCGACGATCAGATGCGAGCCCTTGGTGCCGCCCATCAGTGGAGCCGGCCGCGCTTCCGGCGAAAACAAGGTCTGATTGGCGATGTCGATCCAGCCGCCGGTGGCGTTGATGATCAGCGCCGGTTCAACGGCAACGGACGCACCGCCGATCTGGTCTTCGACACGGTACTGACCATCCTCTGTCAGCCGCAGTTCCGCATAGTTCAGCGCCATTGCCCCGAACTTTGCTGACAGACCGTCCTGTAGAAGCTCGATGCCCAGCCGCTCCGGATGGCTGACCCAGGCGTCGAAATAGGTGGCGGAACTCTTGATGTCGGGATTGAGCGCCGGCCACTTGGCAAGCGTCGTGCGGCGGCCGCGAAACTGGTGGTGCGGCATCAATGCCCGCTTGCGGGTCAGGAAATCATAGATGCTCAGGCCTGCCTTGATGGCGATAGCGCCACGCCGGCTCGGGCGGCGGCTGAGACCCAGGAAGCGGACGATGCCATTGCCGAGGCCGGAAAAGATATCGAACACCGGCACCGTCGTCGGCAGCGGCGCGACGTAGTGTGGCGCATTGCGCAGCAGCCGGTCCCGCTCGACCAGCGATTCCTGCACCAGCTTGAATTCGCCGTTTTCAAGATAGCGAAGCCCGCCATGCACCATGCGCGACAGCGCCGAACTGGCCCCGGAGCAATAGTCGTGTTTCTCGACGAGCAGCACGTTCAGCCCCTGGAGCGACAGCTCCCGAAAGACGCTGATGCCGTTGATGCCGCCGCCGATGACACACACGTCCACCTTCGGGCTCCGGCGGAGCCCGTCCAATATCTCTTGCCGTTTCATGATGGCGATCCGCTACCTGTCCATGTCAGTCAGTTTCGCCGCTATGGCCGTATCGATGGCCGCAAGCTCGGCCGCATTCAGCCGGATGGTCCCGGCCCGCGCATTATCGAGCGCTTGTGCCGGATTGCGCGCCCCGCAAAGTGCAAAAGTGATGCCAGGCTGTGCCAGCGTCCAGGCAATCACGATCTGGGCGATGCTGGCGCCGTGTTTTTCGGCGACCGGCCGGATGGCGTCGGCCAGCGCCGTTGCCTTCCGGCGGTTGCCGACTGAAAAGCGCGGATTGCCCTTGCGCTGGTCGTCGCCGGAAAACACGCGGTCAGGACCGATGGTCCCGGACAGCAACCCCAGCGCCAGCGACGAATAGCTCAGCGTCGCAATGCCGTTGGCCTTTGTCAGCGGCAGAAGTTCCGCCTCGATTTCCCGGTCGATCATGCTGAACCGCTCCTGGATCGCATCGAGACCACCGGCAGCGATATAGCCATTGAGGTCGTCGGGGCTGACATTGCTTGCGCCGATTGCCCGGATCTTGCCCGATGAGCGCAGGTCTTGCAGCGCCCGCATCGTTTCCTCGATCGGGGTCGTCGGGTCCTGCCAATGAGTGATGTAGAGGTCGATATAGTCGGTTCCGAGCCGCCTAAGACTTTCCTCGACCTCGTGCAGGATCGCGTCGCGGCCGAGATAACGGTGGACCGGCTTGCCGTCCTGGTCGAAGAAATGACGACCCTTCTGCGTATGCCAGACAAGGCCGCATTTGGTAGCGATGACAGCCTTGTCGCGGCGCCCGGTCAGTGCCTTGCCGACGATCTCCTCGGAACGTCCGAGCCCATAGGCCGGCGCCGTGTCGATCAGCGTCACGCCGGCATCGAGCGATGCCTGGATTGCGGCGATGGATTCGGCTTCATCGGTCCCACCCCACATCCAGCCGCCGATCGCCCAGGTGCCGAGCCCCACCGCCGAGGCGGAAACGCCCGATCTGCCGATCTCACGTGTCAGTTGCTGTTCGCTCATGCCCATTTTCCTTCACCATTCGCCAGTGCCAGCACGCGGGCACCCGTCGCCTCATCGGTCACCAACGTATCGAGATGATTGCCGCGCAGAACACTGAGGATGGGACCTGCCTTGTTCGGCCCGCTCGCCACACCGATCTTGGTGGGGATCGAGGCGAATTCCGCCAGCGTCAGCGACACCAGCGAACGGTTGAGGCTGTAGTCGCAGACCTGGCCATGATCATCGAGCAGATGCGCCAGCAATTCGCAGGAGGCGCCGGACCGCTCGATCGCGGCGCGGTCGGTACTCGAGGATGGATGGAGGTCGTAATAGCTCGAATCGTCCGAGAGGATCGAGCCGATGCCGACCACCGCCACCTTCGCCTCACGCGCCCGTTTGAAAACGTCTGCAACGGAACGCATGTTGATCAGCATCGCCCGCTGCTCGGCATCATCGGCAAAGAGGGGCGCATGGATCTGGTAGGAACGCCCCCCAAGCCGGTCGGCCATCAAGGTCGAGACATGATTGACGTCGGTATAGTGTTTACCCTGCACGCAGCCGGTTGCTGGAATGACCTCGACATCAAAACGACGCGGCGGCTGCAGACCGGCAACGACGGCGCTCACCCCTTTGCCGCCGGTGATGCAGATCGTATCGCCGTCGGTGATCTCTTCCAGCAGCAACCTTGCTGCCGCTTCGCCGACGGCTTGAAGTGCCGTCTGCGGATTGTCGGACACTGTCGGCACCACCACGGCGCGGCCGATACCGCCAAGCGCTTGTAGCCGTTCTTCCATATCGACCAGCGGCTCGACCGGCGACTTGATCTTGATCTCGACCAGACCGAGCTGGCGGCCGCGCTTGATCAGCCGGTTGACGGTGGCGTGCGAGATGCCAAGCTGATCGGCAATCTGCGCCTGCGTCAGCCCTTCGAGGAAATGCAGCACCAGAGCCTGGTGCATCTGCCGGGCGATGACGATTTCCTCGCGCGGCGCATTTGCGGGTTTGAGCTTGGCTATCGGCATATCAGGCAGCCTTCCGCTTGTGCAGGAAATGATCGATCGAGACGGCGGCAAGCAGAATGCAGCCTTTGATCATGTCTTGCCAATAGACAGACACGTCGAGCAAGATCAATGAGCTTGTTACGACCGACAGCAGGGCAATGCCGAGAATAGCCCCAAGGATCGTGCCGGAACCGCCATTCAGCGACGCACCGCCAATCACAGCGGCTGCGATTATGTTGAGTTCCATGCCGACACCAAAGGTCGGGGTCGCGGCACCGAAGCGAGACATGTAGATGACCCCGGCAACACCGGACAGTGTGGCGCAGAGCACCGTCACCCAGAACTTCACCTGGTTGGTCTTGATACCGGAATAGAGCGCCGCCTTCTCGTTGCTGCCGGTGTAGAACACCTTGCGGAAGGCGGTTGCCCGGCGCAGCAGGAAATCGAACAGCACGACAACCGCAACAAAAATCAGGATCACATAGGGGACGCCGTAGAATGTGCCCTGCCCGACCGCCTTGAACGAGGGTGGCAAGGTGAACAGCGACAGCGGCGTTCCCTTGGTGATGATCAGGCAGATACCACGCACGATCACCATGGCCGCAAGCGATGTGATGAAGTGGTTAAGCCCGACGACTGTGACGAAGAAGCCCATGACACAGCCGATCAGGCCGCTGGCAAGAATGCCGATCAGGGATGCGCTCCACGGATCGAGCCCCATCAGGAACAGCGAACCCGACAGCACCATCGAGAAGCAGACGACCGAGCCGACCGACAGGTCGATGCCGCCGACGATCAGCAGGATGGTCATGCCGACGACGACGATCCCTTCCACCGAAAACGACATCAGCATCGCCCGGAAGTTGCCGAGCGTCAGAAAATGCGGCGAGGCAAAACTCATGACGATGCAGAGCGCCAGGATGATCGCGATCAGTCCCGCCTCGCGCATCGTCCCCAGCCGTTTCCAGCCAGGCGCGCGTGCCTGATGTGCCGCTGCCAATGTAGCGTCCGCCATGACCCTGTCTCCTGCCCCTGCTTTTTCCCTACGCGGCATGCTCTGATGCCTTCGAATTGTTGTGGCCGCCGATCCCCGAGGCGAGCCGCATGATCGCTTCTTCCGTCATCGCCTCGCCCTCGACCTCGCCTGCGATCGTGCCCTCGTGGATGACCAGCACCCGATCGCACAGACCGAGAAGCTCCGGCAGTTCCGACGAGATGACGACGATGCCGATGCCGGAGCGCGCGAGATCGCGCAGCAGCCGGTGGATTTCCGATTTGGCGCCGACATCGATGCCGCGGGTCGGTTCGTCCATCAGGATGACCTTGGGATTGACCGCCAACTGCTTGGCAATCGCCACCTTCTGCTGGTTTCCCCCCGACAGCGACGAGACCGGCATGTCGATGCCACCCAGTCGCACGCCGAGCCGCCGGACCAGGTTGTGGGCACGATCCGCCTCGGCCTTGGAATTCAACAGTCCCAGCGGTCCGGTCAGCGATTTCAAATCGAGAACGGCAATGTTCTGGGCAATGGAAAGATCGAGGAATATGCCGGAGCCTTTCCGGTCTTCCGACAGATAGACGACGCCCGCCTGCGCTGCCTGCGCATAGGAGCGCGCCCGCAGCCGCTGTCCGTGCAGCTGCACCTCGCCGTCGATTACCGGACGCAATCCGCAAATTCCTTCGGCTATCTCGGTGCGGCCCGAGCCGATCAGCCCGCCGACGCCGAGAATTTCCCCTTTGCGCAGGTCGAAGTTCACATCCGTGAAGCGGCTGCCGTCACCGAGATCGCGAACGCTCAGGATGATCTCATCGGTCCGCTCCGCCAGCGCCTGCTTTTCCGGATAGAGCTGGGTGATCTCGCGCCCGACCATGCGGCGCACCACATCATCCGGCGTCAAATCCGCCACCTTCTCCGTCGAGACATAACGGCCATCGCGAAACACGGTGACCCGGTCGCACAGGCTGAAGATTTCGGCCATGCGGTGGCTGATATAGATGATTGAAATACCCTGCGCCTTGAGGTCGCGGATGATTGCGAACAGGACCTGCGTCTCCGATTCCGTCAACGCCGCTGTCGGTTCGTCGAAGATCAACACCCGACAATCGAGCGTCAGCGCCTTGGCGATCTCGACAAGCTGCTGGCTGGAAATCGACAGGTCACCGACTTTGCGGCGCACGTCGATCGGCGCCAGACGGTTCATCACGACCTGCGCATCCCGCTCCAGCCGGCCATAATTCATGAAAGGCGAGCGGCGGCGGTTGGTCGCGGCCATGAACATGTTCTCGGCCACCGTCGCATCGGGGCAGAGCGCGATTTCCTGATGCACGAGGCCAAGCCCGAGCGATTGCGCCACGGCCGGCGACGTCACTTTTACCGGCGCGCCATCGACGAGAACATCCCCCTCGGTCGGCTGCAGCACGCCGGCAATGATGTTCATCAGCGTCGACTTGCCCGCGCCGTTTTCGCCGCAAAGCGCATGAACCTCGCCCTTCTCCAGGCTGAAGCTCACCTCCGTCAACGCCTTCACCGCACCGAAGTGCTTGCTGACATTGCGGATTTCCAAAACCGGCACCGACGCCATCATCGTCTCCTCCTCCCGCTCGCGGTGGCTGTCCGGAGTTTCCTGCCCCGGACAGCCGGCACAAAAGCTTACTCCTCGATGCCTTTGGTGCCCCGCCGCTTCAGATACTTGTCCCAGTAGAAATCGTCGGCATTGGCAGCCGTGACGATCGACAAGCCGTTGTCGACGAACGGAATGCTCATCGGATTGAAGCCGACGCGCTTGGCGTCGTTCATCGGGTCGATGAGTTCGGGATGCTTGGCAAGCCACAGGAGCATGAAGCCCATGTAACCCTGCATGCCCTGGTTCGGGTTGATCGAGCCGAACACTTCGCCCGCCTTGATCATGTCGAGAATGTTGGCGTTGACGTCGGCGCACATCACGAGGATCTTGCCGCCGCTTTCCTTATTGGCCTGCGAAGCGCCGATGGCCGAATTCGCTTCCGGCATGAAGACGGCGCCAATGTTCGGATGTGCCTGCACCAAGCTCATCAGACCCTGATAGGCTTTGTTCGGGTCCTGGTTGGACGCAGCGCGGCCGACCAGCTTCATATCAGGATATTTTTCCTCCATACGGGCGATGAAGGCGGCGATACGCTTGTCGTGGTTGTCCTGGCCCGGATTTTCGAGAACGGCATACTCACCCTTGCCACCCATCTTTTCGGCAATCGCGTCGGCCGCATAGGTGCCTTCGCGGGTATTGTCCGACGTGACGAACGAGATGCGCTTGGAAAGCGGCGCATCGGCTGCGAATGTCACGACCGCCGTGCCCTGGTCGATCGCCCGGTTGATCGGCTCGATGAACGGGTCGGAGTTCATCGGGTGAACGAGAATACCGGCCGGGTTCTGGGCCAGCGCCTGGTCGAAAGTGGCGATCTGCTTGTTGACGTCATATTCCGGCGTGCCGGTATAGGCGGTCTCGCAACCGAGCTGCTGACCGGCCTGCTTGAACATTTCATAGACCGGGAACCAATATTCGACGCCCGATACCATGACGTTCATGACGTATTTTTCACCGGGCTTGCAGCGGAACGGATTTTCCGCGTCCGCATTGGCCGCGCCGGCGAAAAGCGTCGATGCAAGGACCGCCAATGCGGTCGTGCTTAGAAATTTGCGCAAGTTTCCTCCTCGAGGCCGAAGCCCCTCCCAAATATCCGGCGGCGCCTCAGCGGCTGCCGATGATCCATTGAAGACCGGAGTTCCTCCTCGAAGTCCGGTATGGGTAGATAATCGCAACAGCTGCGCGCTGTCAATATAATTCACACCGTGAAATATATTTCAGAGCGATACGCCGATATGGCGATCGAAGGGTTCATGCCGGTCGTTTGGCGACCGGCGATGCCGCCCTGTTCGGGAAACGACCCAAGTCGCAGCACTGCCGCTTTTCCCCATGCCATGGAGACGCTATCTTGGGTTTTATGCAATTCCGGGCGGAAATTCGCTGAGCACTTCGGTGGAATTGCTCTACAGCCGATTGGCGCGCAATAGGGCGCCATGGAAGCATGACGATCTATGCTTCCGCCTGACTGGCTATACGGGCTGGCCGCGATCGCTTGGAAGGCAACCGGAATCTTTGCAAGTATTTTGGGCGTCACCTCGATCAGGCGATGTTCAGCAGCCCGATCAGGCAAAGCCCGAGAGCCCCCAGCGCCAACAGCGACAGCGCCGCCGCTGCGAGGACACGACCGCCGGTATGGGCGACGGATCTGACATCGACGGAGAGGCCCAAAGCCGCCATGGCGGTGACGGTGAAGGCGGCGGAGACCGCCGCCACCCCGGGCAGTAGCGGCGCCGGGATCGCGTCGAGGGAACGAAGCGTCGCCATGGCTGCAAAACCGAGGATGAACCATGGGAGAACATGACGCAGATTGACTGCAGAGCCGCCAGCGCGCCGGCCATGAACTACACCGAGCAGAAGGATGACGGGCCCGAGCATCATCACGCGGATCAGTTTGACGAGCGTGCCGACGTGGGTGCTGACGGCTCCGGCAGAGGCCGTGGCCGCCAAGACCTGCGGGACGGCATAGGCTGTCAGTCCTGCGAAAACGCCATATTGTACGGCGCTTAGACCCAAGAGCAGATGAAGAAGCGGCAGCGTCAGCACTGCCCCGATGCCGAGCAGCGCGGTAAGGGCTATCGAGGCGGCGATATCGTCCGGTTTGGCGCCGATCACCGGCGCTGCGGCGGCAATTGCTGAATTGCCGCAGATCGAGTTGCCGCAAGCAACCAACGTCGCCAGGCTGGCCGACAGCCCGAAGAGCCGCCCGATAACAAAGCTGCCGACCAAAGACAGAGCAACCAGAACGGCAATTCCGCCGACAAGCGGCAGTCCGGCCTGCCTGATGGCAGCCGTGCTGAGCGAGGCGCCGAGCAACACGACCGCAATCTCGAGCAGTGTCTTGGCGGTGAACTGGATGCCGGGAATAAACGTCTGCGGCAGGCAGATCGAGGAGCGCACGGCAATGCCGATCAGAATGGCGAGCACGAGGCTCTCGATCCAATGCGAGCCGAAAACCATCATCTGCAGCTGCTCAATGAGATACGCAGAAAGCGTGACTACCGCACACAGGACAAGCCCCGGCAAGACGGCGGGAAGCGACAGGGAACGTGAGGCGGAAACGATCATCGGCAAGACCTTGCGGAGGACTGTAATCTCCCACACTCAATTGTCGACTTCCATTGAATAGTATAGCATGATTCATTCGGTAAAATCGAACGATTGAATCATGACATTTGAACAGCTTTCCATTTTTGTCGCGGTTGCGGAACGTGAGCATCTGACCAAGGCCGCCTTTGCGATCGGGCTTACGCCATCGGCCGTCAGCTCGGCTATCCGCAATCTCGAGACCTCCTATGGTGTCGAGCTTTTCCATCGCGTCGGACGCCGCATAGAGCTGACATATGAAGGGCGAGTGTTTCTGGGGGAGGCTAGAGCGACGCTGGCGCGCGCAAAGGCCGCAGCCCTCGTCCTGTCCGATCTCGGCGGCTTGCAAAAGGGTGAACTGGTCGTTTTTGCGAGCCAGACGATCGCAAGCTACTGGCTACCGGCGATGCTGATGCGTTTCAAGATCCGCTACCCGGGCATCGACTTGAAGCTGATGATTGGCAACACGACCACGGCAGCAAAAGCGGTTCTCGATGGATTGGCCGAAGTCGGTTTCGTCGAAGGCAGCGTTGATGAGCCGGCGCTGCATGTTCAGCCGCTTGCCGAGGACGAACTCCTTGTCGTCGTCGGTCCGCGCCATCCTTGGGCGCGAGGCAAACCAATTGCACCGGCAGAGCTGGTTTCGGGCACAAAATGGGTCATGCGGGAAAAGGGGTCCGGAACCCGATCGGCTTTCGAGGCGGCGATTTCCAATCTCGGCATAGTCCCCGGAGATCTGGCTGTCGCGCTGCAACTGCCGTCGAACGAGGCGGTCATATCGGCAGCAAGAGAGGGCCTCTGCGCGACGGTCGTCTCAGGTACCGTGGCCGCACCGCTCCTGACGCAAGGTCTGCTGGTAAAGGCGCGCTTCCCTCTGCCGTCCCGCCAATTTGCGATCCTGCGGCATAATCAAAGGCACTCCAGTCGTGCCTCGCTGGCGCTGGAAACCATTTGCCGCGAGGACAAAGCGGCCGAAGTCCAGAATTGGGATGATTGGGCGCTCTAGGCGTCTGATCCTCCGCGCCGGCGGCTTGACATCAGCATTGTTAAGGCAGAAGCCGCACTCGGCCACGCATGCGCGGCTGCTTTGCGAGGATGCCAAAGATGACACCCAAGACTGGCGTAGCCAATGCCGGAAACCTGATCATGACTGGCGTCCTACTGATGCTGCTCGGCGATCTGCTTTTTGCGCTGAACGATGCAATGGGCAAGTGGCTGGTCGCGAGCTTTGCCGTCGGCCAGGTGCTGGTGATCCGCTCGGTCGGCGCCTTCATCGTGCTCGGGCCAATGATCCTGCGGCAAGGGCCGCTGGCCTTGTTCCGCGTGGAGCAGAAGGGCCTGCAGTTCATCCGTGTTTTCATGGCGACCTGCGATGTCGCCCTATTCTACGCTGCCGTCGCCTATCTGCCGCTCGCAGACGTCATGACCTTCTATATGGCTGGGCCGATCTACATTGCGGCGCTCTCGCATTTCTTTCTCGGAGAGAAGATCGGCTGGCGCCGGTGGCTCGCCGTTCTGATCGGCTTTGCCGGCGTCGTCATCGCGCTACGTCCGTCCACGGCGATGCTGTCGCTTCCATCGCTCTTCGGCCTTGCCGGCAGCCTTGCCTTTGCGCTGTCGCTGGTGATGAGCCGTTATCTGCGCTCGACCAGCGACACGACGCTGGTAACATGGCAAACGATCGCCGCGCTCGTCACCGGCATCGCCTTGAGCATCAGTCACTGGCAGCCGGCAACGCTCATCGATTGGTCCGGCATGCTGCTGCTCGGCATCGTTGCCACCTGCGCGCATCTACTTATCACCCGCTCGCTAAAGCTCGCACCAGCATCGCTGCTCGCGCCGCTGCAATATACGCTGCTGCTCTGGGCGATCATCCTCGGCTACCTGTTCTTCAACGATGTTCCCGATACGCAGATCATCGTCGGGGCCGCAATCATCGTCGTTGCGGGGCTCTTCATCTTCCACCGGAAGAATTTGAAAGAGACGGTTCCGACCGAAGCCGTCCCGCCCGACGGCCATTGAGTGCCAGGTTTTCGTCGGGAGATCGGTTACAGTCTTGAAGGGAATCGAACCTTTATCCCTTCCTTTGCCGAGGCATTGGGCATTGGAGCGGATGATTTTGGGTCTGTTTATATCCGGCTTCCTTGATCGCGCGCAGGTTTCGCAGGCTCGTCCCCGGACCTTGGTTTGTGATCAGTAGATCAAGGCCGCCGCTACGCCTGCTCGCGGCTTCATTTCGCCTGCCTGACAGCCGGAATGTGATACGTCCCGTCAAGCACGTCGGTCTTGGGGCCGTACATCCTGAGGGTCAGGTTGAATTCGCCTTTTGGCGCGGGAAGCCAGTTGGCCGTCTCGGCGGGCTTCTCGTTCTGGATGAGAATGGTCAACGACCCGTCGGCCTCCGGCTTTAGACCATCCGTGGTGCTTCCGATGCTGTAGCGACCGAAGTCGTTGTCGACGAAGAGCATGTCGGGAGCGTACATCGCCATGTTCCAGAACACCGACACCGGAGGCTGCCCGCCAGCAGGGAACTGCAGGACGTATTTGCGGTTGCCTGTCAGCTTCTCTCCCGTGTCATCGACTGACGTGTTCGGATAGATGACCTGGTCGGACAACTGCGCCCCGAGTTCGTATTTCGCTAGAGCCGCCCGCAGAGCGGGGTCGTAACCCGCGCGGCCCCCGGCGAAGGTGTACTTCCAGCCGTCGACGGTGTTGCCGGCCGCAGCCCACTTGCTGTCGATGATGGCGCTTCCGCTGGCGGCGGCGCGCTCCAGGCCCCGCTTCACCGGTTCATCGATCAGGGCAGGCTGAAATCCGGCGCCGACGCTGAGGCCGATCTGACGGAACGAGGCGACCAGTTCGTCGTCGGAGTCGGCCGAGGCGGACAAGAAGGCCATCATCGCCTGTCCGAGTTCATCGAAGTAGCCGAGTGCGCCGGTCTCGCTGCTGTGGGGAACGAAGGCATCAGGCTTTTCCACTGGCGGCTTGTAGGCAAGGCCATCACGGAGATAGGCCGAAAGAGGAATGAGCCGGAAACCCTTCTGCGCTTCCAGCGCTTTCGGAAGGTCGGCTTCGCCGCGGACGAGAACCCGAAGGCCGACGACGGCCCGCTTCGTGCGGATTTCGACCTGCTTCATGTCGCCAGGCACCTTGCCCTCAAAATCCGGTCCCGTGACGAGATAGACGCCCGGCTCGGGTCCACGCGTTCCAGCGACGTTATGGGCGACCTCGTCGAACATGTCGCCGATCTGGACGATGTACCAGCGGGGTTCCGCCAGTGGCGGCACGACGATCACGACCGGCTCGCGGAGTTCGATCAGACCGTAACCATCGATCGTCACGTTGTTGGGCGTGACGATAAAGCGGTCCTTGGCGGTCTTCAGGGCGGTGAACTTGTGGATGTCGTTTACCGCTACGCCACCGGCCTTCACGCCTTCAGCCCCTGCGAGGGCGTTGAATCTCAGTGGGAAGCCCCAAAGACATGCCTGGAGACCAATGGCGTAGGCGACCTCCTCCTTCGCCTGCTGCGCGGTCATCTCCGGCGGCTTCGGGGCGTCCTGGGCGAAGACCGGCAAACCTGCGGCAAGCGTTATCGCCAGGGCTGCAACAACTGTCTTATTGATCATCTGGTCACTCCTTCGCTTCGATTTGGTCCAGATCCGGGAGCACCCAGCTCTTGTCGAACAATGCCTTGGTCGGCGCGTAGAGACGGAACATGACTTCGAACTTCCGCTCGGGATCGGTCGGGATCCAGTTCGCCTCCTCACCCTTCGGGGCCTTCGGACCGAGGAAGATGTCGACGGAGCCGTCCTCGTTCTTCTTGAGATCGGCGATCTGCGACGAACGGCTGGCGCGGTCCATGTTACGAATGAGCGCATGGGTCTCGCGGTCGTAGGCGGTCAGCGACCAATATTGCTGAACGGGCACGCCGGCTGGCACGCTCAGGCGATAGGTTTGCGACCCGTCGAAGTCATGACCGGCCTTGTCCTTGATGGAGATCAGGTAGAATTGCCCGGTCCCCATCCGCTTGAGGCCAACGAAGGCGTAGCTATAGGCGACGCCGCGCAGATCGACCGGATAAGCTTCGGGTTCGCCATATCCAGCCTGGGCGCTCTTCACGAGTTCGGGGCTACCCGCGAAGTTCCATCGGCTGTTGTCGTAGAAGGGGATCAGCCCGCTATCGTACTTTTCCGCGAGCCATTCCTTTCCCTCTTTCACGCCTGCTTCGAGCTGTTTTCCAACCGCCGGCGTCGGAGCGAATGTCTTGCCCTTCTCGATGCCGAGCGACCGAAGTGGGTCGATCATCGCCCGGTCGCGCGATAGCCACGGTTCGTACTGCACCACCCGGTCGAGCGACTTGAAGAAACTTTCGTCGTACTTGATGGTGGAATCGAAGACGACGTCCTTTGCGTCGGTGAAGACCGTTTGCGGAGGGTTTGCGGCCTGCGACAGCGGATAGATCTTCAGTCGCTTGGCGTATTCGACGGATTTGGCAATGTCAGCATCGCTATGGCTGGCAAGGTTCGATCGCAGAAGCGCGTATCCGCCGAACGTGTCGGACTGGAGCGGGATGTAGTCGTCCGGGGCCTTGTCCTTGTATCCCGGCGGAAGCACAAGATATTTGCCGCCATTGCCCTGGTCGGCGCCGGACGGGCCAGCGTCCTCGAGGGCCATTTGCCAGATATTGACGATGTTGCCGTTGATCGAGCCTCCCTCGGCGGGCGGCACCTCGATCACGACGGGACCCACGCTCTTGGTGTCGGTGAATGCCATCAGATAGATCGCGTCGGGATTGGGCGTCAGGGTCTGGTTGTGCTAGTCGAGCGGCCGCGACCAGTAGAGGATCTGGTTCACCTTTCCCTTCGTCTTGGTGAGCATCTCCTGGAGCATCAGGTCGTAGTTGACCGCCGGAATTCCCCAGATAACGGCCTCGACGGCGCGCCGCTCGACCGTGCGGGACGCCAGCTCCTCGGAAGTGAACGCTGCGGCGGTGGTCGTGGCGGCGAAAAGCATGAGGAACGCGAAGACCGTTTTACGCATGGGATGCTCCTAAATTGTGTCGGATGTCACCGTCCGACCGGAAACTGCAAATTGACGCCGGCGAAGATCTGCCAGCGGGGCGCACCCGGTCCGTCGTGCCAGACCGTATACTGAGCCTCAACGAAGGCGTTCATCGTCACGCCCTTTCGAGCTGGAACACCTTGCCGACGCCAGCGCCCATGGGATGTAGGAGTTGCCGTCCTCGAGATTGAAGTTCCACGCCGGCGAAGGACACCTGATAGGTCGCCAGAGCTCCGAGGAGCCCCCATCTTTGAGGTGCGATCACGACGCCCGCCACGCCGATATGCCATTTGCCGCTTCCAAGGGACACGTCCGTGGCTTTGGGAACGACGAGCAGCGGGCCGGCGCCGAGAACATTCCCGTGTTTTGGCAGGATGAAGAGATCCATCAGCGTGAGATCACCGAGCCCCGTGACATATCCGCTTGGAACGTCGGGAGACGTCGCGATCGGGAGCGTAAAGCGAAGAAGCTGCGGCAGCCCGAACATGTCCCATGGGATGAGACCGCGCAGCAGGAACTGCTTCGCCTCGGGCACTCCCGGCGTGTCGATGAAGCTCGGTATGTAATAGTCCTGCAGGTTGATGGTGATCTTCGGCGTCAGCGGGTTGTTGGCCTCGTTGACGGCGTCGTGCGCCTCCTGGGCACCGGCCGGGGAAGGCAGTGCCAACATTAGTGACAATGCGGGAGTATGCGGGCGCACGGACACCTCTTCTATCGACCGCACGCACTCCAGCACGAAACTGCATTCGGCCACAGCCTGTAACGGTTACCGCGATCCGCAAGGCGGGCAGTGCCGTACGAATGTTACAGTAACATTCTCGATTCTTGCGGTTGACCGGCGCGAGAATGAACCGAGGCGCCTCGCGCTTCATTGCACGCCTCCTGACTGAAAGGAACGCCTGCTCGCCATGGACACCGCCAGAGCTGCCGCCCACCGCGGACTTTTGAAGTTGATGCTGCGGCTGCCGTCATTGCGTGGCGAGCTTCAGCGACTCTGGCCGAGCGATCCTTCCTTCGAGGCTCTCTGCGAGGCTTATCAAGATGCGACCGCCACGCTGGAACGCCTTGTCCAGCGCCCCGGCGACGGAGAGGACGGACTCATTGAAGAGTACCGGGGCGTGTGTCAGGCGCTTGAATCCGATGTCGTCCTCCGCTGCCGTTCACGCCTGGCGCGGATACGGCCGGACCGCCACCCTTAACTTATCGTTCACGATGCACGGGAACTGGATTGCAACTTTCAGTGACATGACGCATATTCGCGACGGCTTATGGACAGGCGGGCGTGAGGTGCGTAATGGCAGCGAACGGCATGAGCAGCGGGGCACAGGCGGTCTGTGAGAGCGAGGCAAGGTCGGAGGCGGAGCGACTTCTGGCCGACCCGCGGCTTCATGTCTCCGATCGCCATAGAGCGTTTCTCAGATACATCGTCGACGCCGTTTTCGAAGGTCGCGGCGACGCGGTGAAGGCCTATTCCATCGCGATCGACGTCTTCAACCGGCCTGCGTCGTTCGATCCCTCGTCCGATCCGATCGTGCGCATAGAGGCGACGCGTCTTCGTGAGACCTTGGCGAAATATTACGAGCAGCTCGGCGACGAGCCTGGAGCGCGCCTGGACATTCCCCGCGGACGATATGTTCCTGTCTTCGTCGAGCGAGGGCAACCGCCATGCCCCGGCGAAGATGTTTCCGATGTCGAAGAGGACATCGTCCCGGCAGCCGAAGACCGGACGCCTTCGTCAGGGTCCGCCGTCAAGCGCAAAGGTCACATTGCGATCGCGCTGGCGAGCTTCGCCGCCATTGCCATGGCCGGAGGCTACGCTGTCTTCCGCGCCGCCATGCCCGCGCCTTTGGATACGCAAAAGCCATTCGTTTCATTATCGCTGAATGCGGCGCAGAAGGATACGGTGGCCGGAGAGGCGGTCATCGAAGATCTGGCCGTGTCGCTTGCGCGGTTCGGCACCGTCCGCCTCAAATCCGATGCAATGACGAGGCCCGGCGTCGAGCCGGCCGAGCAGACGACGTACGACGTCAGGATGCGCTACGGTGAGGATGCGACATCCGTCTCCTTGTGGTGGCAGCTTTCCGACGCGGCCACGGGAGAGGCGGTCTGGACCGACCAGGATCGACGCCAAAAAGGAACCGGGACGCGAGATGACGCGATGCGCGCGCTGGTCTACGGCGTCTCCCGCAGGATCGCGGGACCTGTCGGCGTCGTCAACACCATGGAACTGCGGCGCAATCTGCCGGCATCCACGACCGGCAACATCTGCGTGCTGAGGGGCGAATTTGCCGCCGAACAGCGCCGCCTGGCCGCTCTGAAAGCGGCCCGTCCCTGCCTGGAAGCAACGATCGCCGCGGATCCCGCTGACGCCGACGCGATGGCGACACTTGCACGCGTCTTCATGTGGACCGGCCGCACGACCGGCGACGACAGCTATTTCGGCCGCGGTCTCGAACTCGCGAACCGGGCTGCAACGGTCTCGCCCGTCTCCACCAGGGCAGCGCTTGCCCAGTTGGCGACGCAATACCAGGTCGGCCAGAACGACGCCTCCATCGCAGCCGGCCGGCGCGGTGTCGCCCTGAACCCGGAAAATGCAGACCTCCTGGCAAAGCTCTCGATGGCCCTCTTCCTGAGCGGGCACTGGGAAGAGGGTAGCCGCCTTGCGAAAGAGGCGACCGACCTCGTCGGCCAGACGATACGTGACGCGAATTTCGTCATGATCCTCGACGCCTACCGCCAGGGGCACTACGCCGAAGCGGTTTTACTTGCCCGGCAGGTCCCGGCAGCCGATACGCCGACGACCGTGTTGAAGCTGGCCGCCATCGCTCGCCTCGGTGACCGGCCGGTGACGGAGCAGGAGATAGCCGCAGCCCGTCTGCAGCATCCCGATCTCGACCGGACAGTCGCAGCCATGTTCTCCGGAGCGCGTTTTGACAGCAGTCTCAAAGCTGCCCTTCGAACAGGCATTCTGGCAGCGGGCTTAAAATCGCCGGAACTCGCCAGCAACGGGTCGATGTAACAGTAACATCCTTGTCCGGCAGCCTCCGATGGCTTTCCTTCGACCTGTCCGCAGATTGCGGGCGATGATGTTGAGGGCCGCCATGATACGCAAGCTGCTTGTCTTCTCAGTCGCCTCCACCTTTCTCGCAGGCGCAGCTGTGACGCTGCTGCCTCCGCTCGCCTTCGCCGCCGAGGGCGGAGCGGGTTTTTATCTTCTCGGATCGAAGGGCCCTGCCGCGGCCATCACGCCGCCGCCGGGCGTTTTCTTCTCGAACGATATCTACCTCTATACGGGAGATCTCGGCGGCGGAAAAGTCCTACCGACCGGCGGACGTCTGGCCGTCGGCGTGGAGGGCAAGGCAGTCATCGAGGTGCCTACCGTGCTCTGGATTCTTCCGGAAGATGTTGCGGGAGGTCACCTTGGGCTGTCGCTGACCGTCCCTGTCGGCTGGAAGAACACGGACGCCGATGTGACATTGGCGGGACCGCGAGGTGGGACAGCGTCCGGATCGATCTCCGATCCGATCTTCACCGTTGGCGATCCTGTGCTTGGCGCCCTGCTGGGCTGGGAGGCCGGCAACTTCCATTGGCAGACCGCCCTTCTGGTCAACGTTCCGATCGGTGACTATCAAGACGGCGAGATATCGAACATAGCCTTCCACCATTGGGGCGCGGACATTTCGGCCGGCGTGACCTGGCTCGATCCGGCAATCGGGCTTGACCTGTCGGCGGTGGTCGGCATGACGTTCAATGCCGAGAACCCTGCCACCGACTACCGCACGGGCAACGAGTTCCATGTCGAATGGTCAGCCGTCCAGCACTTCAACGAGCAGTTCGACGCCGGTCTCGTTGGGTACTATTACGATCAGGTGAGCGGCGACAGCGGCGCCGGCGCGTCCAGCGATTTCAAGGGGCGCGTCGCGGCCATCGGCGCGACCATCGGCTGGACGTTCAAAGCGGGCGAAGTGCCGATTTCGACCCGCATCAAGTATTTCCACGAGTTCGCCGCCGAAAACCGTGCCGAGGGAGACGCCGTCTATCTGACGGTCTCGATGCCCTTGTCGATCACCAAGCCGATGAACATAGCGGCGCAATAGGGATCGATCATGCCCCGGGCGACATCGCTTCGACTGATCGCGCTGCTGGTTCTCCTGGCGCCGCTTTGCGCCTGCGGACATCCACGCGGCGTCATGCAGCCTGTGGCGCTGACTGCGGCCACGCCCGGAACCGCGCAGGTCGACATGCTCGTCGCAACGACCCGACAGCCGTCGGGCGATCCGGCGACGTTGTTCAACGGCGAGCGCAGCCCAAAGCCCTCCATGACCGACGTTGCGGTTTCCATTCCGCCGAAGCGCGAGGCGGGCACCGTCCAGTGGCCGCAGCGACTGCCGCCCAATCCTGCCACGGACTTTGCCGTGACACGGGTGAAGCAGATCGACACCATTCCGGAAGGCCGGGCATGGTTCCGCCAGCATATTCAGGGCGGGCATGCGTTGGTTTTCATCCACGGGTTTAACAACACATACGAGGACTCGGTCTTCCGCCTCGCCCAGATCGTCCACGACAGCGGCATGCAGGCGACGCCGATCCTCTTCACCTGGCCGTCACGCGCGCAGCTCACCGGATACGAATACGACAAGGAAAGCACGAACTATTCGCGCACGGCGCTGGAGCAGGCGCTGCGGGTCCTCGCCGCCGATCCTGATGTGAAGGACATCACCATCCTCGCGCATTCCATGGGAACGTGGCTGGCGATGGAATCGCTGCGGCAGATGGGCATCCGCGACGGTCACGTCAACGCCAAGATACACAACGTCATCCTCGCCTCGCCCGACATCGACATCCAGGTGTTCGCCAAGCAGTTCGTCGAGATGGGAGACCCGAAACCGAAGTTCACCATCTTCGTGTCCCAGGACGACCGGGCGCTCGCGGCATCGAGCTTCATCACCGGCAACGTGTCGCGGCTCGGTGCCATAGACCCGTCGAAGGAGCCCTATCGATCCAGGCTGGAAAAGGCGGGCATCACCGCGATCGACCTCACGAAGGTGAAGGCCGGCGACAGCCTCCATCATGGCAAGTTCGCCGAAAGTCCCGACATCGTCCAGCTCATCGGCCAGCGTCTGATGACCGGGCAAACGCTGACGGATTCCAACATTTCTCTCGGACAGGGCGTCGCCGCCGTCGTGGGCGGGACAGCGCGCACCGTCGGCACAGTCGCAGGCGCTGCAGTTGCAGCACCACTTGTGATCATCGAGCAGCCGGCAAGAAAGCGGCAGCCGACAGGAACGGAGCTGGAAGACGGCCTGCACAACGACCGCCAGTCGAAGCCCCTGACGCAATAGCCGGCTTGGGCAGGCGATTGTTACCTCCGGCCGACCTCGAAGTAACAGTTACAAGCTTACCACCTGACTGAGCCTGAAGCAGTATCCCTGCCAAGTCATCCGATCCACAAGCAGACCGAAAATGTCGAACCGCAAGCAGAAAGGAAACCCGTGATGAGTACGCCCATCTATCGACGACTCCTTGCCGCCACGGCCGCCGTCGCGATGACCGTGACCGCGGCCGCGATCGCACCCCCGGTATTCGCGCAGCAGGCAACAACAGCACCGGCCGCAGCCGATGCCTCCAAGCCGAACATTCTTGTCATCTTCGGTGACGATGTCGGGCAGACGAATATCAGCGCCTATTCCTTCGGCGTCGTCGGATACAAGACACCGAACATCGACAGCATCGCCAAATCAGGCATGATGTTCACCGATTATTATGCCGAGAACAGCTGCACGGCGGGCCGCTCGACTTTCATCACCGGCCAGACATGCCTGCGCACCGGACTCTGCAAGGTTGGCGCACCTGGTGCTCCGGTCGGTTTGCAAGCCGGCGACATAACGATCGCGCAGGCGCTGAAGCCGCTTGGATATGCAACCGGGCAGTTCGGCAAAAACCACCTGGGAGACAGGGACGAGTATCTTCCGACCAAACACGGCTTCGACGAATTCTTCGGCAATCTCTATCATCTGAACGCCGAAGAGGAGCCGGAAGCGCCCTATTGGCCGAAGGATGACACCGAGTTCCTGAAGGCCTACTCGCCGCGCGGCGTCATCAAGGCGTCGGCCGACGGCAAGATCGAGGACAGCGGCCCGCTGACCAAGAAGCGGATGGAGACGATCGACGACGAGACCAGCGCTGCGGCGATGGACTTCATGGACCGTCAGGTGAAGGCGAAGAAGCCGTTCTTTACCTGGATGAACGCGACGCGCATGCACGTCTTCACGCACGTGCGGGAGTCTATGCGGGGTCAGAGCGGCATGCTCGGAAACGAATATGCCGATGGCATGGTCGAGCACGATCAGATGGTCGGAAAGATCTTGAAGAAGCTCGACGAACTCGGGATCGCCGACAACACCATCGTCGTCTACAGCACCGATAACGGCCCGAACCAATTCTCATGGCCCGATGCGGCGACAACGCCGTTCCGCAGCGAGAAGGACACCAACTGGGAGGGTGCGTTCCGCGTTCCGGCCATGGTGAAATGGCCGGGCCACATCCAGCCCGGCCAGGTTTCGAATGGAATGATGTCCGGTCTCGACTGGTTCCCGACGCTGCTTGCGGCCGCCGGTGATCCCGACGTCAAAAGCCGCCTCCTCAGCGGGTGGAAACCGGAGGGAAGCGCCAGCAGTTTCCGCAACCATCTCGACGGCTACAACCAACTCGACTACCTCACAGGCAAAACGGACAAGAGCGCCCGTCATGACTTCTACTACTTCGATGATGACGGCGCACTGGTCGCGACGCGTTACGACGACTGGAAGGTGGTGTTCAAGGAGCAACAGCTGCCCGGTGGATTTGCGGTCTGGCAGAACCCGCTCGTCACCTGGAGAATCCCGAAGCTGTTCAATCTGCGCATGGACCCCTACGAACGGGCCGACGTCGTATCCGACCAGTACAATGACTGGGTCATCCGCAACGACTACCTGCTGGTGAAGGGTCAGTTGCAGGGAGCTGCCTTCCTCGAGACCTTCGTCAAATATCCGCCGAGCCAGCGGGTCGCCAGCTTCAACATCGAAGGCGTCCGCGCCGAGGTGGACAAGGCGATTGACCAGTCCTTCAAGGACCGCGGTATCGAGAAATAATCAATGCACCAAGGCGCGCAGACGGTCTGCGCGCCTCTCCTTTCTCACCGAGGCTCCCATGACGGCTCGCGACGAAATCCTCGATCTCGGCACGCGTATCGGCCGGTCGATCATCGGTCAGGAGACCATGGTCGAACGGCTCCTCCTCGGGCTGCTCGCCAACGGCCATCTGCTGGTGGAAGGTCTTCCCGGTCTCGCAAAAACCAGAGCAATCAAGAGCCTGGCAAAGAACCTCGATTCAGAACTTTCACGCGTGCAGTTCACCCCCGACCTGCTGCCGGCCGACATTACCGGCTCCGAGATCTACTTCAGCGAGGGCGGCAAGGGCGAATTCAAGTTCCAGCAGGGGCCGATCTTCGCCAATCTCATTCTGGCGGATGAGATCAACCGCGCGCCGGCAAAGGTGCAGTCCGCGCTGCTCGAAGCCATGGAGGAGCGCCAGGTCACCGTTGGCGGCAAGAGCTATCCGCTGCCGCCGCTGTTCATGGTGATGGCGACGCAAAACCCCATCGAGCAGGAAGGCACCTACCCTCTCCCCGAAGCCCAGCTCGACCGCTTCCTGATGCATGTCGAGGTCGGTTATCCCGACGAGGCGTCGGAGGCAGCCATCATGCGGCTCAACCGCAACGAGGAAAACCAGACGCATGGCGGCGCGAAGCCGCCGTCGCCGGAGAAGCTGAACCCACAGGGGGTATTCGACGCCCGGAAGGAGATCGGCACTGTTACCGTTTCCGAACCCGTCGAGAAATACATGGTGGCACTCGTCTTCGCCACGCGTTATCCCAACCGCTACGACAAGGATCTCGCGAGGTTGCTGCAGGTGGGTGCCAGCCCTCGCGGTGCAATCGGCCTCGACAAGGTTTCGCGATCCTATGCCTGGCTGAAGGGGCGCGATTATGTCACCCCTGATGACGTCAAGGCGATCGTCCACGACGTCTTTCGCCACAGGCTGATTCTGTCATACGAGGCACATGCATCGAACACCACGCCGGACAAGGTGATCGACCGCATCGTTGAACTGGTGGCGGTCTCATGAGCGATGCGGGCGTCTATGTTTCGACGGACGAACTGGTCGCGCTCGAAGCGAGAGCCCGAGATCTGAGCTTCGTCCAGAAGGCGCGCAGCCATCAGCAGCTTGCAGGCCGCATGCAATCGGCGATGCGCGGCCGGGGACTGATCTTCGAAGAACTGCGCGACTATCTGCCCGGCGACGACATCCGCTCCATCGACTGGCGCGTCACCGCGCGAACCAGCAGACCGGTGGTCCGCATCTATTCCGAGGAAAAGGAGCGGCCCGCGCTGATCATCGTCGACCAACGGATCAACATGTTCTTCGGCAGCAGGCGATCGATGAAATCGGTCACGGCAGCGGAAGCCGCGATGCTCTGCGCCTGGCGCATACTGGGTTCCGGCGACCGGGTCGGCGGCTTCGTCTTCGGCGAAAGCGCAACGAGCGAGGCAAAACCGCATCGCAGCCGTAATGCGGTGATTGCCTTTGCGGAACAAATCGCACGGCAGAACGCGAGCTTGCGCGCAGACAGCAAAAGCGAGCCTGACCCGCAGGCGTTGGACACGGTTTTGTCGGCGGTCGCAAATATCGCCCACCACGACCATCTCGTGGTCGTGGTCTCCGACTTCGACGGCCATACCGCGACGACGCAAGACATCCTGCTGAGGCTCTCGAGCCGCAACGACGTGATCTGCCTGTTGATCTACGACCCCTTTCTACTGGACCTGCCGACCTCGGGCGACATCGTCGTCAGCGGCGGCGGCCCGCAGGCCGAGCTGGCTCTGCGGACACCAAGCGTCCGATCGTCGATCGACGCGTTCGCCCGCAACCGCGGCCGCGAGCTGAGAGCGTGGCAGCGCCGGCTCGGGCTTCCGATACTGCCCATATCGGCCGCCGAGGAAACCGCGCCGCAGCTCAGGCGTCTGCTGGAGCAGTCTGCGTGGCGGCAACGGAGGCGTTGATGGAGCCGGAAGCAAAGCTTGATCTGATGACGGAGATGGCGCTGCGTTCGCTGCACGACATCGTGGTGCCGGCTCCGGTCTCATGGTGGCCGCAGACCTGGGGCTGGGCTCTGGTCGCAGCCCTGCTGGCCTTCACGGCTCTCCTGGTGGTTCTCCGATGGATCAGGCTTTACCGCGCCAACGCCTACAGGCGCGAGGCCCTGGCCTTGCTGGAAGGGATATCGAGCAAGCTCCGACACCCCGCGACGCGCCCCGACGCTATCCGGGATCTCGCAGAAGTTCTGAAGCGGACGGCGCTGGGGGCCTGGCCGCGCGAGGAGGTCGCCTCTCTTTCCGGTGACGGCTGGGTTCGATTTCTCGACGCGCATGACGAGGATGGGACCGGAGACACGCTCGAACGCCTTCTGGACGACTTCGAGTATCATGGCGCCGAGATCGTCGCGGATCTGCCATCGAATGTCTGCGGCGATCTGGTCATCGCCGCCCGCAAATGGATCGAGCAATATCATGTATCAGCTTGATCTTCCCTGGCTTCTGCTTGTGCTGCCATTGCCGGTGCTGGTCTGGTGGCTGCTGCCGGCTCATCGGGAGACATCGGCGTCCGTGAGACTGCCCTTCTTCTCGCAGGTCGCCAAGGCGGCGGGCGTTCGTCCGACCGAGGGATCGGTGGTGACGCGCAGGACATGGCCGCAGCTCGTCTGTGAGACCCTGGCGTGGTGCCTGGTGGTGCTCGCCCTGGCACGGCCCCAGTTCGTGGAGCCGCCGATCGAGAAGGTTGAGCCGCAGCGCGACATCCTTCTCGCCCTCGACCTGTCGCAGTCGATGGATGCGCGGGACTTCCCTGGCGCCGATGGAAAGCCCCTCGCCCGCGTCGAAGCCGTCAGGCAGGTCGTCGCCGATTTCGTCGGGAAAAGACCGGGCGATCGGATTGGCCTCGTCGCGTTCGGAGACGCGCCCTATCCGCTCGCACCCTTCACGATGGATCACGAGCTCGTCCGGACGATGATCGCCGACACCGTTCCCGGGATGGCCGGACCGCGGACGTCGCTGGGAGACGCCCTTGGTCTTGCGATCAAGATGTTCGGCAAGACGACCGCGCCGGAAAAGGTGCTCATCGTTCTGACCGATGGCAACGACACGGCCAGCAGGATGCCGCCCCTGAAGGCGGCCGAGATCGCGAAGTCGAAGGGCGTGATCTTCCACACGGTGGGTATCGGAGACCCGGCCGCGACGGGCGAGGACAAGCTGGACACCGCGACGCTGCAGAAGATCGCCGCGAGCACCGGCGGCCGCTACTTCTTCGGAGGCGACCAGTCGCAGCTGGCGGCGATCTACGAGGTGCTCGACCAGATAACGCCGGAGGATCAGAAGAACCTGTCCTGGCGGCCGCGGATCGAGCTGTTCCACTGGCCGCTGCTGGCCGCCGTCGCACTGCTGGCGGCCTATTATCTTATCTCGGGAACGGCGGCCGCGTTCAGGCGGAGGGCGGCGGCATGATCACGGATTTTCATTTCCTGCGTCCCTGGCTCCTGCTCCTTCTCGTACTGCCGGCCGTGATCCTCTGGATGGTCTCACGCTCCGGCGACATCCGTGCACAATGGAAGGGCATGATCGCGCCGCATCTGCTCGACCGCCTCGTCGTCGATACTTCGGGACGCTCACGAATGCGGCCTTCCTGGTTGCTGGCTCCCCTCCTCGCCACCGGGATCGCTGGAGCGGCAGGACCGACATGGCAGCGCGAACCGCCGCCCTTCGTCGAGGACACGGCGCCTCTCATCATCGCCGTCGACCTGTCGCAGACAATGGACGCCATCGACGTGACCCCGTCCAGGCTGGAGCGGGCGAAACTCAAGATCAAGGATGTGATCGAGGTCCGACAGGGCGCGCGCACCGCGATCATCGCCTATGCCGGCACCGCGCATCTGGTCCTGCCGCCGACCGAGGACGCGGCGCT
Organism: Rhizobium leguminosarum bv. trifolii WSM1325; assembly: GCA_000023185.1. Classification (NCBI taxonomy): domain Bacteria; kingdom Pseudomonadati; phylum Pseudomonadota; class Alphaproteobacteria; order Hyphomicrobiales; family Rhizobiaceae; genus Rhizobium; species Rhizobium leguminosarum. Next base: position 539,033 of record CP001623.1, on the reverse strand, counting down.
GCTTGAAAGCTACTCCGAGGCATTGGCGACACGCATCATGCCAACGCCGGGCAAGGACACGGCAGCTGCCCTGCTGCTCGGGCAAAGTCTGCTGGACAAAGAGGGGGTCGCCGGCACGATCCTGCTGCTGACCGACGGAGTGGAAGCCGCTGCTGTGCAGACACTCAAGTCGAGCGGCGACGGCGTCGTCATTCTCGGGATCGGCACTTCGGCGGGCGGGCCGGTCAAGACGCCGGATGGCGGATTTCTCTCGGATGCATCCGGCGCACGTCTCTTTCCCAAGCTCGACGTCGCCGGGCTCCAGGCCGTCGGCAGGGAAGCGGGGGCTGATGTCGCGACAATCACAGACGACGACACGGATGTTCGCTGGATCATGCAGCGTATCCGCAGCAATTTCGCACAGAAGCAGGAGACAGAGGGTGACCGCTGGCGCGATCTCGGCTGGTGGCTGGTCGTGCCGGTCGCGGTCGCGATGGCCCTGTCGTTCCGCAAGGGCTGGGTGGTGCGGATCGCCATGCTGCTGCTCGCCCTGCGGATGCTGTCGCCGGGCAGCGCCCATGCGGAGGGACTGATCGAGATGTGGCTGACTGCCGATCAGCAAGGCCGCATTGCCTTCGAGCGGGGCAAGTACGACGAGGCCGCAAACCACTTTGCCGATCCGATGTGGAAGGGCGTCGCCCTCTATCGAGCCGGCAAATTCGAGGAGGCGATCGACGCCTTTGCTTCCATCGATACGGCGGAGAGCTGGTACGACCAAGGCAATGCTCTCCTCCAACTATCGAAGTTCGAGGAGGCTGTCGCAGCCTATGAGAAGGCTCTCGATAAACGAAGCGAATGGCCGGATGCCGAGGCGAACCTCACTGTTGCGCGGCAACTGCTGAAGCAACAGAAGGAAAAGCAGGAAGAACAGCCTGAACAGCCGAGCGAGAATCCTGACAGCGTCCAGTTCGACGAGAAGGGAAAGGAGGGCAACGAAGGTCAGATTGATATTGCCGAGCAGACGTCAGAGATGTGGATGAAGAACATCAATGTCAGCCCGGCGGACCTGCTGGCCCGCAAGTTTTCCCTCGAGGCGAGGAGGCGGTCGCCATGAGACTTCCAGCCACGCTTTTCTGGGCGTTGGCATGCGGACAGGCCATCGCCGCCGAACCCTTCGGACGCGCCGCCATCGAAGGAGCGGAAGGGATCGTCCCCGGCCAGCAGGTCCACGTCGTCGTCGACATCTTCGCGCCGGACTTCTTCACGTCGCCGCCGCAATATCCGCTGTTCGAGGTCCCGGCCGCCCTTGTCACGCTTTCCGACGATCGTGCCCAGAACCTCGTCCAGACGATCGCGGACGTTCAATATTCGGGAATACGCAGGAGCTACGTGATCGTCCCGGAGAAGCCCGGATCCGTCGCGCTGCCCGAAATCGCGGTCGATCTTGGCTATTCGGCGAACGGAAGCGCGATCAAGGCGCAGGTGCGTGTGGCCCTTCCCTCCTTCGATGTCGCGGCCGCTCCTAATCAGGCGGCCAGCCCCTTCGCCGCCCGCAACCTGACGGTAAGCCAGTCCTTCGACAGAAGCCCGGCAGATTTGAAGGCCGGCGACGCTGTCGTGAGGACGATCGTCATCTTTGCCGAGGACATGCAGGCCATGCTGATCCCACCGGTCGATCTGGGACGGGCGGCGGGGGTCGCGCAATATGTGAAGCCGCCGTCACTGACGGACGGCGTCGAACAGCGCGGGATCGGCCGGAGCGTCGAGACCGGAAGTACCCGGACGGAAACCGTGGTCTACACGACTTCTGCGGCAGGCGGCTTCCAGGCGCCACCCGTTTCCTACCAATGGTTCGACCTGGATGCCCATGCCGCAGCGACGGCGACCCTTCCGGCCGTTGATATCGTCGTGGCGAAGGCGCCTTCAACCGAGCGCATCGATCCGAAATTCAATCCACCTGGCGAAGACGAAGGAAAGAATGCCTGGCCGGTAGTGCTGTTATCATGCGCGGCCGTGCTCGCCGGCTTTGCGGCAATTGTCGCGTGGCAAAGGGGCTCGGCAATCCGCGCATGGGCGGAACGGCGTCGAATGAGCCGCCGAAATTCGCCGCAAAGAAGACTTCGCCGCTTTCGAACCATCATCAGGGTCGGGCCCGATCCGGCAATCTATCGGGCGCTTCAGGATTGGAGCTTGAGCCTCGGATTCCGGTCGGTTTCCGACTGGGCTGAAGCGCAGGGCAATCCCCGGCTTGCGGCACAGGTCACCATTCTCGAGCGCCGCCTCTTCCGGTCGCGCGACATGCAATTGGATCGCGGCAAATTCGCGGACGCCATCACCTTGGCAGCGACGAACAAGGGGCGAGCGCGAAAATCCGCCCTGCCCGACCTCAATCCGGTGGCATGACGGACGCTTTGTTACGTCGAGTTAACAGTAACATTCTTTCCTGACGGCGTGCGGGAGCTAAGGTCGGGGATATCGGTTCTGGAGGCCGCGATGGCATTGGCATTCGACAGCGCGACAGAAGCCCGGCGCGAGTCCGAGGGCATGGTGTGGATTCCCGGCAGGACGTTCACGATGGGCTCCGACCATCATTATCCGGAGGAGGCCCCGGCCCACCCGGTCAAGGTGGACGGCTTCTGGATGTCGCTGACGCCGGTCACCAACAGGCAGTTCAAGCAATTCGTCGAGACGACCGGATATGTCACCGTCGCAGAGATAGCTCCCGATCCGAAGGACTATCCCGGTGCGAAGCCCGAGATGCTGAGGGCGGGGTCGCTGGTATTCACGCAGCCGAAAGCCGTGAACGGCGCCGACATCTCCCAGTGGTGGACATTCAAGTTCGGTGCGAACTGGCGCCGCCCCCTCGGCGGTCTCAGCGATCTGCGCGGCAAGCTCGATCATCCGGTCGTACATGTCGCCTACGCGGACGCCGCTGCCTATGCGGAGTGGGCCGGGCTCGATTTACCGACGGAGGCCGAATGGGAGCTTGCCGCCCGCGGCGGGCTGGATGATGCGGAATATGCATGGGGCGACGAGTTCGCGCCGGGCGGTGTGCCGATGGCAAACACCTGGAGCGGCACGTTCCCTACCCACTCGATGAAGCCGAAAGGCCAAGAACGCACCTCGCCCGTGCGTTCGTTCCCGCCGAACGGCTTCGGCCTCTACGACGTGATCGGCAATGTCTGGGAATGGACCAGCGACTACTGGTCGACCCGGCATCCTGAACCGGCGAAGCACTCGTGCTGCATTCCGAGCAACCCACGCGGGCGTGACGCCGAGGCAAGCTACGATCCGCGCCAGCCGGAAATCCGGATAGCCCGGCGGGTGCTGAAGGGCGGCTCCCATCTCTGCGCCCCAAACTACTGCAGACGCTACCGTCCTGCCGCCCGCCACGCCGAGCCCGAGGATACGTCCACCAGCCATGTCGGCTTCCGCTGCGTCAGGCGCACCGAAGGAGAAGTGAAATGAGAAGGCGTTTCCAGGCTTCCGATACCGTGCTTGCATCATTTCTCGTCGCCGCGCTGCTGCTCGTCAGTGGAGTCGTCGGAACGGCCGTGGCGCAGGAGGTCCTGCCGTCCTGGAACGATACCGCGGCAAAGACCAGGATCATGGATTTCGTCAAGGCAACGACAGCCGAGGGCGGCGAAGGATACGTCGTGCCCGAAGACCGGATCGCGGTCTTCGACAATGACGGCACCCTCTGGTCGGAGCAACCCATCTACTTCCAGTTTGCTTTTATGCTCGACCGTGTGAAGACGCTCGCAGCGGAGCACCCTGAATGGCAGACCAAGGAGCCGTTCAAGTCGGTGCTGGCAGGCGATCCTATGGGCGTGATGAAAGGCGGCGAGAAAGGGATCATGGATCTCGCGATGACGACGCATGCCGGGATGACGACGGACCAGTTCTCGAAGATCGTCACCGACTGGTTTGCGAGCGCCAAGCACCCGAAAACCGCAAAGCCTTACGACGAGATGACCTTCGTGCCGATGCGCGAACTCCTCGATTACCTCAGGGCCAACGGCTTCAAGACCTACATCGTCTCCGGCGGCGGCGTCGAATTCATGCGGCCGGTGACCGAGAAAATGTACGGCATTCCGCCGGAACAGGTGGTCGGCAGCACCATCACGACGGAATATGCCATTGTCGGCGACGAGCCCGTGCTCAACAGGCTGCCGAAGATCGACTTCGTCGACGACGGCGCCGGCAAGCCTTCCGGCATCAACAAGTTCATCGGGCGCAAGCCGATCTTCGTGGCCGGGAATTCTGACGGCGACTACGAGATGCTGCGATGGGTCACCGCCAAGGGTCCGAGCTTTGCGATGATCGTCCATCACACGGATGCGGAACGGGAGGTCGCCTACGATCGAAAGAGCGAAATCGGCAAGCTCGACAAGGCGCTCGACGAAGCGGAGCGCCGCAACTGGCTGGTTGTCGATATGAAAGCGGACTGGAAGAAGGTCTTCTCATTCGAGAAATAGAAGGACATGCGCATGAAATGGATCGGTGGATTCGTCCTGTTCGTGTTGATGTCCGTCGTCGCCACTGCCCAGGAAGCGCCGCGGCCGCAGAAGGTCGACGATCTCGTGCGGTTATTGCAGGATCCCGAGGTCCGGTCATGGCTGGAGAAGGCGCCCGGCCCGACGCTCGCGGCTGCCCAGGAAGCGGATGCCGGGCTGGCAACATGGGAAGCGGCCACCCGGAGCCGGATCGATGGCGCCGTTCAGGCAATCCCAAGGATTCCCGCCGAGGTGATCGCCGCCGCTGCTCGCACGAGAGAAGATGCGCTCTCCCATGGCCGGCTGCCTGTTTTCGTCGCATTCCTTGGGCTGACGGCGGTCGGACTTTTCGCCGAACGTCTTTTTGTGCGATCAAGAAGGCGCGCGGAAGGGCTGCAGGAGCGCCTGCTGGCCATTGGCATCTCTGCTGCGGCGATGGCCGCCGTCTACTTCGCCTTCGATTGGCCCGTACTCCCACGCATCGTACTCCTCGTCTCGCTACTGGCGCTCTTGGCATATCGAGCGATCTCGGCTCTGCTCGACACGGCCATGCTGACAGTTCCCGCTCGGAGGCGGACGAAGATCTTCGCGGGCGCTGCGATCGTCGGGGTGGCAGCGGCAAGCCTCGGCCGGCCTTTGTCAGTCGACCCCTCGGTGACTGCGGCGATCTCGTTCTGCTTCTCGTTCGTTCTTCTCGCTTTGGCCGTCGAGGGTGTCGTCTCCTCGTCCGAGAGGCCCTTTCGGATGCGCATCGCGCTCTGCCTTGCCTTCGTGATCGTCTGGGCGCTCTGGTGCGTCGGTCTCCGCGGCCTGTTCTGGCTGGGCGTCTACGCGATGGCGCTGCCCTCGGTGCTTCGGTTCGCCGGTCAGACTGCAACCGGCATGATCCCCTCGGAACCCGACAGCACCAAGCGCGTCCTGCTTGTCCGCGGCAGCCGGGCCGTCGTTGTCGCCGTCGCCGTCGCTTGGGTGGCGATCGTGTGGAGGGTCGATCCCAACTCGCTTGTTCACAGCGATCCTGCCGTGGCCTCGGTGGCCTACGGACTTCTGAAGAGCATCGTCGTCCTGCTGCTTGCCGATCTCGCATGGCACCTGGCGAAGTCGTGGATCGACCGGCGCCTCTCGGTGCAGGCCGAAGCTGGAAACGATCCTTCGCAGGCTGCCCGGCGGGGGCGGCTTCGCACCCTGCTGCCGATCTTCCGGAACGTGCTGGCCGTGATGGTGGCGGCTATCGCCGGGCTGATCGTGCTTGCGGAGCTCGGCGTCGAAATCGGGCCGCTGATCGCAGGTGCGGGCATCTTCGGCGTGGCGCTCGGCTTCGGATCGCAGACGCTGGTGAAGGACGTCATCAGCGGGGTCTTCTATATGCTCGACGACGCCTTCCGTGTCGGCGAATACATTCAGGCGAAGAGCTACAAAGGGACCGTCGAGGGATTCAGCCTCCGGTCGGTGCGGCTTCGTCATCACCGCGGCCCGGTGTTCACCGTTCCGTTCGGCGAGCTCGGCGCCGTCGAGAACATGAGCCGCGACTGGGTCATCGACAAATTCCGGGTCAATGTCAGCTACGACACCGACATAGAGAAGGCGCGCAAGCTCGCGAAAAAGATCGGCGCCGAGCTGCAGGCCGATTCGGAACTGGGGCCGATGTTTATCCAGCCGCTGAAGATGAAGGGTGTCGAGGAGTTCGGCGATTATGGCATCGTTCTCAGCTTTGCGATGACGACAGTGCCCGGAATGCAAACCTATATCCCGGCGCAAGGCCTATGCCAAAATTCGAGAGGCTTTCCAGGCGAACGGCATCGAATTCGCGACGCCGTCGGTGCAGGTCGGCGGCGACGACAGGGACGGCGCTGCCGCTGCGGCGGCCGCGATACGCACGCAGCAAGCCAAGGTGGTGGCCGCGGAGGGGTAGAATGGCCAGCGACGACGATCGCCTGCGGATCATGCATGGCGGGCCGTTCTACGAGCTGATGACCCGGCTTGGCATACGCAAGCGCGGATGGCGGGCATTCGTCTTTGCAGGCCTGTGCTGGACAATCCCGGTGCTGCTTCTGCTGGCGACCAGCGGCGGACACGGGGCCGGCCTCTTCCTTCACGACTGGGGAGCGTGGGCAAAGTTCCTGATCGCGCCGGTCCTGCTGACGCTGGCGGAAAAGCCCATCGGTTTCGCCCTCGACGAGTGCGTTTCAATCCTCTTTAGGATTCCGCTCGTGTCGTCGCAATCCATCCCAGACACCCGGAAGGCGCTGCGTGATGCAGGCGCTCGAACAACTGCCGGCTTTCCGGAACTCATCTGCTTAGGTTTGGCGCTCGCCGCGACGGTCTTCAATGCGTCCACGTTCCTTGGCGGATCCGCGCCCCCATGGGCGGTCGGCGACGGAAGCATTTCGATGACAGGCTTCTGGTGCCTGGCAGTCGGCAACACCGTCTACTGGTTCCTGCTGACGCGTCTCGTATGGAAGCATGTGATCTGGTGCCTATTCCTGTCGAGCGTCGCAAGGTGCCATCTCCGTCTCGTGGTCACGCATCCCGACGGCCATGGCGGCCTCGGCTTCCTCAGCTATTACCAAGCCGGCTATGGCCTCTTCACGCTTGCGGTGAGTTCCGTCTTCGCGGCCGGCGTCGGCCATGTGATGCAGCGCGAGACCGTGACCCCCGGTCTGTTCACCGCCGTCTGCGGGGCGTGGCTGATGGTGGTCGTGATCTACTATGCTGTTCCACTCGTCGGCGTCGCCATGCAAGTCTCCCGTCTGAAAAGGAAGACGATCCTGCTGTCTCTCTCGAAGGTGACGGATTTCGAGCGATGGAGCGAACGTGCGACGCTCGGGGATAATGTCGTCGGTGATGAAAGCGAGCCAGAGGTGGCGGAATTCCGCGACGTGAAACCGGTCTACCTCGCATCACTGAAGACGTCCACGATGCTGATCAACAAGGGTAACGTCCTGCCTGTTCTGGTGCCGGCACTGCTGCCGATGTTAGTGGTCGGCGCGTCGTACTTGCCATATTCGCAGCTCGGGCCGATGGTGAAGCGGCTCCTGTTTCTATAAGATGCATGGCCGCGCCGCGCGTCTTTTCAGCTGTGCGAAGGACGCTTTCCAGCAAATCCGCGACGGGCGACACGATTTTTCCGCTATGCAGATCATCCCTGGCAATGACTTCGTGGGCAAAGATGCCGCCGGGAGCCTTCCGCGGAACAATTTGGGCGCTTGCACGCTACTCCCCAGCATTCAAACCCGGGAGATCGCAATGGCGTCCATGACCCTCGAAGACTTATCCTCGCAACTGAAGAAGATCGATTTCTGCATGCTGTCGACGAATGCCGGGTCGGGCCGCATCTCGGCCCGACCGATGAGCAATAACGGCGACGTCGAATATGACGGGGATTCCTGGTTCTTCTCGTATGAAGACAGCAGGAAAATCACGGAGATCGAAGGCATCGACACCGTCTCGCTGACGTTCACGGCTCCTCCCAGCCTCCTCGGCAAGCCGGGGATTTTCATCGCTGTCGAGGGCTTCGCCTCGCTGGTGCGGGACAAGGCGGCATTCGAAGAACATTGGGTGCCCGATCTCGAGCGGTGGTTTCCTGAAGGAGTGGATACTCCTGGGATCGTTCTTATCAAGGTTTCAGCGTCCTCCATCCGGTACTGGGATGGTGAGGAAAACGGCGAGGTCGTCCTGCCTGGCTCAGCGAGTTAAGATCATGGCATAAAGCGTGCCCTATTCTGCGGGCGGTTCCTCCCAGCCGAAGACGCTCCGGCCGCCGAAATCGGCGGATTGGCGGACTTCGCCGGCGATGATTTCCTTGAGGTCGGGACCGGTCACATAGCGTTCCATCTGCCTGGATTGGTCGTCCAGGCGCTTGAGCGCCTGCAACTCCTCCTCGCGTCCGAGCCTGCCCTTCTGCACCGCCGATTTCATCACGGCGATCGTCTCGTCATAGACCTTGAGCGGGACCGGAAAAGGATGGCGGTCCTTGCCGCCATGGGCGATCGAGAAGCGCGCCGGATCGGAAAAACGGCAAGGCGCGCCGTGGACGACTTCCGCCACCATCGCCAACGCCTTCACCGTGCGGGCGCCGACGCCTGGAACGAGCAGCAGCTCTTCGAAATCCGCCGGCCCGCGGTCGGCGGCGGCAGCCAGATTTCCATGCAGGCGCCGCATGTTGACGTCGCTCTCGCGGACATCGTGATGGGCGGGCATGATCAGATGCGGCAGCATCGGCTGTTCGGCGGGTTCGGGCGCCGGCGCTTCGGCACGCAGCAGTGCGGCGGCTTCGCGGATGATCCGGTCGGGACCGAGGGTCGCCAGCAGATCGAGCTGACCGCGACGCGAGCGCTCGGCACGCCGGTCGGCAAGATTGACGATCTCACCCTGGCTTCTTCCCTCGATTGCCGCATGCGGCGAGTCGACGAAACTCTCCAGCCCTTCGGATAGCCAATGATAGCGCCGGGCCTGCCGCTTATCGCCGTTCATGCCCTGCTGCACGACCACCCAATGGCCGTCATCGGCGACGATGAACCCGTGTAGATAAAGGTCGAACCCGTCCTGGAGGGCGGCGCTGTCGACCTTGGCAATAAGACGGCTCGTGGTCGCGAGCCCCTCGCCGTCGAGACCGACACGCTCGCCGATCGAGACGAGCTCCAGCGGCGTCTTGCGCGAATGCGCGCCGCGGCCGCCGCAGACATGCAGACCGAGCTCGCCGGCACGCGGCTTCAGCCCGCGCTTCAGCGCACCGAGAACGCTGGTGGTGATGCCGGAAGAATGCCAATCCATGCCCATTACCGCGCCGAAGGACTGGAACCAGAAGGGATGCGCGAGCCTGCGCAGGAATTCGTCGCGGCCATAATGATGGACGATCGCCTCGGTGATCAGCGTTCCGAGCCGCGTCATCCTGTCGCCAAGCCAATACGGCACGCGTCCCCCGTGAAGGGGAAGATCGGCGCTGCCTGCTCGTTGTGACATCTCGTTTCCTTGCACTTCGTATCGCCGGCCCCTACCAACCAGACCGCCTCATCTGGCGCCGCAGGGAACCCAAAAATATTCCAAGCGTTTGCTCTCGCAGTTAGAGCCGAGGCAATCATGACGACATTCGAAACCATCTTCAATAACCCGAGCTTGCCCCAGACAAAATCACAACGGCCGAGCGACCGCCAAAAACAGGATGGCAGCGACTTGCGTTTCCAAGGGAGCGCTGCGAAGACGACCTTCCTGATCAACGGCAATAGCTACTTTGCGGAGTTGGCGCGCGCACTACGGCAGGCACGGCGCACCGTCTGGATCGTGGGTTGGGATTTCAACCCCGACATCCCGATGGAACCTGACAAATCCGACGAGACCCTGTCCGACCTACTGCATGAACTGGCGGCCGCAAATCCGCAGCTCGAAATACGCATCCTCGTCTGGACGCTCGGTCCCATCTATTCGGACAAGTCGCTCCGGCTGCTTCGCAAGAAGAGTTTCCCAAGGAATGACCGGATCGATCTGCGCTTCGATCTTCAGCGCGCGGTGCGCGGCTGCCACCATCAGAAGCTCGTCTGCATCGACGATGCCGTCTCCTTCATTGGCGGCATGGACCTGACATCGCGGCGATGGGACACCTGGCTTCATCGCGCCAAAGATAAACTTCGGCGCGATCCCGAGGGCGTTTCATACGATCCCCTGCACGACGTTCAGGCAATGGTCGCCGGCGATGCTGCTAGGTTGATCGGCGATATCGCCAGGCGGCGCTGGGAAAACGCGACCGGTGAAAACCACCTGCCGTTGGCCGAAGATGTCGCTTTTTCCTGGCCGGACGATCTCGCCGTTTCGATGAGGGACATCGCGGTCAGCTTCGCGCTGACGGAGCCGTCGACCGCTTTTCGCGCCGGCATCAGCGACGGAATCGCCATGACATTGGACGTCATCGCCCGGGCGCGGCGGCAGCTTTACATCGAGGCGCAATATCTCGCCTCCTTCCGCGTCGCTGACGCCATCGCGGCGCGGCTGCAGGAGGAGGACGGCCCCGAGGTCGTCATCATCTGCACGCGCAGTTCTCATGGGCTGATCGAAAAGCTTGTCATGGGCGGCAATCGCGACCGCGTCATCCGCCGCCTCAAACGCGCCGATCGCGCCGATCGCTTGCGCGTCTATTATGCCGTCGTACCCGGGCCAGTCACGCCCGGAGAGAACGGCGAGGTGGAGGTGCTCGTCCATTCCAAACTGATCATCGCCGATGACGAGCTGGTCCGCATCGGCTCCTCCAATCTCAACAATCGCTCGGAAGGGCTGGATGGCGAATGCGACATGTTGTTTGAGGCAGGTAGTGACGCGCACCGCGGCGCGATCGCGGATCTGCGCAATCACCTGCTTTCGGAATATCTCGGAACCACCCCGGAAACCTTCGCCGCAGCCTTGATGCAAAGCGGCACGTTGATCGAGGCGGTCGACGCTCTCAATGACGGGCCTCGGGGTTTACGGGAATTCACCGTCGAGCTGTCGGGCAGCATTTCACCGATTTCAGGCACGGCGATCTTCGACCCGGTTCGACCGTTCACAGTTTTAAACCGATTGGGCCTCGGCGCGCTCGTCCGCCGCCTCATTCGCCCCGCCTGACCTCCGTCGGAAAACGACCTCGCTGATGACGAGCAGCGTCGTGCCGAGCGCCAGTGGAATAAAGAAATAGGCGCAGCGGAACGCAATCAGCGCGCCGATCGACGCCTCCTTCGGCACGACATAGGAGACTGTCGCCTCGAGCACGCCGAGACCGCCCGGAACATGCGTCGCGAGGATCGCCGAATTGGCAAGCACGTAAGCCGTCACCGACCTGAAGATGGCAACGTCGCCGAAGGCCGAAAGCATCTGGTGCAGGCAGGCGGAGACGAGCATGAAATTGATCGTCCCGACCGCAACCTGTGCGACCGCGATCGAAAATGGTGGCAACTGAAACGACCAGCGCCACAGCCCCAACGTGCCGCGGATGAAAAACGCCAGGCCCGCATAGAGAGCCGGCACGACCAGCGCCAGCAAACCGAAGATGCGCACACTTGCCGGGTCGATGCGCAGAAGGCGCCCGGCATCGCCGGGATTGACGATCATGGCGATGCCGCCAAGCGTGATCAGCCCGAGCCCTACCGTGACACCGCAAAACAGGATGATCTTCGCCAAGTCCTCCGCCGTCAGCCCCCAGCGTGAATAGAAACGATAGCGAAAAGCGCCGCTGCTCAGCCCGGCAAAGCCGATATTATGCCCGAGCGAAAGGCTGATGAACGAGGCGAGCAGGATATTCCGGTAGGGCAAGGATTTGCCGAGCGAGCGGATCGCCAGGAGGTCGAAGCAACTGAGGCACAGATAGGACGCCGCCGCAAAGAGAAGTGCAGTGCAAAAGGTCGAAAGGGGTATGCTGCGAACCGATTGGACGATCTGATCGAGGCTATATTGTTGGAATATTCGATAGAGGAGAAAGACCGCAAGACAAAGGGCAGCAACGAGCAGTCCATTCCATATCATGCTTTTCAAGCTCATCGATTGTCCTCAGGAGTGCGAGCGCGATGGTCGATGATCGGGAACGATCAAACGAGTTTTGTGTTCCCTGCAGAACCAGTTCTATGTTTTCCAGGGGAGCTTCTATGTTTCCCCGGGGGGAACGAGTTCAGCAGGGCCTATGCCGGATCAATCAATCAAAATCCTGACCTATAACGTGCACAGTTGTATCGGCGGCGACCGGAAGCTCGATCCCGGCCGCATCGCTTCTGTCATTGCCGAGGCTGAGGCTGATATCGTCGCTCTTCAGGAGGTCGACGTCCTCCGCCGCAGGACCGGCGGCGTCGACCAGGCCCATGCGATCGCCTCGCTTTTGAAGATGCAGGCTCATTTCCATCCGGCGCTGTCGATCGCTGAGGAGCAGTATGGCGATGCGATCATCACTTCGCTGCCGACCGGCGCGGTCAAGGCCGGACCATTGCCATCCATCGGCGAACAGCGCGGCGCCATTTCCGTCGAAATATTGGTCGGCAACAGAAAACTGCTGGTCGTCAACACCCATCTCGGCCTTCGCGGCCGCGAGCGCATCCGGCAGATGACGACATTGCTGAACCCCGGCTGGCTACGCGGCACGACAGATGAACCTCTTCCAACCATCCTCTGCGGCGATTTCAACGCCATTCCGTCATCGGCGACTTACCGACTTGCCGCGCGGTCATTGAAGGACGCCCAGCTCGCAGGCAGCGCCGCGCCGAGAGCCACCTTTCCCTCGCGCTACCCGCTGATGCGCCTCGACCACATCTTCGTCACTGACGATCTCATCGTCAAACAGGCGGCGGTCCTGGAAAACCGCCTGACAAGGATTGCCTCGGACCACCTGCCTCTGCTCGCGGAAATCGGCTTTGCCTGATATTTATCGACGCTTGGCGAGCTTCCGGTTCATCGCCGCCGCCACCAACGGTAGCGCCGTCGTCGCCACGGCTCCCAGCGGCAAACGCATGATGCCCCTGGTGGCGACGAAGGTCGCCGCCATTGCACCTGCCAGCTTGAGCCAAGGCTGATTGCCGAGCTGCGCATGGGCGCTGGCATCGGCCCATCGGACGTTCTCCGTCACGACGGTCGCGGCCTGATGTTGGATCACGTGAAGGCGAGCGCGGAGGTTTTCGAGTTCTTCTCGCAGTTCTTGCAGACGGCCTTCCAGCACATGACCTTCGTAGATCGGGAGGGGCTCCTCGACGGTGTCTCCAACGGAAGCATAACCACCGAGCGTCGCAATATATGCCCGATATTCGGCCTCGCTGGCGAAACCCTCACGTCTGATAAGATCAGGGTTGATGCCCGCCTCTTCGAAGGAGGCCGGCGCGGTTTCCACAGCGTCGCGCATATCCTTGTTTGTGCCGGTGTCCCCGAGTTCGTCCTTGAGCATGATGTGTCTCCAGTTGTTCCTGGCGATAGAACGCTCGACGGCTCAGAAGGATGCATCGGCCTCCGCTCCGGCCTTCATCGTCGCGACGCGCTGAAACGCTCCGGCCGAAATTCCGCCAGCAGCGGATGCCTGCGTCCAGTGACGATCTCGTCCGCCAGCAGTTCGCCGGCAATCAGGCCGAGGGTGGCGCCGCTATGGCTGAAGGCGACGAAATAACCCGGGATCGACGGCAGTTCGCCGAAAACGGGCTCGCCGTCGCCCGGGATAGGCTTGAGGCCGACCCCATAATCTTCGACCTCCAGCGCAGGATTGCCTTCGAGAACCCTGGAAGCCTCGCGCAGCAGCCCCTCCAGCGTCGATTGTCTGATTTCATAGCTGCCGTCGGGCTTCACGCTCACCTCCTCCTCGGACCAGGCGGAATCGAGCGCGAAGCCACCGTTGGGCGTCGGCCGGATGGCGACGCGAGGGGTATTGAGCACGGCCTTCAACGGGTGGCGGATCGGCTTTGTCCTGACGAGAAGGGCGACGGGCGTTGCATCGCCGATATGCTGGCCGGCCTCGGCAACGATTGCGGGAACGTCGCCGCCGGCAGCAAGCAGCACGGCATCCGCGTCGCGGCGCATGCCGTCTGCGGTGATCACGCCACGGGCGCGCCCGCCTTCAATATCGACCGTCGCGCGACCCGCGTCCGTGATGATCTCGCCGCCCAGCGTGCGGAATTCTTCCACAAGCGTGGCGATCAAGGACGGAAGATCGACCCAGCCCTCCCCGGGGTTGAAGATCGCGCCTTGCCGCGTCACCACACTTGCATCGACACCCGGCGTCGCTGCAGCAATTCGTTCGGGGGCGAGCCACTGCGCGTGATAGCCGAGATCGCGCTCATAGTCGAAGATCTCAGCGATCTCGTTGCCGGCATCGTCCGCATCCCAGGTCAGGCCGCCATCGAAGCACAGCCACGGCGCATCGGGATACCGGACGGCCAGCGTGCGGTAGCGATCTATGCCGGCCAACCGCAGCCGGTGATAGGCATCGGTGCGTTTGCGCGCCGAATTGAGCCAGGCGAGCGAACGACCGGAGGCGCCGTTGGCGAGCGGGCCGTCATTGATGAGCACGATGCGGACCCCGAGCCGTGCCAGATGGACAGCCGTCGAGACGCCAAAGATCCCGCCGCCGATGACGACGACCTTCGAAGGTTTGGTGGAAGCATTCATGTCGATAACCTTGTTGTCTGCTCTTGCTAGATCGAATGAAATCCGGCGCACCCGGCATGAGGACGACCGGGGGCACCATGCGTTGCCTCAGGCGCTTCAGAGAACTTCCGCAAGGAAGCGCTTCAGCCGCTCGCTTTTGGGATTGTCGAAGATCTGCTCCGGGCAGCCGGCCTCGACGATGCGACCCTCATCCATGAAGACGACTTGGTCTGCCACCCTGCGGGCAAATCCCATCTCATGCGTCACCACGGCCATCGTCATGCCCTGTCGACCGAGAGCGGCCATCAGGTCGAGCACGCCCTTCACCAGTTCGGGATCGAGCGCACTTGTCACTTCGTCGAAGAGCATCACCTCCGGATCCATGGCAAGCGCGCGGGCGATGGCGACGCGCTGCTGCTGCCCACCCGACAGGCCTGCGGGCCGATGATCCCTACGCTCTGCGAGACCGACCTCCGCCAGACGCGCCTCGGCGATGCGCTGCGCCTCCTGCCTCGGCATCTTCTTGATCTTGGTCAGCGAAAGCATGACGTTTTCGAGTGCCGTGTGATCGGGAAACAGGTTGAAGTGCTGGAACACCATGCCCACTCGCCGGCGCAGCCTCTCCGGCTTCATCGCCAGGATGCTCTCGCCATCGAGCAGGATGTCGCCGCCTTTCGGCTCGACAAGCCTGTTCATGCATCGCAGCAGCGTCGATTTTCCCGAGCCGGAAGGGCCGATGATGCAAGTGACGGTTCCGGCAGCGATGTCGAGATCAACACCCTTCAACACGTCGAGATCGCCGTAGGCCATGGCGA
Source organism: Rhizobium leguminosarum bv. trifolii WSM1325 (assembly GCA_000023185.1). NCBI lineage: Bacteria > Pseudomonadati > Pseudomonadota > Alphaproteobacteria > Hyphomicrobiales > Rhizobiaceae > Rhizobium > Rhizobium leguminosarum. The sequence goes on along the minus strand of CP001623.1, from coordinate 523,669 downwards.
GGTCTCGGATGTTCAGGGCGCCGCCTTTGAAGCGCGGCGTACTCTCCTCGGCCGTGCCCGTGGGATGGGGGCCAGCGGCCCGCAACTCGCTTACCTCGACCAATCCGCTCGCAACACCCGAGCCGCGGCCTTGTTTTCCCAGCCGCAGTCTCGCATCGATATAGTTGACGAAGTGGGTCAGCGGAACGGTGATGACGAGATAGAAGACGCCCGCCAGCAGCAGCGGTGACAGATTGCCGGTGACGACGGCCTGATCCTGGCCGACCCGGAAGATCTCCCGCTCGGAAGCGAGCAATCCGAGGAAGTAGACAAGGCTGGAATCCTTGACGTTTCCGATGAATTGATTGACCAGCGCCGGCAGAACCCGCCTGATGCCTTGTGGGATGACGATCAGGCGCATGCCCTGCCCATGGCTCATGCTGAGAGCCCGGCAGGCTTCCATCTGGCCGCGCTCGACGCTTTGAATGCCGGACCGGAAAATTTCGCCGATATAGGCTCCGGCAATCAGGCTGAGCGCCAGGATGCCGAGCGGAAATGGAGACGGACCGAAGATCTCGCGCCCGATCCGGGCAAACCCCTGGCCGATGATCAGGATCGTGACGATCGCCGGAAGCCCGCGGAAAACATCGGTGTAGATGCGCGCCGGCAGCCGCAGCCAGCGGGATTGCGAGATGCCCATCACGGCAAGCGCCATACCGATGATGACGCCGAGCACGGTCGAGGCAGCGGCCAGGATCAGCGTATTCTTCAGGCCGACGCTGATCATGCTCGGCAGAACTTCCGCCATGGCGTCCCAGTCCAGGAAGCTGCGGCGCAGATTTTCAAGCCAGTTCATTCAGATCCCCATGAATTCTTGCCCGGCGCGGACGCCGCCGTCCGGCAGAGCCTTGGTAAGCCGCCCGCCATGAGCGGGCGGCTTGCGGCGTCACTTCTTGGGAAGATACTGTTCCGGCATCGGCGAGCCGGGGAACCACTTTTCGTAAAGGGTCTTCCAGGTGCCGTCCTGCATCGCATCGTGAAGCGCGCCGTTGAGCGCCGTGCGAAAGGCGTCATTTCCTTTTCGGACCACGAAGCCAGCAGGCGCATCGAAGGAGGGGATATTCACGGCAACCTTCAGCGCGGGATAGCGCTCGCCATATTGCTTGGCGGCCTCGTAGTCGAGAAAATGCGCATCGACCGTTCCGTTGTTGAGGGCAGCCACGGCAGAATTGTTGTCGGGGAATTTCACCAGATCGGTTCCCTCGAAATTCTTGGCCGCATAGACTTCCTGCAAGGTCCCCTGCACGACCCCGAGACGCTTGCCCTTGAGGCCATCGGCATCCTTGATACCGGCATCCGGGGTCAGCACGGAGAGATAACCGGCAAGATAGCCGTCGGAAAAGTCGATGGTCTTCTTGCGGGCTTCGGTGGTTCCGATCGCCGCAACGGCAACGTCGAACCTTTCGTTTGCGACCGACGGCAGGAGTGCTGAAAATTCCTGGCCCGTAAACGTCACCTTGTCTTTTTGAAAGCCGAGGCGGGAGACGACGTTGAGAAACAACTCGATATCGAAACCGGTAAACTGGCCGTCCGCCGTGGCAAACGTGTAGGGCTTGGAATCGCCCATCGTGCCGACGCTGATAGTCCCTGGCTCGATCAGGTTATAGGGATTGTCGGCTGCGGCCGCAGAACCTGCCCCCATCGCAAGAAGGCATGTGACAAGGCCGGCCCGCAACGGGGCCATGATGGCCGGAAAAAATAGAAAAGGCTTCATCGTCGTTCTCCGCTCTGAAAGGAATGCTCTTGTCGGCATTGTCGTCCCACGCTGCCGCGCATCGCGACAGAGATTTGTGGACAAGATACCGGTCTCTGATATAAAGAGACCGGTCTCACGACATATTTGATATCCGTCAATTGACCTGCCGTCAACAACTCTTGTAGTCCTCGGCCCATGGAAGATTCCGCTCATCCGAAACGTGCAGTCACGGTCGCCGACGTCGCGAAGGCCTCAAAGGTCTCGAAGGCGACGGCCGCCCGCGTTCTCGGCGGCTACGGCGTGGTCAGCGCCAAGATCACAGATCAGGTCATGGCGGCCGCCGCCGCCCTCGAATACCGCCCGAACGAACTCGCCCGGAGCATGAGCACCGGAAGATCCGGTATCATCGGGGTCGTGGTCGGCGATATCGAGAACGCTTTCTTCAGCCTGGCGGTGCGCGGCATCAGCGATGCCGCCCGCCTCGCGGGATTCAACGTCATCATCGCGAATTCGGGCGAAGAGCTCGATGCGGAAAAATCGGCCGTCGACCTCCTGATCGGCAAACGCGTCGATGGCCTGATCGTCACTCCGGCCCGCTGCGACAGCATCGATCATCTCCACCACGTCCGCCGCGCCGGCGTGCCGCTCGTCCTGTTCGACCGGGCGATCCCGGAACTCGATGTCGACGCCGTGACCGGCGACGACCGGGATGCGGCCATCGCGGCGACCCGGTATCTGATCGAGCAAGGACATCGCCGCCTCGCCTACGTCTCTGCTATGGATGCCGAGGGCGGCGGGCCCACAGATATCGGGCGGATCTCGAATTCCGCCGTGCGCGAACGCGTAGAAGGTTTTGTCAGCGTCCTGACCGAGGCGGGTTTGCCGAACCCTCTTCATTATGTCAGGCTCGGAGCCACGGACCAGCGCCAGACAGACGGCGTGATCAAAAGCCTGCTCGCCGACAGTGCCGCGCCGACGGCGCTGCTGGCATCGGACAGCCTCGTCGGCTTGCGCATCTTCAAGTCGCTACAATCGCTCGGCCTGTCGATCCCCAAGGACGTGTCGATGATTTCGTTTCTCGACGCCGACTGGACCAGCGTCACCGTTCCGCCGATCACCATCGTAGACCAGCGCGTCTACGAGATGGGCAAGCTCGCCGGCGAGCGGCTCATCGCCCGTATCGAACGCACCCCTCTTGCCGTCGAACGTCTGCGCGTCCGCACGAGCCTCGTCCTGCGCGGCTCCGTCGCCACGATCGGCCGGTGAGACCTATTGATTTGGCCATACCCGCTCGCTTGAAGCAGCGAGCAGTGCCGCACTGCGATGTGCAACTGATGTCCATGGTCGCCGATTTGATATTACATGGGGTTGCTGTTGTCTTTACCTGACCAACGTTATTTAATACCGAAAATACTCGCTATGGGATTTTCAGAAAGATCATGCTCCAGTCAAAAGACGCTTCATCTGAGCTGATAGATTTGATCTATGGAAGTCTATTCGGTGAGTGCAACTGGCAGGATTTTCTAGATCGCGTTGCGCAAACCTCGCCGAATGGAAAGGCTGCCCTCCATTACCACGATCTGCCTCGCCTGTGGCCCATGTTCCCTACGTATCGGGGTTTTCGAGGAATGAGGTCGACCAGTTCAGCAGCCACTTTGCCGCAGTGAACCCCTGGATTCCGAGATTGAGCTCAGTGCCCGTCGGTCAGGGTGTCTGCGGAGACGAGATCTTTCCACGCGAGGACTTGCTCAAATCGGAATTCTACAATGATTGGCTGAAGGGGCAGGCCCAATGCGAGACGAGCATTGGTGTCTCCATCATTCGGGAGGAAACCCGCACCTTCGTCCTATCGACCTGCACGTCGTCAGCGGATCCCGGTTTCAACAAGGAGGCAGCCGGGCGGTACACGATACTCGCTCCCCATTTGAAAAGAGCTTTCGACTTCATCCGGAAGCGCGATTTACTCGCCCCGGAAAGACAGACAACGCAAACCCTGTTTGATAGCATCGGCGTCGGACTGATCTACGTTTCGGAGCAAGGGCGAGCACGCCAATGGAATAAGAGCGCGGAAGCCTTAATGGCGACTGGCTTTCCTATGCATGTCGCCCCAGGCGGCAAGCTCGAAGTTCAATGCGAGAGGTCGACCGCTGTTCTCGATTTCCTGACCTCCAGAAAAGGTGTGCAAACAAGGCCGCATACGGCGATTGCAAAGGGGAAGGACAAGGCAAGTTATCGCATCACACTCCTCCGGCTCCAGTCCGACGCATTCACTGAGATCTTGGAGGGGCCGACCGTAGCCGTCATTGTCGAGCCGATGGTGGCCACGCCGCTCAATGAGCGGCGAGACTTCCTAATGGAAGCCTACAAACTGACTGCGACGGAGATTCGGATCGCATCAAGCATAGCCTCGGGCCATTCTCCAAAAGAGGTGGCCATAGCCGATCACATCAGCTACGAAACGGTCAGAACCCACCTCAGAAACATCTATTCCAAGCTCGGGGTAAACTCCCGGGTTGGTTTGGTCGCGCTGCTCATGCGCTGACGATAATCTTGCAACTCGTCCCTACCGCCCGCATGGCTAGCCAGCCTTCGCATATTGCGAACGGGTGCCGAGAGCAAAGACATGCAACACTCGAACATGAATTCCGGCAACCCTCGTCTCATCGCGGGGGAAAACCAGTGCTACGCCCACTAATCATAGAGTTCGCCGTGGCCGATCTGGTCCTGCCTGGCGGCTGCGTCGCTGATTGAGGGATCGTCGGCCGGATCGGGATCTCTCTTGTTGGCATCGCTTAAAGACTGGGCGGCCTTAAGCAGTGCTGCGGTTATCTCCTCAGTGCCCCATCCGGCTTCATTGGCGGCTGCAATCAGCCTTTCCAAAGCGTCGCGCGCGGCTGCGGTCGCCTCTTCGAAGCGCTCCGCGGGAGATTCGGTTTTAGGTGGTGGAAAGGTCATAGGCGTTCTCTCCAATAGGTCCGGCTCTTCGGAGTGAACGCAGCCCGGGGGAAATAGATGCACGACCGTGCTGATTAAACAAACCGATGCCCAGCAGCGCCGTACCGGAAAAGGCCCGCCACGTCTTTTCCCCTCAGATGACCGTCTGCAACAGAAACGGAGAGCGCTCCAACGGACGCTGGGCGAGGATCCTCAGCATTGCGGGGCCTTGTATGCCGGAAGTCGTGCAGGAATGGCCGTCGTGATAGACCACCGTCATGATGCGGCTGAGACTATTGTACCTGATCTCTGCGATCGTCCGGGTGTGAACCGGAAAGATGAATTCATGGGGAGATTTCTCCCCCGAGGATTTCAAGGTCATTGCGATGCCCCAACGAAAAAAGCAATTTTAGCCCCACCGCGCCTGGTCTGAGCCTAACGGTGTCCATCAAGCACATATTGCTGCGACGGTCGCGTGACATCGGCGTGACACGCAGAATCGGCAACGCTAACTCAAAGCGGAATTGGTGACGCGTCAGCTGCCAAAGCGGCCATCAACCGTCAATGCAATGTCCGTCGGATCCCGTGTGCGAGAGCGGCCTGCGGCCAGCATTCAACCGTGCGTGCCAACGATCGAACGGCTTCGTCCACGTTGAAAACCACGTCCCCGAGCCGCTCGATCTCATGATCGAGCTCGTAGACCTCGACTTCGTCGAGGTCGTCATTCTGGAGCATTCGCCTCATTGCCTCGATAAGGCGCTCAGTTCGCCCAACGATATCCAGCGCGCTGCGTATGATGATGTCGAACATGCCGTCCCCTCGCTTCGATAATGAAGGGTCGGCCAGAATCGTGATGCTGACAATCCTGAAATCTTGTCAGATGCGCTCGCGGATCGTGTCGTAGAGATCCCGCAACTCCCGCAGTGCCGGTTGAGGCCGATGGCGCGGCAGGGCGGCACGACGCCCAGCAAAGGCAAGTGCGCCGGCAACCGCCGCGACGAGCAGCAGCGTTGAGGCCGGGTAGAGCTTCACCGCCGCTTCCGTCTGACGCATTGCTTTCCCGGCACTCCCCTTTACCGATCGGGCGGCATCGAGGACCTGTTGCTGGAGCGTGCCGATCTGCTTTCGCAACGCGCCGAGCTCTTCGGCCAGGTCATGATCAGACTGTCGGGGAACGCCGACCGATGCCGTATTCGTATCGATGACGGCTTTCGGAACGGGCTCGCCGATCTTAGCTCCCTTGGTGTCGAGGGTCGTCGTCTCAGTGCTCTTGCGGCGCGGCATGATCATTTCTCCTTCCTGGAACATGATGCCGAAAAGTGTGAGCGGCTTTCGGAGAACAGGATTCAGATTCAGGTCGAAGGGACCTAAAATCCTCCCGTTCTAGTCGTCGTCGAGCGAGAAGACCGGCCGGTAGTGGCGCTCGGCGATCAACAAGCTCCGGTCGGGCCGGATGATGTAGATCTCCTCGACCTGGCGCCCCCATTGATCTGTGAAGGTGTGGGGGAAGGAAGAGCCCACCGGCGATTTCGTCAACTTGGTACGAGGCTGCCCATTATACGTGATGCTGCCGGGAATGGGTGCCAGTCCTGCCGACGAATAACTGCCTGCTCCGGTCGTACAGCCTGTCAGCACAACCGCAAAAACCAGCCCAAATCCTATGCTCCGCTTCATCGATCCCTCCAGCTGCCTTGTCTTCACGCGGCACGCGCTTTTATCGTCAATGTAACAGGGGACGACAGACATTGTTCCAGAATTTGGCTGAGACATCAGAGGAGGCGAGACTTCGCTCGAAACCGGAACGACCGCGGCATCGCGTCGTTCTGTCGAAGCGCATGCAGTCGCCTATCCCCTCACGTTGGCGTTGAACTTTTCGGAGACCGAGTGGTAAATCCGAGAATATGCGCGGATATGATGAACGGACGGACCGGGCCAACGCGACGTGTGAACTAAGGGAAGTTCGGCGATGTTAGCAAGACCAGCCGGATATGCCGGGGCCGCGATCGCTGCTCTGTGGGCGGCCTGCCAGATCGGCCGACTTTATTCCTCCACCGAACCGTTCGGTCCCGAGCTCATGAATGTCGCAAGAAATCTCGGCATTTTCATTCTGCCAGCGCTCGTTCTTCTCCTGGCGGGGCCTTTCAGGATGTGGTTCGACAGATTTGCGCCGCTGTATCCCTTTGTGCTCGGAGCCGGTATCCTCAACATCTATGTGCAGGACGATGCGCTGGCTGCCGGCTTACCGATGATCGTGCTTGTCTACCCCTTCCTGGTAATCTTTGCGCTCGGTTCCCGTCCCGATGATCATCGGCGCGGCCATGGGCGCACCGAACACCATTTCTTCGCTGCTTGGCGTCAAGGTCACGGCGAACGACTAGCTATTCGCAGAGGCGTTTCACAAACGCCTCTGCCGGAGGCGGGTTTTGCAAACCTGCCTCTGCATCCCTTTTCTGGGAAATCAGAGTAACAAGCCGACGAAAGGCGTCCGCCACCTCGAGCCATTCCAGGAGAAGTGCGAAGCGGTTTTACCGCGAAAGGCTCTAAAACTCGTCGCTGCGACGCTTCACGGCGTGCTTCAACGCCACCATATGCCTTCGCCGCTCCAGCATATAATCGGCATATCCGACGCAGATGAACAGCAATGTCGGGCCGGCGTAGATGATGATCAGAGCCAATGCGATAAGGATGAATGCGCTCGTCATGGTCTTTTTTCCATCAATATAGTCGCCGCATCTCACGCGGCGAAAGCGGACAGGTCCTCATCTCGGTAATCCCCGTCCTTATTCCTTCAAAATTCGCCGGCTTCCTATTCGTTCCCTCCACGATCGATTTCCATATGAGCGCAAGGCCCTATCGAACGACAATGATGAAGCGAACGGCTCGCCCGGCCTTAATCACTCCCGCGGACGTTCCTCCCGCATTGCCGCCGTCACGCTCTTCAGCAGCGGGCTCGACATCAGATCGGCGAGCAAAACCGATAGCTTCGGCTTCCAGTTCGGATAGCTGTCGCTGGTGCCTGGCACATTGGTTGGCCTTTTTTCGTCGGTGAGATCGGCGAGACGGACCGCGGCGAGAAGCGAGGGCGTCCTGGCGATGAAGCGATAAGCGCTGACGGTCAATTCCCTCAGCGTCTCCTCGCTTGCCCGCGCTTGGAAAAGCCTGGCCGGCAGTTCGAGGCCGGCAGCCTTCAGCGCCGCTTTCAGGTTCCTCCGCTCGCGCTTGCGGTCTTCGAGGTGCTTCTTGGTGAGATCGGGCGGCACGATGCCGTGGTCGCACCGGGCCTGAATGTCGGCGCCGCGCCACCAGCCGGCAAGGGTTTGGTGGTCATGCGTCGAAATGCAGGCCAAAGCCAGGGCGGGATAGACGTCCGCCGGCTTGAAGCCCTTCTCGTCCTGTTCATAGGAAAGGATGCGGTAGGAGAGAATGTGGGCCGTCGCAAGATCGTCCTGCAATCCCTTGGGGATCAGGCCCAGGTCTTCTCCGATAACGAGGCACCGATGCTCTGCGGACACTTCGGCGAGGATCTGCAGCAGCCGATCCGCGGGATAACAGACATAGGCGCCGCCGTCCGGCCTGCTGCCCAATGGCACCAGGAAGAGGCGGCGAAGTGCTGCGGCGTGGTCGATGCGGATGGCGCCCGCATATCGCATGGCAGCGCTCAGCATGCGCCGGAAAGGCGACATTTCTCCTGCCGCGATCGCGGAAGGCAGATATCCGGCAAGGTGCCAGTCCTGCCCGTCCACGGCGAATGGATCGGGTGGGCTGCCGATGGTGGCCTTCGAGACATAGGTATCCGGCTCGCTCCATGTCGCCGAACCGTCGACCGCCTCCCCGACGGCAAGATCGAGATAGAGCCCGATCCGCAGGCCTGCCTTCCGCGCCCGGTCCGCCGCCTGCATCAGTTGCCGGTGGGCGAGCCATTGCAGCCACATGTGGAAAAGGACGTCGTCCGCGTGTTCGCGCTCGAATTCGGCAACGGCGGCGCTTTCGAAGCGCTGGAAATCGGCCGGCCAACGTTGCCAGCCGGCGCCTGTCCCGCGCTCGACCATGGAAAACGAGAGGCATTCGAAAAGCGCATGCAGCCGCAGGTTGTTACCACCTTGCGTGATGAAGGCGTCGAAATCGGCCGGATCATAGGCATCGTCGATCACGCTGCTCTGTCGCCAGGCCGGCCAAAGATCGCGCAGGACCCTCAGCTTGATCTGTGCGACGCCGACGTAGTCGACGAGATCGGTTTGGCGAAGGCTTTCCAAATGCCGTTCGAGTTCGGGACCGCAGGCAAAACCCGGCAATCGCTCGACCGCGATATAGAGCGGGTTGAGATGCTGGCGGCTCGACGGCTCGTAGGGACTGCAACGGTCTGGATCGGCGAGAAACGGCGCATGAAGCGGGGTGAGGCCGATGAAATCGGCGCCCAACGATCCTGCGAGATCCGCCATATCCGACAGATCCTCGAAATCTCCTATGCCCCAGTTGCGCGCCGAACGGAGCTCGTAGAGCTGCAGGCTCACGCCCCAGACGCGCGTGCCGGAAAGGAAATCGGGCAGAAATGACCTGGCGATTTTCTTAGCCGCCGGCTTGGGCCGTAACGCGCAGGTCGCGGGATCGGCGCTTCCCGGCACGTCGATCTTGAGTGCCGAGAGGATCTTGCGCTTGGTCTCGGCTGATATCGCCACCTCCCGATTGTCGGGACTGGGCCTGGTCGGGCTGATGCCGTGCCGACGGGCGAGCTTGTCGAACTCAGCAGGTTTCATCGTTTAATCGCCTTCCTGTCAGCACGCCGTTACGCCTCGCTGATATTCCAAATCACCGTCCAGGGTGCGAGATCGCCGCCGTCGCTTCCGCCGAGACCGAAGATCGTCTCGCCGTCGTCCTGCGGCGAGACGAGCGGCACCGCCTCGGCGCCGAGGTTGGCCTGCAGATGAAGACGCCGGTTCTGCGCCAGGGTCCAATCCACCGCGAGCGCGCTTCCCGCCGAGCGATAGACCGCGGTTCCGGCGCCAGCGCCTTTCAGCAAAGGCACGATCCTGCGGTGCCGGAGGTCGAGAAGCATCCTGTAAAAACCGAGTAACTCGGAAGAGGCGAGTCTCGACCAGTCCAGCTTGGCGGCGGCAAAGGTCGATGGCGCCGTCGGGTCGAGAAGGTCGTCGGCGTCGAAGCCCGGGAGACGGGAAAGCTCCTCGCGACGGCCTTTCCTGACCTTCTCGTTCAGATCCTCGTCGAAATCGCAGAAGAAGGGGAAAGGTTCTCTGGCGCCCCATTCCTCCCCCATGAACAGCATCGGGATCTCAGGCGCCAGCAGGTAGATGGCGGCGACTGCCTTGACGACATCAGCCGGGCTCGAAGCCAGAACCCTATCCCCCAGCGCCCTGTTGCCGATCTGGTCATGGTTCTGGATGAAGGAGATAAAAGCGGTGGGCGGCAGATGGCCGCTCGGCTTGCCGCGGCTTCCGCCGCGATAGGGCATGTGTTCCCCCTGAAACACGAAACCTTCCGCCAGCGCCCGGCCGAGCTTGCCGGCGTCACCAGCGTAATCGGCATAATAGCCGAAGGTTTCGCCGGTGGCGGTGATATGCAGCACATGGTGCACGTCGTCGTTCCACTGGGCGGTGAACAGCTTCACTTCCCCGTTTTCGTCACGCTGCAACAGGTCGCTGTCGTTCTCCTCGTTTTCGACGATCAGATGAACATGCCGGTCGCCGGCCGCGGCCCTGACGCGGCGGGCAAGCGCGTGAAGCAGATGCTCGGAGCTATCGTCCTTGATGGCATGCACGGCATCGAAGCGGAAACCGTCGAGCCTGAACTCGGTGATCCAATAGATGGCGTTCTCGATGATGAATTCGCGGATCATCTCCGACCCGTCGCCGTCGTAATTGATACCGTTGCCCCAGGGTGTCTTGTGATGATCGGTAAAGAGCGGTGCATAGGCCGGGATGTAATTGCCGTCCGGCCCGAAGTGATTGTAGACCACGTCCAGGAAAACCGAGATGCCGTGCTGGTGCGCTGCGTCCACCAACGCCATGAAATCTTCCGGCCGGCCGTAGCTGCTGTCCGGAGCATAGGGAAGCACGCCGTCATAACCCCAGCTGTAACGGCCGGGAAATTCACTCAGCGGCATGATCTGCAGCGCCGTAACGCCCAGCGCCTGCAGATGGTCGAGCCGCTCGATCGCGGCCTTGAAAGTACCCTCCGGCGTGAAGCAGCCGATATGCATCTCATAGATCACCATCTCTTCCCAGGGCCGTCCCGTCCAGTCGCTCGTCTTCCAGCGATAGAAGGAAAGGTCGACCACTTCGCTCGGTCCGTGCACATCCTGCGGCTGAAACCGCGAGGCGGGATCGGGTATTTCGAGACCGTCCGGCAGGACGAAGCAGTAGCGCGTACTGACATTGGCATCCGCGACTGTAGAGTGGTGCCAGCCGTCCCCGACCGCCTGCATCGGCCGCGGATCATCGCCTTCAATCTTCAACAACACGCTTTCATGCAAGGGAGCCCAGAGGCGGAATAGAAAACCCTCTTCAGTGGATGCCGGTCCGAACGTCATTTGGGTCAAAGGAAAGCCTTCGATGAAATTGGGATGGGATCTGGGTAACTTTTGTCAGGGCAAAAAGTTTCGCACGCACGAAGAGCGCAGAGCGGCCATCGTCGCGAGGTGCCCTCCGGCAGAGACCCAAAGAGTATGATTCCATCCTATCGGGAGAAGGATTTTATCCTATCGCGTGCTATAAACCTGCAACAGCAGGAGTTTATTCGATGCGTTCGACGCAACAAATGAGCATCACGTTGCCCCTGGAAATGGCGAAGCGCGTTAAACAGCGGGTGTCCAACGGTTATTACGCCTCGGAGAGCGAAGTCACACGCGAGGGACTGCGGGCTTTGCAGGAACGCGAGAATGCCGTCGAGAATTGGCTGCGAACAGAAGTTACGGCCATCTATGATGCCTACAAGGCCGATATCCGCCTTCCCGATGAGGCGGAATTGGATTGGGCGGGTATCTATAGTCCGCAAGACATCCGCATCTTCTGCCGTCGCCCGCGATTATGTGGCCCGCATCAAGACCTTCGTAAGTGGGTTCGAAACGTACCACGAACGCCGCAGCATCCGCGATCATGTCCGACCCGGGTTACGCATTGTGGTTTCGAGCGCCGGGTAAGCGTGGCGTTCGAGTTGAGCCCACCGAATTGTTATCCTCCGCATCCTCTATGCCGGGCAGCGGTTTGAAAGCGACGCGAGTTAAAGCCGACCCAGAACGCAATACACCCCAGCACATCCCCACTTCGACCCTCAGGCCGCCGCGACTTTGCCCGAGAGCGCCTGATCCATCGCCGCCTGAAGCTGTTCCTGTGTGAATGGCTTCTTCATCCGCAGCATCCGGCCGAGGCCATGGTCCTCGGAAAACTCGGCATAGCCTGAGGCAAGGATGATGGGCAGGCCTGGAAAGGAGGAGCGAAGGTGACGCGCAAGCTCGGCGCCCGTCATGCCCGGCATGGCATGATCGGTGATGACGAGATCGCAATCCTGCCCGTGGGCAAAGAATTCCAAGGCCTGGGAAGCGGAAGACGCTTCCTGCGGCAGGTGCCCGAGATCCTCCAGCATCGCCACGGTCCCGGTCCTGACAAGGGCATCGTCATCAACTACGAGAATGGCAAGCGGCCGCGACGCCGGCTTCAAAGGCTCCGTCGCCGGCAGCTCGACGGGAGGCTGCACCTTGACGAATGCCTCGGCAACGGGCAGCCAAAGCGAAACCGTCGTGCCTTTGCCCCTAACGCTTGATATCTGGATCGAGCCACCGGATTGCGCCGCCAGGCCATGCACCATCGACAGGCCGAGACCGGTGCCCTTGCCGACCCCCTTGGTGGTGAAAAACGGTTCGGCGGCACGCGAGACCGTTGCCTCGTCCATCCCCTCGCCATCGTCCGACACCGATATCCTGATGTAATTTCCGCCTGCAAGGCTGGCCGGCCGGGCTTCTTCGGCTGCCGCCGCGGCAACCGTCACGGCTCCGCCGCTTTCGAGCGCATCCCGCGCATTGACGAACAGGTTGAGCAACGCCAGTTCCAACTGGTTGCTGTCGACCAGGAGGGGTGCCAGATCCGCCGGGATGCTTTTGCGGATTTCGATGCGCGGCCCCACCGCCTTGGCGAGAAGATCCTCGATGTTTTCGAACAGCCTGAAGAAGTCGACCGCCTGCGGCTTAAGCTCCTGGCGGCGTGCGAAAGCAAGCAGGCGCTGGGTGAGCGCCGTGCCGCGTTCGGCCGCCTGGATCGCGTTCGTCACCAGGCGTTCACTGCGTTCATCGGCCGGAAGCCGCTTCTTGAGAAGATTCAGGCTGCCGAGAACTGCCATCAGGAGGTTATTGAAGTCGTGGGCCACGCCACCCGTCAGGTGGCCAATCGTGTCGAGCTTCTGCGCCTCGAACAGCTGTGCGAGCGCCTCTTCGCGCTCCCGCGTCCGTTGATCGATCCGGTGCTCGAGTTCCTCGTTGAGCTCACGCAACTGCGCTGCAGAAGCCTCGAGCTCGGCGGTGCGCTGCTGAACGCGGGCCTCCAGCTCGACGTTCAGGCGTTCGAGTTCCCTCGTCTTCCTGTAGAGCTCGGCAAAGACCCGCACCTTGGCTCTCAGCACCTCGGGGACGATCGGAACAGAGACGTAGTCGACCGCGCCCACAGCATAGCCGCGCAGCCGGTCGGGTTCCGCCAGCATCACGGCGGAAACAAAGATGATCGGCGTGTTCTGATAGCGCGGATGCTGCCGGATCATGCTGACGAGCTCGAACCCATCCTGTTCGGGCATGCAGACATCGACGAGGATCACCGCGATTTCAGTGCGCAACAGGTGCTCGAAGGCTTCGCGAGCGGATTGCGCCTTGATGAGGTTTTCCTCGAGCTCTTCGAGAATGACCTCGTAACTCAGGAGCTTTGCCGGTTGGTCGTCGACGAGGAGGATGTTGACGGGGTTCATGGCGAGGTCCTCAGCGATGCAGCCACATGCGAAGAGCCGACAGAAGCTGTTCGGTATTGACCGGCTTCGCCAGATAGTCGGATGCGCCCGCTTCCAGGCATTTCTCGCGGTCGCCCTTCATCGCCTTGGCCGTCAGCGCCACGATCGGCAGCCGCCGGAACCGGGGCTCCGAACGGATGACCTGCATCGTCTCGTAGCCGTCCATTCCAGGCATCATGATGTCCATCAGCACGATCGCGACAGAGGGTTCGTTGTTGATGACATCGATGGCTTCGCTGCCGGTCGTCGCGGTCAGGACCTTCATTCCCCGGCGTTCGAGGACGCTGCTCAGCGCGAAGATGTTGCGGGCATCGTCGTCGACGAGCAGCACGGTCTCGCCGACAAGATCCTCATCCGAGCTGTGCAGTTCCTGCAGCGTCGCCTGTTTTGCGGCCGGCAGGTCGGCGACCACCCGGTGCAGGAACAAGGCCGTCTCATCCAGGAGACGTTCGGGCGACTCGACCCCCTTGACCACGACGCTGCGGGCCATGCTGTGCAGTGCCGCGTCTTCCTCGGCGGAAAGCTCCCGGCCGGTGAAGACGACCACCGGCACCTCGCGGATCTCGGCGTCGTCGCGTATCTGCTCCAGCACGTCGAAGCCGGACATGTCGGGAAGGGAAAGGTCGAGCACCACGCAGTCGGCGGCATTCTGCCGAAGGGCGTCGAGAGCCTCCGATCCGGAGCCGACGCTGGTGATATCGATGTCGTCATGTCCGAGAAGGGCGGTGACGCTCAGACGCTCGGCCTCGTTGTCTTCCACCAGCAGCAGATGCTTGCGGCGCGGTTGTGCATAGGCCTTCAATCGCGACAGTGCCTTGCCAAGGCCTTCTGGTGTCGTCGGCTTGCTCATGAAGGCGAAGGCGCCGCGGGTCAGCCCATGTTGGCGATCCTCGTCGAGGCTGATGATCTGGACCGGAATATGCCGCGTCTGCGGATTCTGCTTGAGCTGGCTCAGCACCGTCCAGCCGAGCATATCGGGCAGAAAGATGTCGAGCGAGATCGCCGCCGGCCTGTAGTCCTGCGCGAGTGCGAGCGCATCGCTGCCACGCATCGCCACCAGAACCTTGAATCCATTGTCGCGGGCGAGATCCACCAGCACGCGGGCGTAATGCGCATCGTCCTCGACGACGAGCAGCACGGAGTCGCCGGCCTCTATCTGATGGCGATCGTCTTCAACATGTTCGATCGGCTTTTCGGCGCGGCGGTTTGCTGCCGCCTCGGCGAATTCTACGACATTTGCCGACGGAACGGTCTTGGGGGCAGCCGCGCCGGCGCCGACATAGGTGAGCGGCAGATAGAGGACGAAGGTGCTGCCGATACCGGGGGTGCTGCGCAGCTGGATTTCGCCGCCGAGCAGGTTCGCCAGTTCGCGACTGATCGCCAAGCCGAGGCCGGTGCCGCCGTATTTGCGGCTCGTCGAAGCGTCCGCCTGCTGGAACGCCTCGAAAATGATGCGCTGTTTTTCGGGCGGTATGCCGATGCCGGTATCGACGACTTCGAAGGCAATGACCGAAGGCGCGTGCTTGAGGGAGGGATGATCGGACGACCAGCCGCTCGTTGCCGACGCGACGCGAAGTGTCACGCCGCCCTGCGCGGTGAACTTGAAGGCATTCGACAGCAGGTTTTTGAGGATCTGCTGCAGTCGCTTCGAATCCGTGATGAGGCTCTTTGCAACATCGGCGCCGACATCGACCGAGAACGACAGGTCCCGGTTTTCGGCCTCGTGCCGGAATGGCCGCGCCATCATCTCGAGCAGGTTGCTGACAAAAATCTCTTCGGCATCGACCGAGACTGTTCCGGACTCGATCTTCGACAGGTCGAGGATGTCGCTGATCAGGTTCAACAAATCGGTTCCCGCGCCGTGGATCGTCTTTGCGAACTCGACCTGTTTGCCCGAGAGGTTGCCATCCGGATTTTCTCCCAGTTGCTGGCCGAGGATGAGGATCGAATTCAAAGGCGTGCGCAGCTCATGCGACATGTTGGCGAGGAATTCGGATTTGTACTTCGATGTCAGCGCCAGCTCCGTTGCCTTTTCCTCGAGCGCGCGCCTGGCCTGCTCGATTTCCTGGTTCTTCGCCTCGACTTCGACGTTGCGCTCCTCCAGTTGCTGCGCCTTCTGCCCGAGCTGCTCGTTGGTCTGCTGCAGCTCGCGCTGCTGCGTCTGAAGCTCGGCGGCAAGCTGCTGGGACTGCTTGAGCAGGCCTTCGGTCTGCATCGTCGCTTCGATCGAGTTGAGGACGATGCCGATCGATGTCGTCAGCTGATCGAGGAAGGACAGCTGCAACTCGGTGAATTCGCCGACGGAGGCCAGCTCGATCACCGCCTTCACCTGACCTTCGAAGTGCACCGGCAGCACGATGGCGCTCCTCGGCAGGGTCGTGAACACGCCGGAGCTTATCGGAACGACGTTGTCGGGAAGGTCGGTGACCAGGATGCGGCGGGCGTCGCTGGCGCACTGGCCGACAAGTCCCTGGCCGAATTCGAGCCGCGCCGGGTGCGCCGCCTCGCCCCCTTTCGCGTAGACGGAAAGCAGCGACAAGATCGGCTGCCGCTCGTCGGCATCCACCTGGTAGATGACCCCCTGATGGGCGCCGACCAGAGGCGCCAGCTCCGACAGCAGCATCTTGCCGACCAGCGTCAGGTCGCGCTGCCCCTGCAGCATATTGGTGAAGCGCGCCAGGTTGGTCTTCAGCCAGTCCTGCTCGGTGTTGCGCTCGGTGGTCAGCCTGAGGTTGTCGATCATCGTATTGATGTTGTCCTTGAGCTCGGCCACTTCGCCGCGCGCGTCGACCTTGATCGAGCGCGTCAGGTCACCCTTGGTGACGGCGGTCGCCACCTCGGCAATGGCGCGCACCTGCGTCGTCAGGTTGGCGGCAAGCAGGTTGACGTTGCCGGTCAAGTCCTTCCAGGTTCCCGCAGTACCCGGAACATTCGCCTGCCCGCCGAGGCGGCCTTCCACGCCCACCTCACGCGCAACCGTGGTCACCTGATCGGCAAAGGTCGCGAGCGTGTTGGTCATGTTGTTGATGGTCTCGGCAAGGGCGGCCACCTCGCCCTTCGATGCGACGGTGAGATTTTGCTTGAGGTCGCCGTTCGCCACCGCCGTCACCACCTTGACGATGCCGCGGACCTGCTCGGTCAGGTTGGCGGCCATGACGTTGACGGTGTCGGTCAAGTCCTTCCAGGTTCCGGCAACGCCCGGCACCTGTGCCTGGCCGCCGAGCTTGCCTTCGGTGCCGACTTCACGGGCGACACGCGTCACTTCGCCGGCGAAGGCGTTGAGCTGGTCCACCATCGTATTGATGGTGTTCTTCAGTTCGAGGATTTCCCCCTTCACGTCGACGGTGATCTTGCGCGACAGGTCGCCGCGCGCCACGGCTGTCGTCACTTCGGCGATGTTTCGAACCTGGGTCGTCAGATTGGCAGCGAGCAGGTTGACGTTATCGGTCAGGTCCTTCCAGGTGCCGGCGACGCCGGGAACGACGGCCTGGCCGCCCAGCCTGCCATCGGTGCCGACTTCGCGGGCAACACGCGTCACTTCGCCGGCAAAGGAGCGAAGCTGATCGACCATGGTATTCAGCGTATCCTTCAAGAGCAGGATTTCGCCGCGCACGTCGACCGTGATCTTGCGCGACAGGTCGCCGTTGGCGATAGCGGTAGCCACCTCGGCGATGTTGCGCACCTGCGCCGTCAGGTTGCCGGCCATGGAGTTGACGCTGTCGGTCAGGTCCTTCCAGGTGCCGGCAACACCGGAGACCTGCGCCTGGCCGCCGAGCTTGCCTTCGGTGCCGACTTCGCGGGCGACGCGCGTCACTTCGCCGGCAAAGGCGTTGAGCTGGTCCACCATCGTGTTGATGGTGTTCTTCAGTTCGAGGATTTCCCCCTTCACGTCGACGGTGATCTTGCGCGACAGGTCGCCGCGCGCCACGGCCGTCGTCACTTCGGCGATGTTTCGCACCTGGCCGGTCAGGTTGGAGGCCATGGAATTGACGTTTTCGGTGAGATCCTTCCAGGTGCCGGCGACACCTGGCACCTGCGCCTGGCCGCCGAGCTTGCCCTCGGTGCCGACCTCGCGGGCAACGCGGGTGACTTCGGAAGCAAAGCGGTTCAGCTGATCGACCATGGTGTTCAGCGTTTCCTTGAGCTCGAGGATTTCACCCGAGACCGACACCGTGATCTTCTTCGACAGGTCGCCATTGGCAATCGCAGTCGAGACTTCGGCGATGTTGCGCACCTGCGCCGTCAGATTGCCTGCCATTGAGTTGACGCTGTCGGTCAGGTCTTTCCAGGTGCCGGCGACGCCGAGCACGTTCGCCTGGCCGCCCAGCCGCCCTTCCGTGCCGACCTCGCGCGCCACACGCGTCACCTCGCCGGCAAAGCCGTTGAGCTGATCGACCATCGTGTTGATGGTCTCTTTCAGTTCGAGGATTTCGCCCGACACCGTCACGGTGATCTTCTTGGACAGGTCTCCCTGGGCGACGGCGGTCGCGACTTCGGCGATGTTGCGCACCTGCCCGGTCAAGTTGGAAGCCATGGAATTGACGCTGTCTGTCAGGTCCTTCCAGGTGCCGGCAACGCCGCGCACATTCGCCTGACCGCCGAGCCGTCCCTCCGTTCCGACTTCGCGCGCCACGCGGGTCACTTCCGAGGCGAAGGCATTCAGCTGATCGACCATCGTATTGATGGTCTCCTTCAATTCGAGGATCTCCCCCTTCACGTCGACGGTGATCTTCTTCGACAGGTCGCCATTGGCGATGGCGGTCGAGACTTCCGCGATATTGCGCACCTGCGCCGTCAGGTTGCCGCCCATCGAGTTGACGTTCTCGGTTAGATCCTTCCAGGTGCCGGCGACGCCGCGCACATTGGCCTGGCCGCCGAGCCGGCCTTCGGTGCCGACTTCGCGGGCCACGCGGGTCACTTCCGACGCAAAGGCGTTCAGCTGATCGACCATCGTGTTGATCGTTTCCTTCAGCTCGAGGATTTCCCCAGACACCGTAACGGTGATCTTCTTCGAGAGGTCGCCGTTGGCGATCGCAGTCGAGACCTCGGCGATGTTGCGCACCTGCGCGGTGAGGTTCGAGGCCATGGAATTGACGTTATCGGTCAAGTCCTTCCAGGTGCCGGCGACGCCTGGCACCTGCGCCTGACCGCCGAGGCGGCCCTCTGTGCCGACTTCACGCGCCACACGCGTCACCTCGCCGGCAAAGCCGTTGAGCTGATCGACCATCGTGTTGATGGTTTCCTTCAGCTCCAGGATTTCGCCCGAGACGTCGACGGTGATCTTGCGCGACAGGTCGCCGCGCGCCACGGCCGTGGTCACCTGGGCAATGTTGCGCACCTGCGCCGTCAGGTTGCCGCACATGGCATTGACGCTGTCGGTCAGGTCCTTCCAGGTTCCGGCGACACCCGGCACCAGCGCCTGTCCGCCGAGCTTGCCTTCGGTGCCGACCTCGCGGGCGACGCGCGTCACTTCCGAGGCGAAGGATCTGAGCTGGTCGACCATGGTGTTGATCGCCTCCTTCAGCTGCAGGATCTCGCCGCGCACGTCGACGGTAATCTTCTTGGAAAGATCGCCATTCGCAACGGCGATCGTCACTTCCGCGATGTTGCGCACCTGCGCCGTCAGGTTCGACGCCATCGAGTTCACGCTTTCGGTGAGGTCCTTCCAGACGCCGGTCACCTCCGGCACCTGCGCCTGGCCGCCGAGTTTTCCGTCCGTGCCGACCTCGCGCGCGACGCGCGTTACTTCCGAGGTGAAGACGCTCAACTGCTTGATCATCGTATTGACGATATCGGCCGAGCGCAGGAATTCACCTTTGAGCGGCCGCCCGTCGACGTCGAGCGGCACGGTCCGCAAGAGATCTCCCTTGACGACAGCCGTAATCGTGCGCGTAACAGCTGTCGTCGGCCACAGGAGATCGTCGATCAGACCATTGATCGATCCCTCCATTTCAGACCAGGAGCCGTCCGACAGGCCGAAGCGTACGCGCGTGCTCGTTCGCCCGTCCCGACCGACCACCTGCCCGACATGCTCGAGCTGCTGGGCCATGCGCTGATTGGCGGCAATGATGTCGTTGAGGGCATCGGCGACTTTGCCGGTGAGACCTGTGAGGTCGGACCGCATCCTTACGGAAAAGTCGCCGCGCCTAACCGCGACAAGGACCTCCAGAAGCGCGCTGGCGTCGTCGAACGCCATCGTTTTGTGGTCATGCCCATTGAGGCTATCTACCGCAACGCTGTCGCGCGCGAATTCGCTAGTTTGGTTGCTCACGAAAATCCCCCTGTTCGACGACTGGTAATTTAGTGCTCAACTCAGAAAATGGTATGGGCCGTCCCGCGTTCATCCTAACATGATTCACCACCCAAAATGAGCCTGATAGTTGCAAATATCGGAAATGCTCGCCCGAAACCGCTCCGGTCAAATTTGTGGTTTTTCGTGCGCGGAACACTTTGCTGCCGGCTGTCGTTACCGTTCTGACAATGGAGAGCGACATGTCGAACGTCTCAAGGACAGGCAAGGAAGAAATCAATAACGCGACCAGCCCGACCACTTTCGGAAAGTCGGTCGAGAGCCAGGCGCAAATCGAGGATGCTGCGCAAGCGTCGTCCGACATAGGCGGCGAGATGCTCAACATCTACCGGTTGGAGCCGATCGCCGCACCCGACGATCCGCGATGGGACAATTCCCCCGGACACGGCACTGTCGTCGTTGCCGCCAGAACGCCCGGTGACGCCAGGATCGTCGCCGCGGCTCGTGAGCTCGACTTCATGGAAGTGGATGCGGCTCCCGCCGAGGATGTCACCACGGTCAATGCCAGCGCCTTTCGGGACGACAAGCTTTACACCGTCATCGAGATCGACCGGAACAGGCGCGATATTACGCGCGGGATCCTCGAGGGCGCCGTCGCCGTCGATACGATCCGGCCGGTTCAACCGGACTGACGTAGCAATGCCGCGGCGCAATCGGCGAAGAGCCGGAGCGCCATCGTCCCAGATCCATCGTTTCCTCGGAGTTCTCATGAATACGGCCAACCTCCAGCTCAAGGGCCTGATCATGGCCATGGCGTCGATTTGTGATGCGATCGTCGAGAAAGAACTGCTCACCAGCCAAGAACTCAATGCCGCGCTCTCGAAAGCCAAGAAGGCAATCGAAGACGATGACGACCATGAACTGTCCGGTGCCAACCGCGCCGCGATCCTGTTTCCCATCCGTGTGCTGCAGCTCGCCGAGGAGGCAGGCAGGAAAGGCGAACGGCTGACATTTTCGGACTATGCCAAGCTCGTGGGAAAGCTGAGCTGAAGATGTTCGATGGCTTCACCCTGGATGCGATCGACACCGCAGCAGGCTCGCTTCGTGTCCGTCACGGAGGATCGGGGCCAGCCGTTCTTCTTCTCCACGGCCACCCAAGGACCCATATGACCTGGGGCAAAGCTGCAGATTTCTTGTCATCAGGCTACCACGTCGTTTGTCCCGATCTTCCTGGCTTCGGCCGCTCCTATCAGCCGGGCGACGCTCCGGATAGCAGCAATTCCTCTAAGCGCGCCAAGGCTCACGCCCTCGTCGAGCTGATGAAACGATTGGGACACGAAAGCTTCTTCGTAGTTGGACACGACCGTGGAAGCTTGACGGCGTTTCGCATGGCGATGGATCATCCCGCCTGCGTGCGCAAGCTCGTCATCGTGGACGCCATTCCTGTTATCGAGCATCTCGAGCGCGCCGACTGGACCTTTGCCAGAGACTGGTATCACTGGTTCTTCTTTGCCCAGCCGGAAAAGCCCGAACGCGCAATTTCAGCCAATCCGCTAGCTTGGTACGACAAGCTGTCACCCAGGCTGATGGGTTCGGAGGCCTATGATGACCTGCTCGACGTCATCCGTGATCCCGGTGTGATCCATGGCATGATCGAGGATTATCGCGCCGGCCTCAGCATCGATCATCTGCACGACAGCGCGGACCGCGACGCCGGCAGGAAAGTGAACTGCCCCATGCTGTGCCTTTGGTCGCTCAGCGACGACCTGGAAAAGATCTATGGAGATCCTGTCGCCATCTGGCGAAGCTGGGCGGATGATGTGCGAGGTTACGGCATAGAGAGCGGTCACCACGTGGCCGAGGAAAATCCGTATGCGCTCTCCCGGGCGATGAGGGAGTTTTTCGAAGCTCACTGATGAGCTCGGTCCTAATACGTGGCTGATTCTATCATTGGCCATATATATACCTTGTCAACCAAGGAGCCGCCGAATGGCCCATCACGCATCCGGAACCGTCACTGTGCGGGAAGAGGCAAATTCCATCAGAACCGCGTTTCTGCGACGCGCGACCTCGGCGCTGGTGCGCATTTCTGCGAATGTGTCGGCAAAGGACCTGGCCGAGGCGCTTTCAGCCCCGACGGACGCCGGATCGTTGGCGCAGCTTCTCAGCCGCTCGGACATGGTCGGCGCGGCGATAAACGATCTCGATCCGCTGGTTCCGGCACTGGCTCGCAATGTCGAGCATCGGCAAAATCTCGTCGAACGGGCCGGTGGGACGATGTCGGCCGAGGACGCCGGACGAGTCCTCGGCATCAGCAGACAGGCCGTCGACAAGAGGCGACGAGCCGGCACGCTGCTTGCCGTGCGCGAGGGCCGCGACTGGCGTTATCCGCTCTGCCAGTTTAATCAAGGTGAGGTGATCGCAGGGATTTCCGACGTCGTGGGCGGTTTTGCCGCCGCCGGTCCGTGGGTCGCATTGGATTTTCTACTTGCTCCCGATACGGTTCTCGGTGGTCAGACACCCCTGCAGGCGCTGCGCGACGGCGATCGTGAAGCAGTCCGGCATCTGATCCGGATTGAAACTTCCCACGGCCTTGCCTGATGCGCGCAAATGCAGGCCGGGGACCGTCGGAAGCTGCACTGCCCGCCCGCTTGGCCGCCCATTCGCCATTGCCGATTGATCTCATTCCCGCCGGGCAGGTCCTCCATAGGGTCCATCGGACGCATCTCGATCCCATCTTCTTTGGACCCGGTTCCGGGATTGCCGCCTCCAACCGTTTTTCGACAGCGCCAGCAGACGTTTCAAAATTCTCTATATCGGGATGAGCCGCTCCGGGGAGCGCGTGCCGAAACGATCCTGCGCAATCCCCGGCGGTTGATGGTGTCCATGGCCGAAATCACCACCCGCGCCATCAGCGAGCTCAGCTGTATCAGGCCGCTGAGGATCGTGCGCATGCACGGAACCGGCCTGGAGGCCCTCGGCACTGATATGCCGTCTCCACCGGCGCCTACGGACCATGCGGCCTTTGGACCGACGTGCTCTGGCACTATGCCGACCGGCCGGACGGTCTCGCCTACCAGTCGCGTCACGATTCCAGCGAGATCTGCCTTGCCCTTTCGAACGTGACGACATGGCGTTCAACAGAAAGGGCACGCTTCCGCTCTCCGACATCCTCAAGGAGATCGTCGCGATCTTCGCAGTCTACGGCAAGTCGCTGTCACCGGTCGGCCCTGTTTAGACGGCGAACGCGGCTCAGTTTCGCGGTTGATGGCACTTTGCCCGGCAGCAAAACGCTGTCAATTTTGAGATAAGTTGATTTATTTTGTCTTGTTTTCCGCCCGTTTCTGAGGCTATACGGCGGCCGGATATACTCACGCACCGGGGAAACTTCGTGACCAGCCTTAAATCGCTTCTGGCCGCCTGCGGCCTTTCCGCCATGATCGGCCTTGCCGCAAATCCGTCTTTGGCCGGTTCGACGACCTACCCGCTGAGCCTGGAAAACTGCGGCGCGCAGGTGACTTTCCAGAAGGCACCCGAACGGGCGATCGGCCTTGGCCAGAACAGCGCTGAAATCCTGCTGCTGCTCGGCCTTCAGGACAAGATGGCCGGCACGGCCTTCTGGCCGAGCAAGGTCCTGCCGCAGCTCGCCGAAGCCAATGCCAAGGTCAAGCTTCTGACCGTCGAGATGCCGACCTTCGAATCGATGCTCGCCGAAAATCCCGACTTCGTGGCGGTGGCTCTGCCGAGCCTGGTCGGGCCGAACAGCAAGGTCGCCAAGCGCGAGGATTTCGACAAGGTCGGCGTCGCGACCTATCTCTCGCCCAGCACCTGCCTCAGCACCAAGGACGTCAAGGACCAGTACGGCAGCCGCGCCGAGCTGTGGAATATGGATCTTCTCTACAAGGAAATCGATGAACTCTCGCAGATCTTCGACGTCGCCGATCGCGGCCAGGCGCTGATTGCAGACTTTAAGGCGCGCGAAGCCAAGCTTCGCTCCAGCGTTTCGAGGGACGGCAAAAGCCTTTCCTACGTCTTCTGGTTCTCCAGCCCCAGCCCATCGGCCGATGCCTATCTCGGCGGCAAGAACAGCGCGTCCGGCTTCATCGCCGACCTGCTCGGCGGACACAATGCGATATCAGCGGAAGCGGAATGGCCGACACTCGGCTGGGAAGGCATCATCGCCTCCGATCCCGACATCATCGTCGTCGCCAGTCTCGACCGCAACCGCTGGGAGCTCGACAAGCCGGAGGCCAAGATCAATTTCCTGAACACCGATCCGGCCGTCAGCCAGATCCCTGCCGTCAAAAACAAGGCGATCGTGATCATGGACGGCCAGGCGATGAACCCGACCGTCCGCACGGTCTACGGCGCTGAACAGGTGGCCGGCCAGTTGAAGGCTCTCGGTCTGTTGAAGTGACGGAAGCGGGCCGTATCTTCCGGCAGCTGGGAGCCGTCCTCGCACTGCTCCTCGCCTCTTTCTGCCTCATCGCTATCGCCATTGGCGTCAGCGTCGGGATCGGCGACCTGCCGATCCCGCTTGCAACCACGTTTTCGGCCGTCACCAACCGGCTGGGATGGACCGCGGTCGAACTGAACCGCATCCACGAGACCGTCATCTGGGATTATCGTCTCAGCCGGGCGCTCGTTGCCGCCTTCTGCGGCGCGGGCCTTGCGCTGTCGGGCGCGATCATGCAGTCGCTGCTGCGCAACCCGCTTGCCGAGCCCTATGTTCTCGGCATCTCCGCCGGCGCCTCGACTGGCGCCGTCGCAATTGTCATTCTCGGGATCGGCGCCGGCGCGGTCTCGCTTTCGGCCGGCGCCTTTGCAGGCGCCTTCGCGGCCTTCTTCTTCGTGGCGCTGCTCTCGAACGGCACGCGCGGCGGCGCGGATCGCACCATCCTTGCCGGTGTC
Source organism: Rhizobium leguminosarum bv. trifolii WSM1325 (assembly GCA_000023185.1). Taxonomy (NCBI): domain Bacteria; kingdom Pseudomonadati; phylum Pseudomonadota; class Alphaproteobacteria; order Hyphomicrobiales; family Rhizobiaceae; genus Rhizobium; species Rhizobium leguminosarum. The sequence continues at coordinate 498,839 of CP001623.1, read as the reverse complement.
GCCGCTTCGCAGCTTTTCAACGCCACCACGTCCTATATCGTCACCACCTCGGCCAATGCGCAGCAGGCCCGCGACGTCATGTTCTGGCTGCTCGGCAGCTTCGGCGGTGTGCGCTGGCCGGAATTCGCGCTGGTCTCGATTGTCGTCGGCATCGGCCTCATCGGCTGCCTGTTTTATGCCCGCGTGCTTGACGCCTTCACCTTCGGCGACGAGGCGGCTTCCTCGCTCGGCGTCAATGTCGGCCGCGCGCGGATGGTGCTCTTCGCGCTGACGGCGATGATGACGGCGACGATCGTCAGCATGGTGGGGTCGATCGGCTTTGTCGGCCTCGTCGTCCCGCATGTCGCCCGCTTTGTCGTCGGGCCGCTGCATGTGCGCCTGCTGCCAGCCTGCGCCATAGCAGGAGCGATCTTCATGGTGCTCGCCGACATTGCCGCGCGCGCCCTCATTCCCAATCAGATCTTGCCGATCGGCGTCGTCACGGCCCTGGTGGGCGTCCCCTTCTTCTCTATCATCCTCTACCGGTTCCAGCGCGCATCATGAGCATCAAAGCCGACAACCTCATCTGGAAAATTGGCAAGAAGACCATTCTCGATGGCGTTTCCATGGAGGCGCAGCCCGGCCGGATGCTTGGTCTGCTCGGGCCAAACGGCTCGGGCAAGACCTCATTGCTGCGGCTTCTGGCCGGCCTGAAGCGGCCGCATTCCGGCCGGGTCACGCTCGACCGGAGCGACATCGGCACGATCAGCCGCCGCTCGATCGCAAGGCGCATCGCCTTCGTCGAGCAGCACGCCACGACAAATGCCAATCTCAGGGTCGTCGACGTCGTCAAGCTCGGCCGGTTCCCGCACCGGTCGATGTTTTCAGGCTGGACGAAGACCGACGAGGAAGCGGTCGAAGAGGCGCTGGCGCGCGCCGGCATGGCGGAAAAGCGCGACGATCGCTGGCAGAGCCTGTCGGGCGGCGAAAAACAGCGGACCCATATCGCAAGGGCGCTCGCCCAATCGCCCCAGGAGCTGATCCTCGACGAGCCGACGAACCATCTCGATATTCAGCACCAGATCGGCCTGATGCGGCTCGTCTCCGGCCTGCCGATCACCAGCATCGTCGCCCTTCACGATCTCAACCATGCCGCCATGTTTTGCGACCAACTGATCATCATGCAGCAAGGCAGGATCGTTGCCTCCGGCGCACCGCAGGATGTATTGAGCGAAGACCTTCTGCGTGACGTCTTCTCCGTCGAGGCGCGCATCGAAGCCTCTCCCTATCATGCGCGCCCGCATATCCATTATCTCAGGTGACGGTGAAACCGTCACCGAAATGACAGTTCCGCGGCCGCGCCGTCAAGGCGACGGCCCCTGCAGAAAAATCGTCGATAGCGGCGGCAGCGTCAGCGCCAGGGAGACGGGCCTGCCGTGGGCGGGCACGGGTTCAGTCGACACCGCGCCATTGACCAGGCCCGAACCGCCATATTCCCGCGCATCCGTCGTCATCTTCTCGATCCACACACCGTCGCTGGGCACGCCGACCCTGTAGCCGTAACGCGGCACCGGCGTGAAATTCGACATGACCAGCACCGGTGAAGCGCGATCGGGCGCATAACGCAGCATGCCGAGGACGGAATTGACGGCGTCGTCGGCTGCCGCCCATTCGAAACCCTCGGGATGAAAGTCACCGAACTGCAATGCAGGCTCGTCGGCGTAAAGGCCGTTTAGATCCTTCACCAGCCGCTGAATGCCGACATGCTGAGGCCGGTCCAGCACATCCCAGGTCACCGACCCATCATGGTTCCACTCGCCAGGCTGGGCGATTTCGCTCCCCATGAACAAGAGCTTTTTGCCGGGATGACCCCACATGAAGGCGAGATAGCTGCGCAGATTGGCGAACTTCTGCCATTCGTCGCCCGGCATTTTCGCCAGCAGCGAGCCCTTTCCGTAGACGACCTCGTCATGTGAAATCGGCAGAATGAAGCGCTCGGAATAGGCATAGATCATGCCGAAGGTCATCGTGCCATGGGCGTAACTGCGGTAAATCGGATCCTTCTCGATGTAGCTCAGGCTGTCATGCATCCAGCCCATGTTCCACTTGATGTCGAAGCCCAGCCCCCCTTGCTCCGGCGGCTTCGTCACCCCGGGCCAGGCCGTCGATTCCTCGGCGATCGTCATCGCGTGCGGGCAGCGCTCGTGAATGATGCTGTTCAGATGCTTGAAGAATTCGACCGCTTCCAGATTCTCGCGACCGCCATATTGGTTGGGAATCCATTCGCCCTCGTTGCGGCTGTAGTCGCGGTAGAGCATCGAGGCAACGGCGTCGACCCGCAAACCGTCGATATGGTAGCGCTCCAGCCATTCCAGCGCGCTGGCGATCAGGAATCCCTTCACCTCGTTGCGGCCGAGATTGTAGATCAGCGTGTTCCAGTCGCGGTGAAAGCCTTCGCGCGGATCTTCATGCTCGTAGAGCGCGCTGCCGTCGAAGCGGGCAAGCCCCCAGGCATCTGTGGGGAAATGGGCCGGCACCCAGTCGAGGATGACGCCGAGCCCGGCGCCATGGCACCGGTCGACGAAATAAGCGAAATCCTCAGGCGTCCCGTATCGGCCGGTGGGAGCGAACAGACCGAGCGGCTGATAGCCCCAGGAGCCGCCGAACGGATGCTCCATGATCGGAAGCAGCTCGATATGGGTAAAGCCCATGTCGCTGACATAGGGAACCAGCCGCTGGCTGAGTTCGACCCAGTCGAGCGACCTGTTGCCGTCCTTTTGATCGCGAAGCCAGGAGCCGACGTGCACTTCATAGACGGAGAAGGCGCCCTCCAGTCTGTCTTGTCGGGACCGTCCCTTCATCCAACCGTCATCGGTCCATCGAAACGGCGTCGACGATGCGACAATGGAAGCGGTCGAAGGGGCGGCCTCGCTCGCCCTGGCCACCGGATCGGCCTTCTGCGGCAGGCAAGTCCCTTGTGCATCGACGATCTCGAACTTGTATCTTTCGCCGGGGGCGAGGCGCGGAATAAACAGCTCCCAGACGCCCGCCGACGGTCTCAGCCGCATCGGATTGCGCCGCCCATCCCAGGCATTGAAGTCGCCGACCACCGAGACGCGGCGCGCATTCGGTGCCCAGACGGCGAAACGAACACCCGATATCCCGTCGATCGACATATCAACCGCGCCAAGCGTCCGGCTCAGACTATAGTGGGTGCCCTCCGATATCAGATGAAGGTCGAGCTCTCCGAGCAGCAGGCCGAAACTGTAGGGATCCTCGGTGATCTGCACGGCATCCGGCCATGTGATCCGCAGCCGGTATCCCGTCCTCGACGCGGCTGCTGCCGCGAACAGGCCGGACGGATGGGCGATGCTGAACGGCGTCACCACCCGACCGGTCGCTGCCTCGATGAGATCGACAGCTTCCGCTCCGGGCAGATAGGCCCGCACGATCGTCATGCCACCGGTTTGGTGGGGACCGAGGATCGAAAAAGGATCACCATGGCGCCCGTCGATCAAGGCCCATAGCGCATCCTGGCCGATGCCCGCCAGAAGTTCCGAGCGCTCAACATTCATGCCGTGACCCCCGCCAGACGCGATACGATTTCGGTAAGGCCAGATAGCGGGATCGGCAGCCATTTCGGCCTGTTGCGAGCCTCATAGGCGATCTCGTAGGCGGCCTTTTCGAGAAGAAAGGCATCGAGAACCCTGCGTCTTTGATCGGGTGGCATGTCAAGCTCCTTCGATACGGAGACCGCCTGCCAGTAGGCATCCAGAAAGGCCTCCTCGGCATTGCGCCCGAAGCGGGCGATCGCCTTGCGGCGGACCTCGTTGTCGTGTTCGATGACCGCGTCATTATCGAGCTGCGCGGTGGCCACGAGGTAGCTCAGCGACCTCAAAAGCCCGGCGACATCGCGCAGCGGGTTTGTCTTAGCGCGGCGCTCGGTCAGATTTTTCGCAGGCTCGCCCTCGAAGTCGATGATGACGGCATCACCCTCGCTGACAAGGATCTGGCCAAGATGGAAGTCGCCATGCGTGCGTGTCATCAGCGTATGGCGGCAGCTCTCCGCCAGCGTCCCGGCGAGCTCTGCGAGTTCGGAGCGGCGCTCGAGAAGCGGGGCCGCCAGCAGGTCGATTGCAGGGTCGGCATTCTGCTCGCGTTCGTCAAGCTTCGACATGGCATAGGCTACCTCGCCGGAAACGGCCTTCTTCATCGCCTCGACCTCTTTGTCGCCTGATACCACCGGGCTGAAGGCCTCGTCCCCGGTCTTCGCAGCGAGCACGACATGCAGCTCACCGAGCCTGAGGCCGACCATCGCGACGAAGCTGATCAGCGACTGGAAAACGTCGTCGTCTGGTTGGACCGCCGGATCGTTCAGCACCAGTTCGTCGGCCCCGCGGCGCAGATTGTTCAGCATCCAGTTCCAGGCGTCGCCCTGATTGCGGATCGCGCCCTGGACGATGATCAAGGTCGAACGGCGTCCGCTGGAATCGGTATGCGCGACCTCGCCGAGCAGGGGCGCTGTGTGGTCATAGCCGGCGCGGGTGAGATAGCGCGTCATCTCCACTTCCGGATGGATGCCCGGGAAGATGTGCCTGATCAGTTTGATCATCGCTACGTCGCCGACGAGCAGCGAGCTGTTGGATTGTTCAGCCGATAGCCAATGCACCGGCAGCTCGTCTGAAATATCGAGACTGTCGAGCTGTTCTGTCCCAAGGAATTCGAGCGTGCCGGTCCGGCCGGTGGTGCGCGAGCGGTCGCGAAGTCCGTGCAGAATGCCGCGCGCCATTGCCTCCACGGCAAATCCATCTGTGAGGAAACCGACGCGTCTACCTTGGCGAATCCTCCCAAGCGCAAGCTGCTGGGCAAGCGCGGAAGGGTGGGCATCGTCCCAGGCGACCGTGAGCGGCAGTTGGTAGGATTCGCTGTGGTTCGGCAGCACGACCTCCAGCTCGCCGAGGACGACGCCGTCGGCGAATGGGATTGGTGTCGCGGAGACCAGTCGGGCGGCCTGAAGCGGCTGGTCCTTTGCCCCGAACCATCGCCGCCTGGAGAGATAGGCGGGCAAGATTTCGCCGCTCAGGATGCGTGCATGGCCCGGTTCGTCCACGAGGTCGAGCAGGCTACGCCGGATGACCATCGTCAACAGATCAGGAAGCTGTTCGGGCGGTGCGGTGCGCCACGCCGGCGGGTCGGCATCAGCCGTCAGCTGGAACCAGAAGAAACCGTAGGGCGGCAGGGTCAGAAGATAGGTCAACTGGCCGATCGGCGGAAACGGCGACATGCCGGTCAGTTCAATGGGCACGCGCCCCTCGAAGCTCGACAAGTCGAGTTCGACGGCCTGGGGCAGGCGCGAGAGACTTGCAACACAAAGCAATACCTCGCCTTCATACTCCCTGAGATAGGCAAGGATCTTGCGATTTTCCGGTGAAAGAAACCGCAGCGTGCCACGTCCGAAGGCCGGATGCCTGCCGCGCAACGCCAACATTCTGCGCGTCCAATTGAGCAGCGAATGCGCGTCCGTGCTCTGCGCCTCGACGTTGACGGCCTCGAAACCGTAGAGCGGGTCAGCGACGGGCGGCAGGACGAGACGCGCCGGATCTGCCCTGGAGAAACCGCCATTGCGGTCCGGAGACCATTGCATCGGCGTCCTCACTCCATCCCGGTCGCCGAGATAGATATTGTCGCCCATGCCGATCTCGTCGCCATAATAGATCACCGGCGTTCCCGGCATCGACAGAAGAAGCGCGTTCATCAGCTCGATCCGCCGGCGGTCGCGCTCCATCAACGGCGCTAGGCGCCGCCTTATGCCGAGATTGATGCGGGCACGTTTGTCGGATGCATAGGTCTCCCAGAGATAATCCCGCTCTGCGTCGGTCACCATTTCAAGCGTCAGCTCGTCGTGGTTGCGAAGGAAGATCGCCCATTGGCAGTTGTCGGGAATCTCCGGCGTCTGGCGCAGGATATCGGTGATCGGAAACCGGTCCTCCTTGGCGATCGCCATATACATGCGCGGCATCAGCGGAAAGTGGAAGGCCATGTGGCATTCGTCGCCGTCTCCGAAATATTCGCGCGTGTCCTCCGGCCATTGATTGGCCTCGGCAAGCAGCATCACGCCGGGATGGGTGGCATCGAGCGCGGCGCGTATGCGTTTGAGGATCGCGTGGGTTTCCGGCAGATTTTCGTTGATCGTCCCCTCGCGCTCGACGAGGTAAGGTATAGCGTCGAGACGAAACCCGTCGATGCCGGTTTCCAGCCAGAAACGCATCACCCTCAGCAATTCCTCCATGACGAGAGGGCTGTCGAAATTGAGGTCGGGTTGATGGGAATAGAAGCGGTGCCAGTAGTAGGCGCCGGCGACCGCGTCCCATGTCCAGTTGGATTTTTCCGTATCGATGAAAATAATGCGCGTTTCCGGAAATTTCTGATCGGTATCGGACCAGACATAGAAGTCGCGCTCGGGCGAGCCTGCCGGCGACTGGCGGGCGCGCTGGAACCAGGGATGCTGATCGGAAGTGTGGTTGATGACGAGCTCGATGATGACGCGGATATTGCGCTGGTGGGCGGCGTCGACGAAAGCCCGGAAATCCTCCACCGTCCCGTAATCGGGGCTGACGCTGCCATAGTCGGCGATGTCGTAGCCGTCGTCTCGACGCGGAGAGGGAAAGAAAGGCAAAAGCCAGATGGCATTGACGCCGAGGGCTGCGATGTGATCGAGCTTCTGGTGCAAGCCGGCAAAGTCGCCGACCCCGTCACCATTGGCGTCGTAGAACGACTTGATGTGCAGCTGGTAGATGATTGCATCCTTGTACCAGAGCGGCTGCGATGCGCTATCTGCATTCATCGTGTCCATTCATGCCTCCGTTGAGCGAATACGCCAGATCGCATAGGGCAGGACCTCAGGATTGAGACTGATGCTCTGCCATTTGCCGGTCCACTTGAAACGATGCCCGCCGATCAGATCTTCGACATCCAGCGTGCCGCCGTCGCCCAGCGACCACTGCCAGAGCGGCAGCTCGACGTCGCTCTGCTGGAAATTGTGGGGATCGAGGCTGATGGCGATCAGCAGGACATTGTCGCGGGCACGGCTCGCCTTCTCGAAAAACAGGATATTGTCATTTCGCGCATTCAGCAGCGTCAGCCCGAGATGCGAATGCAGCGCGGTGTTTTCGTTGCGGATGCGATTGAGCGTCCTGATTTCGGCGATGATATTGCCCGGCCGATCGTAGTCCCAGGCGCGGATTTCGTATTTCTCGCTGTCGGCATACTCCTTGCGCTTGGCATCGGGACGCCCCTCGCAAAGTTCGAAACCGTTATAAACGCCCCACAATCCCGACAGGGTAGCGGCAAGTGCTGCGCGGATCAGAAAGGCCGGGCGCGGCGCGTTCTGCAGGAAATCCGGATTGATATCATGCGTGTTCACGAAGAAATGCGGTCGGAAGAATTCCTTCGGCGCCGTCTCGGTCAGCTCCCGCATATATTGCTCGAGCTCCCACTTGGCATTGCGCCAGGTGAAGTAGGTATAGGATTGGGAGAAGCCGATCTTTGCCAGCCGGTACATCACCTTCGGCTTGGTGAAGGCTTCCGACAGGAAGACGACATCGGGATGACGGCCCCTGATATCGCCGATCAGCCATTCCCAGAACGGAAATGGCTTTGTGTGCGGATTGTCGACGCGAAACAGCTTGACGCCCTGGTCCACCCAAAGCTGGACGACATCCCTGAGCTCCACCCATAATGAAGGCAGCGCGTCTTTCGTGTAGAAATCGACGTTGACGATGTCCTCGTATTTCTTGGGCGGGTTTTCAGCATATTTGATCGTGCCGTCGGGGCGCCAGTCGAACCAGCCGGGATGCTCCTTCAGCCAGGGGTGATCCGGCGACGCCTGGATCGCGAGGTCGAGAGCAATCTCCAGGCCATGCCGGCCTGCCGCATCGACCAGCCGGCGGAAATCCTCGAACTCGCCGAGCTCGGGATGGATGGCGTCATGGCCGCCGTCCTCGGAGCCGATGGCATAGGGACTTCCGGGGTCGCCCGGCGCAGCTTTTAGGGTGTTGTTGCGACCTTTCCGGTTGGTCGAGCCGATCGGATGAATCGGTGGGAAATAAAGCACGTCGAAGCCCATGTCGCGGATGGCGGGCAGTCGCGGGATGACGTCGTCGAAGGTGCCGTGCCGGTCCGGATCGCCGCTCTGCGAGCGCGGGAAGATCTGGTACCAGCTGGCAAAGGCGGCCTCCTTGCGTTCGGCATCGACGGCGCTTGCCGTCGAGCGAAGCCGAAACGGCCTGTTGTCCGCCTTGTTCATCAATTCGGATGTTCCGGCATCGAGCAGTATCGCCGTGCGCTCGGTATCGGACGCCCCTTCGAGACTATCACCAAGGGCCTTCAATTCGGCATTGAGCGTTGCGCCGGCATGCACCTCAGCCGAGCGGATGAGGTTCAATCCCTCCTGGAGTTCGAGCTTCAGGTCCAGCCTGGCATCGTTCTTCTTTGTCAACTCGTAGCGAAAGATCGCAAACGGGTTCTTCCATGCCTCGACGGCAAACTCATAGCGTCCGATGCGCTCCAGCAGGAATTCGGCGCGCCAGCGGTCGTTTTCGACCAGCTGCATCTCCGTCTCGTTCCAGTCCGCCGCATCGAGCGGCCGCCAGAGCAGGACCACGGCGATCGGGTCGTGGCCGTCGGCGAATATATCGGCCTCGACGGTGAGGATGTCGCCGACCACCCGTTTGACAGGAAAGCGCCCGTCGTCGACCCGCGGCAGGATATTTTCGATGGCGAGCCGGGGTGAAGCTATCGCCTGCGCGACGTCGAGGATTGGCCGCGATGTGATCGGCGCCGGCGCCTTGCCTTCGACGACAAGGGTCTCCCCTGCCCGCAGCCGCAGAACCGTGCCGTCGGCTGCGACGGGAAGGAAACCGGAGCCCGCTTCGCGCAGTGCTGTTACCGGAGCGGGCGCACTTTTGCGAAGGTCCCTGTTGAGCAGGATGAACCGCACATTTTCGGCGCTGCGAGGGTCTTCCGCCGCCGATTGCAGCAGCGCCGAGACCGGTCCGTTGGCGTTGCGGATGAGCCGAAGCGATGAGGCAAGTGCATGGGGTTCCTTGCCGATCTCGGTGTTCGCAAGGCGAATTTCGGAGGAGATATCGAAAGCCAGATCATGGCGCAGTCCCCGCAAACCCGTTCCATTCCCATGGGTCGGATCGAGCGGCGTGGCTGCGCCATATTCGAAGCCCATCGGAACCATCAGGCCGCCGCCGAGCGAGGCGGCAAGGCGTAGCGCCCTAACGGCGCGCCGTTCGAGGATTTCGCGGCTCTCGGTTCCGTGGGCGATACGCCTGCCGAAGGGCGGTTCCGGAAAAGCGATCTGCCAGCCGAGCGGCTTCTGGACCCGGTGTTCTTCGATGAACCATCTCTCGTCAAAATCCCACCAGGCCATCGATGAAAAACATCCATCGAAGCCTGTATTCTTGACCGCGTCCCTCACGCCGAAATCAGTGCCGGGCGTCCAGGCAAGGAATTGCGCGTCCGTCTTCTCGCGCACCGCCGAAATCAGCGATTTGAAAACCGCCGGCCCAATGCGATCGATCCCCAGGGCCCGATAGCCGGCGAGGCCAAGACCGGCCAGCCCCCGCAGCCGTTCTGTCCATTCTTCCAACAGCCGGGATTGAGACTCCGCCTCCATCGCAGTCATCGGCTCTGCCGGATCCAATGGCGAGCGTCTCGGATCGACAGGGTGAAAGCCCACCTTGGGATCCCGGGCCTTGCCGTCGAGCATCAGGTCCATCATCAAGGCGACGCCGCTCTTACGGGCGGCCTCCGCCAGGCGTCCCACCCCATTTTCGACCGCGCTTCCGAGCGACAGTTGCGGATCAAGGCGCTTCAGATCCTGGGAGGCAAAGATGCTGCGCTCCCCGCCCCGGTCGAAGAGAGGTGCCGTCAGCACGCGGTCGAAACCGGTATCCGCCGCATGGTCGAAAACCTCGCGCCATGCATCGATACCCTGAAGAAGGAGTGGATTGACATAATAGATCCGGGGTGGGGTGCTCAACACACCCTGGTTTGGAGAGAATGACATCGGCCGCCGCTCGAGTTTGCTTTGAAGGCAAACTTCTGTTGCCGGAGGTTGTTCCACCGAAAGTTCCAGTGACGATGCACCAGACATCGCCGGCTGCACTCGCGCAGGATCGATGGGACGCGCTCCATTCGCGCAACAAAGGCGCCGCTTCCGCAGATGGGCCTTGAAGTTTCGTGCCGTCTTTGGATAGTCTTCCGCTTCCCGGAAGGGTGAGCCATGGCGGCTCACGGCACACCATTGCTTCGATCGACACTCCTTAGCGCCGCCCTGTCGGCTTGCGCGCTGTGCCTCGCTTCCTGGAGCATCGAGACCGATCGCTCCACTGAGCACACCCATGGCCTGTTCGAAATCCGCGAGGGGGCCAAGCGCTTCATTGCGCACGAGAACGCCAAGGGGCATCCGCAATGGGACGTGCTGGAGCCGAACCTGAAGACGCTGGTTCCCCGATGTGCAGTCCCGCTCGAAACACGGTGGACGCCGAAGAGTAATGGCCGCTCGAAATTGAGCGTAATGGTCACATGCACTGCCGCGGTGCCGAACACCGTGATGAGACGTTGGAATGTCCATGTTGCGGTAGAGCGGAAGCCAATTCAGGCGGGAAGCTCGGCACCCTCTGAAAGAGCAGGCGCCCGAACGGGACTTGATGTATCCGAATGAAATCCCTGCGATTGCAATAGAGGCGACCAGACATGAATCCATCGGTGGAGTTGTGTTCATATCCCGAACTCGATGATCGTATCGTGATCGTCAGGGCGGGGGACGAAGTTGATGCCGTGTTCGTCCGGACCGAGAGGTTCAATGTGCTGATCGATACGCTCGGAACGCCCGAACTCTGCATGGCGGCACTGAACCTGCTCGAGGCACAGACGAACGCTCGTCCGCTGATCGTCGTCAATTCGCACATGGATTGGGATCATTTCTGGGGAAATGCCGCCATTGCCGGGCGCGCGCCCATTATCGCGCATGCCGCCGCGCTCGACCGTTTGCGCGCCCCTTCCGCACGCGAGGTCCTGAGGGACAAGGCGAGCCAGGAGTCGAGGTTTCGGAACCTCGACCTTATCGGTCCCGATATCACCTTCTCCGCCTCTATGACCCTCAACGGCGGCGATCTGACGCTGGAGCTCATTCATACACCGGGACACACGCCCGACCATATCGCCGTATGGATTCCGGAACTTCGCGTCTGCCTGGCCGTCGACGCAGTGGAATACCCGATCCCCGAAGTCTGGAGCAAAAATGCAGGCGACCTTCGCTTGATCCGTTCCTCGCTCGAGCGGATCCGTGACCTCAATGCAAGACTGGTCATCCCTGCGCACGGCCGGACGCACTCCCCTTCGGCGGTGGATGACAACCTCGCCTATTTCCAAGCCTTGGCCAATCGTGTCGGCAGTATGAGCGAGAGCCAGCTGGCGGACCCGCAACTCGGCAGTTCAAGCGGCTTGCGGTTGGAAGACTTCGTCCTCATCCCCGACGGAATGGCCTCCGACACGGCGGCATTCTATCGGCAGTGCCATGAGACAAACCTTGGCGCGACGGTTCAGGCCCATCACGAAAAACTGAAATTCGCCTAGAGAGACTTCAGGAGACCAAAAATGGAACCATTGGAGGGCGGACGAGCCGGGCAGATCTGGCGTGACGACAACACCGTGATCAGGCCTTCCGGCGCATGGACGCCGACGGTGCACCGGTTTTTGCGCCATCTCAGGAGCAGAGGCTTTCTGGGAGCGCCGGATCCTGTGGAGATAGCCGGGAACCGGGAAGTCGTCAGTTTTGTCAGCGGGCGTGTCTGCGAAGATTTGGGCGACCGGTTTGTCGGATCGGAGCGCATGCTGCTTTCCGCAGCCAAGCTCCTGCGCGATTTTCATTCGGCATCTCAAGGGTTTCTCGAATCGGACCGCGAGATCCAGACATGGATGCTGCCGCCGCAGGAACCGTGCGAGATCGTATGCCATGGAGATTATGCGCCCTACAACATTGCTACGGCAGACGATGAGGCTGTCGGGATCATCGATTTCGATACAGCCCATCCGGCGCCGCGCTTATGGGATCTGGCCTATTCGGTTTACCGCTGGGCGCCGCTTTCCGATCCCGCCAATCCGCACGTGACCTTCGGCCTCGACGATCAGTTGCGCCGGGCGGAAATCTTCTGCACGGTATATGGGGCGACAGGGGAAGACCGGCTCCAGCTCCCCGAATGATCTGCCGGCGGCTTCAGGCGCTCGTCGATTTCATGCTGGTAAATGCCGTGGCCGGAGATGAGACATTCGTGGAGGACGCGGCTGCAGGAGACGCCCGGCTGTATTTGAGCGATATCGACTATATCAGAAGGCATCGGGATCGACTGCTAAACGCCCTGTGCTGACGCGCCTTTGCCAAGCAGGATGTCCGTCTGCCGCATACCCGCCCCCTGCGTCACATATCTAGAGGATGTCGCGCAATGTGCGGCGGTTTTGCGATAACGACATGCGCAATAACAAAGACCTAAAGCGCGAAGAGCGAATATGAAAGGTCGCGACGCGCTTTAGAGCCACTTCTTCCGACGGAAGAAACCGAAGAGGCCCAGGCACAAGGTGACGATGACGCCGAGTACGACGAAATAGCCGTACTGGGTTTTCAGTTCCGGCATATCGCTGAAGTTCATCCCGTAGATACCGGCGATCGCGGTGGGAACGGCGAGGATTGCCGCCCAGGCGGCGAGCTTGCGGGCGATCGCCGTCTGCTCCGTCTGGCCGATCATCACGCTGGCCTCGAAGGCGAAGGCAAGGACCTCGCGCAACGCATCGATATCTTCCTGAACCCGGCGCACGTGATCGGTCACATCGCGAAACAGCGACTGCAGCGTCGGGTCCATGCCGGGTAGATCGATGTGCTCGTACCGCCGGCAGACGTCCACGAGCGGCACCACGGCATTGCGCAGCCGCAGCAGCTTGCGCCGCAGCAGGTAAAGCCGCTCGATGTCGGACTTTTCCAGCTGTTCGCGCAGCACCAGATCCTCGAGCTTCTCGACCTCCTCCTGCACAACCTCGATGACAGGCATGTAGTTGTCGACGATGAAATCGAGGATGGAATAGAGAATATAATTCTCGCCGTGGGCCAGTGCTGCCGGCGTGGCCTCGCACCGCTGCCGCACCGCCAGATAGGAAGACGAATCCCCGTGGCGAACGGAGACGACATAACCGCGACCGACAAACAAATGCGTTTCGCCGAAGATGATTTCGTCATCCTTCATATGGGCGGTCCGGGCGACGATGAACATCGCGTCCCCGTAAATCTCCAGCTTCGGGCGCTGGTGCGGCTGTGCCGCGTCCTCGATCGCCAAGGCATGGAGATTAAACTCGGCCTGGACCTGATGCAGCAGCACTTCATCCGGCTCGTGCAGGCCGATCCAGACGATGGCATTCTCCCGGCTTCGCCACTCGCCGGCCTCTTCTATCCTGATGTCGCGAATGCGTTGCCCATGCTGGTAAACGGCGGCAGCCACGACGCCGGGCCGTTCATACGGAGGCGATGTGGAACCGCCACCTTCTCGCGCGAGAGCACTATCCAGATCCTTCAGCCGTTCCAAATCCTGCCGTCCTCCATTCCGCGCGGATCACATATCCGCAGCCAGCCCCTCCGCCGGTCAGGCGCTCGACCGATCATAATGCTATTTCGTAAAACATGCATCACCGCGTCGGCGCGGGGGTCTAATCGGGTTAACATGCCGCGAGGCGGCATCACGTGTCTGTGGAAATATCGTCCCAATCCTGGTCCATGTAACCAATCAGCCAGTTGAGGGCGTAGTGGCGTTGCTGCCCTCTCGTAGCGGTAAATGAGGTCGGCAGCGTCGAGCAGCTCTTTGTGCGGGCGCAGCTTGGCACGGCGCATCAGTCTGTCCGTCCCCAGTTCACGCAGCGTGTTCGCAATCGAAGGCGACAGCGGCTTTCCGGAAAACTGGTAAACGACGTTTTTACATACGGAACAAATCGTTAAATTTTTTTCGATACAAAAGTCCTTGGGCCAATCCGGTACGAAGCCGGACGTTCGATGGGGACTTTCAATGCGTCGTCCAAACATAAAATCGAGTTTGCTGTTGATTTTCACCGGCATAGCTCTTCTTTTCGGGCTTGTCGCCTATCTCGCAGTCGACGGTCTTCAAAAGACGAACGGCTCCACCGAAGAAATTGCGACCAACTGGCTACCGAGCGTGCAGGCGTCGCAGGCGATCAATCTCGCCATGACGAATTTGCGCCTCGCCTACCGCGATCACATCATCGCGCAGTCGGATGCAGAAAAGAAAACGCGCGAAGACGCCATCAAAGTCGCCGAAGATTCGGTTGGCAAATCGGTAGACGCCTATCTTTCGCTGGCGTCATCCGACCACGAGCGCGAATTGATCAAGACGATAAAGGAGAGCGTTGGTGGCTATATCACCAGCAGCTCGCAACTGCTCGTCCTTTCCCGGGCCAACAAGACCGAAGAAGCCGGGCAATATCTGGGGGGCGAGATGCGCTCCTATTCGGATAAGCTCAAGGAAGCCACGGCAGCCCTGGTCGAACTGAACGTCAGCGGCAGCAACAAGGCCGCCGAACTCAGCAAGGAGGCCTTCGCCTCGATAGAATTCGAACTGTTTGCCGCGATCGGCTTTGCCGGATTGCTCGTTCTCGGCGCCGTCGTCTTCGTGCTGGCCGGCATTGCCAATCCGGTTACCGGCATCACCGCCGCGATGCGGCGGCTGGCCGAGGGAGATACCGGATCGGTGATTCCGTATGCCGACCGCGCCGACGAAATCGGATCGATGGCGGGAGCAGTGGAAATCTTCCGCCAGGCCGCGATCACCAACAAGCGGATGGCAATCGAAGCCGACGAAAACCGCAACAGGGCGGAGGCCGATCGTCTTGCCGCCCAGCAGCAGGCGGAAGCTGACGCCTCGGAGCGGCTACGCATCGCTACCTCGGGTCTTGCCGCCGGTTTGAAACGGCTTGCAGGAGGCGATCTCGCCTTCCAGCTCAACGAGACCTTCGCGCCCGACTTCGAGGCGCTTCGCCATGATTTCAACCAGTCCGTCACCCAGCTCGGCGCGACTCTGAGAGCAATTTCCGACAGCATCGGCACGATCGACGCAGGCACGCGGGAAATTTCCTCCGGGGCAAGCGATCTTGCAAAGCGCACGGAGCAACAGGCGGCTTCGCTCGAAGAAACGGCCGCCGCACTGGAGGAGATCACGGCGAACGTGTCAAACTCCAGCAACCGAACCGAAGAGACGCGCACGGTGGCCACGGAGGCAAATCGCAGCGCCGGGGTCTCCGCGGAGGTCGTTTCCCACGCCGAAGAGGCGATGGAACGCATCGAAACCTCGTCACAGCAGATTTCCAACATCATCAGCGTCATCGACGAAATCGCGTTCCAGACCAACCTTCTTGCGTTGAATGCCGGCGTGGAAGCGGCAAGAGCCGGCGAGGCCGGCAAGGGCTTCGCCGTCGTCGCACAGGAAGTGCGCGAACTTGCCCAGCGTTCGGCAAGTGCTGCCAAGGAAATCAAGGGCCTGATCCAGAACTCCTCGAAGGAGGTGGAAGGCGGGGTCAAGCTGGTGCGCGATACCGGCCAGGCCTTGAAGACCATCGGCGGCTTCATCACCCAGATCAATCACCATATGGATTCGATCGCCACCTCTGCGAAAGAGCAGTCCATCGGACTCAGCGAAGTCAACGTCGCGGTCAACCGGATGGACCAGACCACGCAGCAGAACGCCACCATGGTGCAACAGTCGACTGCGGCATCCGATTCGCTCGCGCAGGAAGCCCAGAAGCTTCGCGAACTCATCGCCCAGTTCAGGCTCGACGATGCGGTCAGTCAGTCCTCGGCCCTTCGTTCGACGGCGAGAACGATGGCGCAGCCCGCGGCCCGTCCGGCCATGCATGCGGTTGCCGCTCGGCGCTGAAACAGGCCGCAGCAGGAAATCCGACATGAAAGGCGCCCGGCAATTGCCGGGCGCCTTTCATTCTGTCAGGACGCGAAGGCCGGATTACGCCGCGCGCCCATTCTCAACACGAAGTAGATCGCTCCGCCGATGGCGACGCCGAAGAACCAACCGTAGGTTCCCCACCAGTCCGGAAGGATGGTGGTGAAGGTCGGCAGGATCGAGGAGAACAGCACGCCCACCGCAAATGCGATGAAGGCATTGCCGTGCCATCCGCTCTGGAACCGGAACTCGCCATTCTCGTGATAGAGCGCCTCGACGTTCAGCTGGCTTCTCCGGATGAGATAGTAATCCACCATCATGATGCCGAAGATCGGCCCCATCGTCGATCCGATGAAATTGACGAAATGCGCAGCACCCGTCTCCCATGGAGCAAACGGGTACAACACGAGGGCGATCAGGGCGGCGATATATCCCCCGCGTTTGAAGTTGATCTGGCGTGGGAAGACATTGGAAAAGTCGAAGGCCGGCGACACGAAATTCGCCACGACGTTGATGCCGAGCGTTGCGATCGCGAATGTCAGCGCGGCCAGCAGCGCCAGGAACCAGCTGTCGAATTTCGCCGATATCTGTTCCGGATGCAGCAGCACCTCTCCGTAGACGGTGAAGGCGGCGGTGGTCGTCACGCCTGCGACGAGGCAGAACGCCAGGAGGTTGATCGGAAGCCCCCAAAGATTGCCCTTTTTGAGCGCCTTTTCGCTCGTTGCGTAGCGCGAAAAATCGCAGAAATTCAGGTAGAGCGCTGCGAAATAAGTGATCCAGGTGGCGGCTACGGCAGCAAGGGCTGCAATCGAACCAGGCTCGCCTGGCACGCCCGCATCCTTGGTCTTTTCGATCAGCACATCGCGCGGGATTTCGGACCCGAAGGAGAAAGTGCCTGACTTGACGACCAGATAGACCGCGAGCATCAACATCATGATCCAGACGGCCGGACCGGCCCAATCCTGGAACTTGCGAACTGTTTCCATCCCACGCTGAATGATCAGCAACTGAAGACTCCAGACGATGACGTAGCAAATGACCTCAAGCGTCGAGTGGCCGAGCAGGTGGCTGTTCTGGTGAAAGGCGAGCAGGCTCTCGTTACGGATCAGCAAGGCAACGATGGCGCCGGATGCGGCGGCAGTCTGCGCCCCATACCAGAAGCAGGCGACCACCGCCCGGACCAATGCCGGAACATTCGCCCCGAATGTGCCGAAGGAGGCGCGCGCCAGAACCGGAAAGGGGACGCCGGTGCGCACGCCGGCATTGCCGACCAGGCTCATCAGGCAGAAGATGACCAGAGATCCGAGACCGATGGCGATGACGAAATTGACGAAGCTGCCGCACAGCAGGAACAGGCTCGCCGCCAGATAGTAGCCCCATAGGCTATGGACGTCTGATGTCCAGACGTTAAAGATGCTGAATGCACCCCATTTACGCTCCTCGGCGGGTGCAAGATCCTCGTTGTATAACGAGGGAGACGGATTTCGTACGCTCATGAATGCCCTCCCATATCCTTGAGGCCAAATCGACCACAGGCGGAAGTCTGCTCTTCATTTGTGCAGCTGACAATTTAATAGTCACATTATGCACATCTCTTGACGATGCCTCAGGATTAGCCAGAGGCGCGGCTCTTACCTCGGTCTGTTCATTGCGAGCCGACGACACGTCCGGCCAGACGAAATGGACTTGCGACCGCGGCGCCGGCGGCATCGAAGACATAGGCGCCAACCTCGCCGGCGGTCGAACGCTTCCCACTTTCGAAGGAGGCAAGCTGCGCGCCGAACTTGGCGAGCGATGCGTAGCGGTCGTGCCCCATCCCGTCGGACGCCTGGATCGACGTGATGTCGATGACCCGAAGCCTTTCCTTCAAGGCAGCCTCCCTGATGACGGGATCGTCGATATCGAGGCGTCCGACCCGCGCCCGCTCTCCGGCTATGAAGCTCGAGGCCACCAGCGCCCTGTCGTCCTTCGAAACGAGAAGGGATATTGGGATCGGCATCCGCCCGATATCCTTCAACTGCGACCGGAAAACATCGACGTCGATGTCAGGGGCGGCGAGGATCACCGCCAGTTTACCGATGACGTCGTCGCGATGCTGCAGTTTGAGCTCACGCACTGTCTCCATGACCAGGAATCCGCCCATGCTGTGTCCGAAAAGGATGACGCGTTTCACCTTTCCTGAAGCCGAGAGCGAGGTGATAAGCGAATCGAGGTCGCTACGCGAGGACAGCGCCGCATCGCGGTCGGCGACATAGCCGGCGACGGCAGCGGCCGAAGGCCACGAAAACAGAATCGGAGAGCCCGGAATATTGGCGTCCGCAGCGATCTGCGCGGTGCGAAACAGCGCCTCCTGATAGCTATAGTTATAGCCATGGACGAAGATGCCGACAGTGCCGTCGGACTGAACGGAGCCCAGCGCTGCCTGCACGAAGGCCGCCTTTGCAAGCTGCTTGCGCCCGATGACGGCAAATTGCCGTTCGGGATCCGGTCTCGCGGTCGGATATGTGATCGCGGTGTCCTTCCGGTTGGGAGGGACCGAAAACGCATATTGCTCGTAGGTGAGATTGTCAGCCCACGCGCTCCCGAACCCACCGCGCGCAGTGTCGGGGCTCCTGTTTGTCGCAGCGAGCACGTTTACGTGGTTCGCAGCGGCTTCATCGGAATGAAGCGATGCATTCAGATGACCTGGGAGATGAACCGGCAGACGGACCGGGTTCAACACATCAGGCGATGGTCTCGTGGCGCAACCGGCGAGCATCGCCAGGCCGATCGCGACCAGCATCGCCTTGGCTCCCATCGGAGACTCTTTCAAACGCTGTTCCGTCATCGAGTTCTCCCCTTGGAAGCCAGTACGTGCAGCGGCCGCCGACGCGGCCGCATGCGATGGACATCAAAGCCCATGCTCATGCCTTTGCCGCGGCTTCGGCCTGAACACGCTCATCCCTCGGGATCCTGAACCACGCGACGTAGAGCGCAGGCAGGAACAACAGGGTGAGCGCGGTTCCGACGACGATGCCGCCCATCATGGCGTAGGCCATCGGTCCCCAGAAGATCTCGCGCGAGATCGGGATCAGCGCCAGCGTGGCTGCAGCGGCCGTCAGCATGATCGGCCGCATGCGGTGTTCGGTGGCTTCGACAACCGCCTGCCAAGGCGCCATTCCTTCGCTGCGCAAATGCTCGATCTGGACGACCAGGATGACGGAGTTGCGGATCAGGATGCCGATGAGCGCGAGCACGCCCAGGATCGCGACGAAGCCCATGGGGGCGTTGCTGAGAAGCAGCGCCGCGACGACGCCGATCAGGGCGGTCGGCGCAACCGCGAACACGAGGAAAAGCCGGCTGAAGCTTTGCAGCTGGATCATCAGGATCGTCGCCATCGCAAACAGCATCAGCGGAGCCACAGCCGCGATCGGCCCCTGGGCATCGGCACTGGATTCGACCGCGCCGCCCACTTCCACCTTGTATCCCACCGGAAGGCCTTTCTGGAAGTCTTCGACCTTCGGTGTGAGCTGGTCGACGATCGTGGCCGGTTGCGTCGGACCGACGACGGCAGCCTTGACCGTTATTGTAGGTTGCCGGTCGCGACGCCAGATTGTCGGCTGCTCGAGCTCGTAGCGGAAATTGGCTACGGCGGAGAGCGGCACGACCTTGCCGTTGGAGGTGGAGAGCTGCAGGTTCTGCAGCGTCTGGATGGAATCGCGCTCGGATGCCCTGGCGCGACCGATAACGTTGACCAGGTAGATGCCGTCTCGAACCTGGGTGGCCGTCGAGCCTTCGACGATGCCGTTGAGGGCGGTAGCAATGTCTTCTGAGGATACGCCGAGCTGGCGCGCCTTATCCTGGAGCACATCGATCTTCACCACGCGAGAGGGCTCGTTCCAGTCCAGCACCATGTTCGTCAGAAGCGGGTGTGATCCCATGACGCCGGCAAATTGCTGGGAGAGATCGCGGACCTTTTGAATATCGGGGCCGCTGATCCGGTACTGGACCGGCTTGCCGACCGGCGGACCGATGTCGAGAAGCTTCACGAAGGCGTCGGTGCCGGCGAAGGTTTTCGTCAGATAGCCCTGCAGTTCCGTCCGCACCTTGTCACGCACGTCGAGCCCCTTGGTGACGATGATCGTCTGCCCGAACGACACGTTGGGCGTCTGCACGTCGAAGGACAGGATGAAGCGCGGCGCCCCTTGGCCGACATAGGTCGTCCAATGATCGATATCCTTGTTGTCGGCCAGCATCTCTTTTTCGAATCTCGCCATCTGCCTGTTGGTTTCGGCGATCGAACTGTTGTGGGGGAGGTTCCAGTCGATGATGAGCTCCGGCCTGTCCGAATTGGGAAAGAACTGCTGCTGCACCAGCCCCATGCCGCCAATCGAAAGCCCGAAAACGCCGACCGTCAGAATGATGGTGACCCAGCGCCAGCGCATCGCAAGCCCCAGAAGCCAGGAGAAGATGGAGGCAAAGCGGCCCTTCTTCTCATAATGCGATTTCATGGTCTTCGGCAGGATCGTGACGCCGAGAAGCGGCGTAAACAGCACCGCCACTACCCAGGAAACGATCAGCGAAACCGCGATGACGACGAAAAGCGTGAAGGTGAATTCGCCCGCCGCGCTGTCGTTAAGACCGATCGGAATGAAGCCCGCCACGGTGACGAGCGTCCCCGTCAGCATCGGAAAGGCGGTCGACGTGTAAACATGGGTGGCCGCCCTCCTGATATCGTCGCCCGCCTCCAGGCGGGCCACCATCATCTCGACGGCGATCATGGCATCGTCGACAAGCAGGCCGAGCGCGATGATCAGCGCGCCGAGCGAGATGCGCTGAAGCGAAATGCCGGAATATTCCATCACCACGAAGGTGATCGCCAGGACGAGAGGAATTGAGATCGCCACCACCATGCCGGCGCGAAGACCGAGACTGATGAAGCTGATGATGAGGACGATGGCAATCGCTTCGAAGAGCGCGCGGGTAAATCCGGACACCGCTTCGTCGACGACGGCCGGCTGATCGGAGACACGGTGGACGTCCACGCCGATCGGGAGATCGGCGACGACGCGTTTCATCTGCGCGTCGAGCCCCTCGCCGAACTCCAGAAGATTGGCGCCCTGCTTCATGCCGATCGCAAGCCCGATCGCAGGCTCGCCGTTGAACCGGAACAGCGCCGACGGCGGATCCACGTAGCCGCGTTTGATCGTGGCGACGTCGGTCAGCGGAAAGAAGCGGTCGTTTATCCGAAGATTGATCGATCTCAGACTGGCCTCGGAGGTGAACTGTCCACTCACCCTCAATGCGATGCGCTCCGGCCCGGCGTCGACGAAGCCGGACTGCGTGACGGCATTCTGCGCCTGCAGGGTCTGGATGACCGCCTGCTGGTCGATCCCGAGAGCTGCGATCTGGCGTGTGGAGAATTCGAGATAGATCGCCTCATCCTGGGCACCGACCACATCGACCTTGCCGACGTTGGGCACGGTCAGGACCTCGGAGCGGGCGTTTTCCACGAGATCGCGAAGCTGCCGCTGGGTAAGGCCGTCGCTGGTGAAGGCGTAGATGTTTCCGAAGACGTCGCCGAAGCGATCGTTGAAGAAGGGACCGACGACGCCGGTCGGGAAATCGCCCTTGATGTCGGCGATCATGTTGCGGATGCGCAGCCAGGTGGGAGCGACATCCTTTGCTTTGGTCGTCGGCAGCAGCTCGACGAAGACGGTTGTCTGGCCGGCAACGGTCTCGCTCTTGGTGTAATCAAGCGATTCCAGTTCCTGGAGCTTCTTCTCGATCCTGTCGGTGACCTGCCGCGTCACCTCTTCGGCGGACGCGCCGGGCCACTGGGCGGTGATCACCATCGTCTTGATCGTGAAGTTCGGGTCTTCCTCACGGCCGAGCTTCACGTAGGAGAAGGCGCCTGCGAGAATGAAGACGATCATGAAGTACCAGACGAGCGAACGGTGTTCGAGCGCCCAGTCGGAAAGGTTGAAGGACTTCACTGGCTGATCTCCTGGTCGATCCGGATGGCCTGGCCATCTTCAAGTTTATGCACGCCTGCCACGATCACCCTTTCTCCGGGGGCGAGCCCCTCGGTGACGCGAACGCTGCCGCCGTCTTCGACGTCGCCGTCGATCTGTACGCGGCGAAGCGATACCTTGGCGGCCGGCGCATCGACGATCCAGACACTCGGGCCGTCGCTGCCGATAAGGATTGCCGAGGACGGCAGAACGATCTGCGGATCGGCGGCAATGGTTGCCGAGGCCGTGATGACCGAGCCGAGCCTGAAGGCTTCGGGCGGATCGCTCAGCTCGATCTTGGTCCGGCTCGTGCGGGTGGCGGTCTCTGCCTCCGGGGCGATCTCGCGCACGGTCCCCGACGTGCGGATGGTCGGGTCAAGCTGCAGCGTCACTTCGAAGGGTGCGCCGATCTTCAGTTTCTGGGCGGCGGCCTGGGGCACGTCAACCACGGCGTCGCGCTTGTCCGGCCGTGCGATGGTCACGACCGTCTGGCCGGCCGACACCACCTGTCCGACCTCAGCCGAGGTCGCCGTCACCACCCCGTCGAACTCCGCCCGAAGCTGCGCGTAACCGAGTTGCTCTTTGGCCTTGTCGAGATTGGCTTGCGCCTTGGCGACGGCGGCCGCCGCCGTCCGCCTTGCCTGCTCGGCCTCTTCGAGCGAGGCTTCGGTGCCGGAGCGCGACTCCAGCAGCGCGCGCTGGCGCTGCTCCGTGGTCACCGCGTTCCTGAGCTGGGCGTCGCTGTTCTCGACGTCCGACTGCGCGTTGCGCACGGCAAGCTCCAACGCCAGCGGATCGATGGCGGCAACGACGTCATTCTTCTTGACGAGATCGCCGACATTGACGTTGCGGGCGATCATCCGCCCGAGAATCCGGAAGCCGAGTTCGGTCTCGATCGTCGGCTCGATCGTACCGGTCAGGCTCAAGCTCGAGGCCGACGTCGGCTTGACTGTCATCGACAGCACGGGACGGGGCGCTTCCTCCTTGTTTTCCTCCTGCGGCGCGCAGGAGGAGATCAGGGCCGTACCCATCATCAGAGCGACTATTTTGAGACGATTACTCACTTGGAAGCTTCCTTGACATAAGACACGATTTCACCCGGCCTGAGGAACTTGGTCCCGTCCGTCACCACGATGTCTCGTTCAGACACGCCTGACTTCACGATGAAGCTGCCGGTCTCATAGCCGGCGACATCCACCGCCCTTGCCGACACCGCAGACGATGCGGGATCGACGATCCAGACGGCCGGATTGCCGCCCTTGGACGTCATGGCCGACCAGGGAAGCTGGATGACGTCCTGCGAGACGTAATTGAATCTTCCGATGACAGGAGCGCCGAGAGGGATCGGAGCGTCGCTCGATATCGCGACCTTGACCTTGATGGTTCCGGTGGAGGAATCGATCGTCGGCGAAATCTCTCGAACCTTCGCCGCGATCTTCTGCGTCGGGTCCGACAGAAGGGTCACGGTCCCGTCGCCGTCGATCGGGCGCAGGAACGCGCTTTCGACCACCTCAAAGACGGCATCCCTGTCGCCGTCATGGGCAAGCGTGAAGACGACCTGGGCGGCCTGCGCCACCTGCCCGACCTCGGCATTGCGGGCAGTGATCACACCGTCGGCGTCCGCCTTCAGCTCCGTGTAAGACAAGGTGTCCTGAGCGGTTTCCAACAGCGCCTGCGCCGACTTCGTCGATGCCTGCGCGGTCAGAAGCGCCTCCTGCGCCTGGTCGAGTGCCGCACGCGTCGTTACCTGGGTTCGAAACAGGCTCTGCTGGCGATCGTAAGCGAGCTGCGCCTGGGTCTGCTGTGCCTCAGCCGACTGAAGATTGGCGGCCGCCACACCCAGGTCGGCCTTCTGCTCTTCCGGATCGATCCGCGCGAGGAGCTGCCCCGCCTTCACGGATTGTCCGACTTCCACCAGCCGCTCGATGATCTTGCCGCTGACGCGGAAGGACAGATCGGTCTGAACGCGCGCCCGCACTTCTCCGGTGATTGCGCCGCCCTGAACCAACGGCTCAGACTTGGCGACGACGGTGCCGACCTCCCGTGGGGTTGGCTCAGTCGGCCCGCCCGCATCGCTGCATGATCCGAGACCGATGGCGCATATGATCGCTGCGGCGACCAGAATGGTTCTCATAGTTGACCTCTTGCTCTCAACGGCAGCTGCTATATAATTGACTGACCGATTAGTCAATGAAACTTTGCGTCGCAGGGAGAGAGCGCACGCAACAGGTTGGAGGATCAGAAAATGACAGCCCAGAAGAAGCTCACACGCTCTGAACAAAAGGCGCTGCGGCCCATCCAGATTCTCGATGCCGCCTTCGAGGAATTCGTCAGATGCGGTTTCACAGGCACGAGAGTCGAAGACATCGCCGACAGGGTCGGCGTCACCAAGGGTACGGTGTATGTCTACTTCGAGACGAAGGAGAAGCTTTTCGAAGCCATGATCAACCACTTCTCCGTGCCGTTTCAGGAACTGCTGGGGATCACGGAGGGCCTCAGCGGCAGCGTCACCGACCGGCTGATTTCCATTCTCGGCCTGCTCTACGAACAAATCGCCGAGGATCGCACGACCCGCGAGTTAACGCGGCTGGTCATTGCCGAAGGACACCGGTTCCCCGACCTGATCGACCGCCACCACGATCAATTCATTGAGCCGATCATCGCCAAGGTCGACGCTCTCATTCTGGAGGGTGTGGCGTCGGGGGAGTTTCGCGAAATTCCGGTGGAATTCTCCGAAATCGTGGTCGCGCCCATCCTGACGACGACAGTTCTGCGGCTGATATTCGACGACCGCCGCGTGCCCACTCCCAACAAGGAGGCCTTCCTGCAGGCTTATTTCGACCTGCTGCTCAATGGCCTGCTGGCCAAACCTCACTGATCGCGGAATGGCGAAAAATACCGCGCCAGGCACGTAGCTTTTCTCAAGTTTTTATGTAAAAACATTGAGTTAGCTATGCCTTCGAAGGCACGCCCTCAATTCGCGACGGAAACAGTGGAACGCAAAGTCAATCTCAAGGATGTCGCGCGCGACGCGGACGTGTCGCTGAGCACGGCCTCGCACGCGCTCAACGGAACCGCGCCGCTGACGATCGAGGTGCGCGAAAGGGTTCTGGATTCGGCCAAACGCCTGGGTTACCTCGACCGCCGAAGGAAGAAGGCGACGATCGCGACCTTGCGCGTCCTGCTTCTCGCCATTCCCGACGATGCCGCGCCCGAGAGCGACCTCAATCTGGTGAGCTGGACGATCCTCAACGGTCTTCGCAGGGAGTGCGAACGCCGCGGCATCAGGATCGTACCCTTCGTCAGCACCGGCCGGCGCATTGACGGCGCTCAGGTCAGGCAGATCGCGCTCTTGGAACGTGCCGACGGCATTGTGGTTCTGAACGACGATCAGCCGGAACTGATTCGAAGCCTCGCCTCGCCTGATATGCCTGTTGTCATCGTCAACGGCGAAGACCCTGCCATGCTGGTCGATACGGTCACCCCGGAAAACCGCTTCGGGGCGCGGCTCGGCATCGAGCACCTGCTGGCGCTTGGGCATCGCCGTATCCTGCACCTGACATGGAAGGGCCGCACGACGATCCAGCGCCGATATGACGGCTTCTCCGATGCTTATTTCGCCGCGCAGCTTCCGGTGCCGGATGGCATGATCGTCGAGGCCGAGGGATATGAGCCGAGGCACGGCGAGGCAGCCATCAACGCGCTGCTCGACCGCGATCCCACGATGAAAGGCGCGACCGCCGTCTTCTGCGCGGCCGACAATCTGGCGCTCGGCTGCCTGAAGGCATTGGCCGATCGCGACATACGCGTGCCGGAAGCGATATCAGTGCTGGGGTTCGACGACATCGTCCCCGGCGAATTCAGCCGCCCGCCGCTTTCGACGGTCAGCGTTCCCACAGACAAGCTCGGCGCTGCCGCTTTGGCACTCATCGAACAGAGGCTGATCGCCAACGATCCGCAGCGGCCGGCCCATCGCCTGGAACTCGGATGCCATCTCGTCCTGCGCGGCAGTATCGCGGCACCGCGCTCCTAGAGCATGATGTTGTCCGAAAACCGTTCGCACTTTTCGGCGTCCTTGCTCATCGCAAGCGCTCAGCCTGCAGGCGCGTATCGCGCGGGCTTTCTCCAAAGGCGCTGCGGTAGACGATCGAGAACCTGCCGGCATGAGAAAAACCCCACGTCGCGCAGATTTCGCGGACGGATCGCTGATTCATTGGATCCCGCAATTGGTCGCGGGCTGCTTGCAGCCTGATCGTGCGCAAGTAACCGCCCGGTGAAGTTCCCCGGAAGGCCCTGAAACCCGTTTGCAGCGCGCGAAGTGAAACACCGACACCATCGGCAACCATCGTCATGGTGAGGGGCTCTGCGATGTTGGCGTGCATATAGTCAATAGCACGCCGGACATGCCACGGCGCGATCAAACAAACTTTCTGTTTTTCCAAATGGTCGGAAAGACGGTGGCGGCCAAAACGGATCACGAGGTTAGCAAGCGTTTCGCTCATCGCCGCCAAGGCCAGAGGTGAAGACAGAAGTGGACCGCCATTGCGCATGCCCTGCACGATCGTCTGCACCAGGCTGCCGATAAGCTGGCCCGACGGCGTTGCGAGATCCACAACCGGCTCAAGGTCAAGCGAGTCGAGGATCGGCATTTCCACCAGTGAAACGAGCATTCGCCTCACAACTTTCCAGTCCAGAAAGAGGGCGTCCGAGCAGTGCGGGCCGCCTAGGATGAGACGATCGCCAGCCTCGTGGTTGTTGGCCATGAGGAGACGACCAGGCCCACTTTCAACCACGGTCTTTCCAATGGACAGCCGGAAGGATCCCGAGTGCGGAATGTAAAACGCAAGGTGTTGCGGCGTCTCATCGAGCGTCCGACTTGTCCAGGAACTCTGATAAACCGAATGAAGCACCGTAAATGCCTCACTTGTTCGCAAGTCCGCGGCCCAGGCAAAGGCCCGATCGTTGCTCAGCGGCTTGGCGCCAAACACCCCGTAGCCCGCCGAATAGGCTCGAACCATCGACTCGAAGTCAGTGCCTTCCTGCGTTGGCGCAAACTCGGATGCCTCAGGCTCGGGCGCACGCGCCGTATTTTCGGATCTCCACGATATCATGCAACTTGGTTCTTTCCCTCTCCACACCCCGCCCCGCTAACCGCCGATCAGGCGCTCCATCTCGTTCGAGACCCGCAACGCCGATATCGTGGCCTTCCAAACGCTCGGACACGATCCCCTTTGAAAGGCCGTCGGCCTGACTGGCTTGGCCAATCTCGATGAGGTAAGCAGGGCCGGCAAAGCGGGGATCGAATTCCTTGTTTGACAGAAGCAGAATGCCCTCCCAATGTGGTTCACACTCACAGTGTAAATCAAAATGAACCGAAAATGAAGTATGATCCGCTAGACAATGTTGCCGCGCATTTTTTGCGAGACACACAACCGATGCGCGTGGCTTCCCGCAACGAGCGCGACCTGTTGCGGCTGATCTGGAAGTCTCCGGGGATCGAACGCTCCGACCTGACAGAGCCGCTCGATCTCACCCAGCAATCGTTGCACAGGATCGTCGCGCGGCTTCATGAGCGAGGAATGCTGGTCTTTTCCCATTCGGAAACCCGGCGGCCGGGACCGCCCAGCCCGGAGCTGACCCTTCGCAAAGACTGGTGTTTAACCCTGGGCATCTCCGTGAATGTCGGTTCGATCGGCCTTTGCCTCATGGGTTTCGGCGAACCAATGGAAAACATGGAAATTCCACAGGCGGGCTCCTCGCTATCCGATGAAATGGAGCGGATCGAAGCGGCGGTCGAAGACATTCTTGCCCGCCGGGGCGCCAAACGGCGTGATGTCCTCGGCGTCGGTCTGGCCGTCGCCGGCCACCGCATGCTGGAGACGGCCTTCAATTGCCCCTTGCCGCTCGCTCATTGGTCGTTGATCGACCTGGCACCTTTGCTTGGAAAGCAACTTGGCCTGCCGGTCTGGGCAGACAATGTCGCCAGGACCGCAGCCTTGGCGGAAGCCATTTTCGGCGTTGGCCGCGATGTCGCAGATTTCGCCTACATCGCCCATCTTCATGGCTATGGCGGCGGCCTGGTTTCCGGAGGCATGCCGTTTCGCGGCAATTTCGGCAACGCCGGCGAATTTTCCGTTCTCTTCGGGCGTCAGGACTACGAGGAACGCCCTGCACTCGGCGTCCTGCTTGAACATCTTCGTGCCAAAGGGCGCATGAACTTGACCCTGAGGGACCTGAAGAACGAGGACCTGATGGACTGGGATGGCGTTGGCGAGTGGGTCGACCGCGTCACGCCGGCCCACAATCGAGCCATCAATGCGATCTGCGCAATATTCGACCCGGCATTGATCGTCCTCGGCGGCGAGCTTCCGCACTCACTCGCGAGAATGCTGATCGAACGGACCGAATTCAACAATCTGCCTCGGCATGGCGTTTTACGCGACGTCCCCAGGCTTGATGTGGCGCAGATAATCGATGCCCCCGGCGCAATCGGCGCGGCCTTGATCCCGCTCTTCGAAACCGTTTTGTGACGTGTGCAGGACGCCGTCGCACTTTGAAATCGATGTCAGCATAGCCCAAAAACGGCGGCCTACCAGGTCGCCGGGGCGGCTGGCCTCCGTGGCAAGCGCTACGCTTGCCGCGGCGAACCTCCCTCAGTATGAGCAACGGCCTTGGGAGTCACGCACAAAGACAACGACCGAAACGCGCCGCATGAACCAGGTTCATTGCGACGCGCTTCAGCCGGGAGGTAGGCGTGGTATGGGTCGTTCGGCGATTGTGAGGAGATCTCTATCTCCACGCCTTGCCGTTCACTTCATGCCTGTTCCGGCGATGCCCGTGGTGATGTACTTCTGCAGGAACAGGAAAACGATGGTGACAGGCAGCAGGCTGAGGAACGTCATCGCCAGGATATAGTGCCACTGCACCGAGAACTCGCCCTGGAACGCATTCAGACCGACCTGCAGGGTGAAATTCTCGCGGCTGTTGAGGACGATGAGCGGCCAGAGGAAGTCGTTCCATCGCCAGAGCACGGAAAATATCGCCAGCACCGCGAGAGCCGGCGCCGTCAGCGGCAGGATGATGCGCCAGAAGATGCAGAATTCGCTCGCCGCATCGACGCGCGCCGCCTCTATCAGCTCGTCGGGTATGGTCAGCATATATTGCCGCAGCAGGAAGACGGCGGTCGGAGAGGCGACCGTCGGCAGGATGACGCCCCAGAGGTTATCGGCAAGCCCGACCCCGACGATGACGAGATAGGCCGGCACCATGACGACGGCGAGCGGAATCATCAGCGTTGAAATGATGATGACGAAGACCGTCGTATCCCCTGCAAATTTGTATTTCGACAGGGCAAATGCCGCCATGGCGTTGACGATCAGCGTCAGCAGCGTTGCGACGAAGGTGACGAACACCGAATTCTTGAGGAAGGTCAGGAAGTTGAAGCGCGTCAGCGGATCGGTGTAATTCTGCGTGGCGATCGTCAGCTTCTGCACCGGCGTCAGCCCCTTGACGTCGACGCTGACGGGCTGTCCCGGATTTGCGGGATCAACCATTTGGGCCTTGAGGCCGATGCGGCGGACCATGGCCATTTCGCGCATCTGACCGTCGATGGTGACCTTCCAGAGGCTGAGCGGTTTGTCGAAGCCGGGTACGGTCTGCTCGACGGCGGCCCGAGGAAGCAGCGTTGGCGGAAATCGGGTGATCTCGGCGGCCGGCTTCAGCGAGGAGAGGCCGGCCCAGATGACGGGAACGAGCACGACGAAGGTTCCGCCGATCAGCCAGACCCACGACAATATGTCGGTGATATCGATGCGTCCGGCCCGGCGTGTGCGCTTGAAAAAGCTGATCGGGTTCATCTCAGGACTCCATTCGCTTGCCGATACGCAGCTGTATGAGGGTGAGAACCAGAAGCACCAGCCCCATGAGAACCGATGCGGCGGAAGCCAGTCCGAAGAGGCGAAGATCGCTGCCGAATGCCATCTGGTAGATATATTGGACGATGAAGCTGTTGGCCGTGCCCGGACCGCCGCCATTGGTCAGAACCCAGGCCTCGTCGAAGATCTGGACGGATTTGATCATCAGAAGAATGAACACGACTAAGAGGTTCGGGGCCAGCAGGGGCAGTGTGATCCTGAACAGCGTGCGGCGCGGCGAGGCGGCATCGATGGAGGCAGCCTCGTAGAGCTCCTTCGGGATGGCCTGGAGGCCGGCCAAGAGGATGAGCGTGTAAAAGCCCATGTGGAACCAGACCGACACCGCGACGACGAAGAAGCGCGACCAGCCGACGTCGAGCAGGAAGATCTCAGGGGGAACGCCGATCATCTGGAAGAAGGCGTTCAGCAGCCCGTTGCGATCGAGGAACCATTTCCAGATCAGGCCGATGACGACGGGCGACAGCAAGACAGGATAGAAGAACATCGCCCTGAAGAAGCCGCGCGCCACGATCGCCCGATTGAGGATCAGCGCCGTGATCAGCGCCACGAGCAATGTGGCGACGACATTGAAGGCCACGAACCAGAGCGTATTCCACACAGCCGTCCAGAACAGCGATTCCTGGCAGGTTCCCGGCTGCAGATAATTGCCGCAGGAAAGCAGCGTGCGGAAATTGTCCAGGCCGACGAAAGGCCGCTCCGACACGAATAGATTGGTGCCGCCGGTGAAGGCGTAACCGACCGCGATCGCGATCGGAAGGAACGTGAAGATGGCGAACAGAACGAGGTTCGGCGCCAGGAACAGCCATGGCATACGCTTGCGGCCGAAGATGCGCTCGATCACATTTATCGGGGCTTCGACCACTCTCATCGCCGTTTCCCCTGCCTGGGACAGCAATGCACCTGCCTTGAGCGCCGCCATGTTCAGCGCCTCCCCTGTCCGGGCCGCCGGGCAAAAGCCAGGCCGCTTTCGGGATCGAACAGATGAACCCGCCCCGGGGCGGCATCGATCAGGATGCGATCACCAGGCGCCGGCGCGAAATGGCCGGCCTCGTGAATGATGATCTGCTCGTCATGGCCTGCAAGATTGCCATAGACATAGGTCTCCGTACCGAGGCCCTCGTGATACTGGACGATGAACGGCAGGCCCTGCTCGCTGGAGCGTGAAAAATGCGCGGGCCGGATGCCGGCGAGAACAGCCTGTCCGACCGCAACTCCGGCGGGATCGACATCGCTGACGACCTTGCCACCATTGCCGACATCGATGACGACGCCGCCTTCCTCGATGCCAGCGACCTTGCCCTTGATGATGTTCATGCGCGGCGAGCCGAGGAAGCCGGCGACGAAGAGATTGCGTGGGCTGTCGAACAGGTCCAGCGGCGCGCCGACCTGCTCGACCCGCCCGGCGCGCAGCACGACGATCTTGTCGGCCATCGTCATCGCCTCGACCTGGTCATGCGTGACATAAATCATCGTCGTCTTGATCTCGCGGTGGAGCTTGGTGATCTCGGCGCGGGTCTGAACGCGCAGCGCCGCGTCGAGATTCGACAGCGGCTCGTCGAAGAGAAAAATGTCCGGTTCGCGCACGATAGCCCGGCCGATCGCCACGCGCTGGCGCTGGCCGCCCGAAAGCTGCTTCGGGCGTCGGTCCAGGTAGGGCTCGATCGCCAGCATCCTGGCGGCCTCGGCAATCCGCGCCTCGATCTCGGCACGCTTGAACTTCAGGTTCTCCAGGCCGAAAGCGAGGTTTTTGCGAACGCTCATATGCGGATAGAGCGCGTAGGACTGGAAGACCATTGCGATCTTGCGCTCGGCCGGCGAGAGCGCGCTGACATCGCGGCCCCCGATCGCGATTGCGCCCTCCGTCACCTCTTCGAGGCCGGCAATGACACGCAGCAGAGTCGACTTGCCACATCCCGACGGCCCGACGAAGACGACGAACTCGCCGTCCGTGATATCGAGTTCGACGTCATGCAGGACTTTGACCGAGCCATACGATTTGTTGACGTTGGAAAGTTTCAGTTCTGCCATGCCCCACTCCCATCAGGTGCCGCCGTTTCGAAGACGGCGTCGTTTTTGTTCCAGCCTTGCGGCAGCGGTGTCGGCCTTGTGATCCGCACCTCGTTCATCAAGATCCCGGTGACATCAGCCACGTAGACGGCCGGCATTCCTCCCGGATAGTGCTCAAGACCGATCACTCGCCCGTCCGACCCGCGGGTCCAGGCATTGGCGCGGCCGCCGCCATCGGCTTTCGGGGAGAGGTCGGCGTTTGTCGGACGCAGGTCGTAGGACCGTGCCGTGCCGAGCTGCCCCGGCTGCTGATCGATGGCGATGCGTGCCAGCGATGCGTTGCGGATGCCGGCCGGCGAGGTCGAAATGACGGTGATCGCCCCCTCCATCCGGCCGGTGATGTCCTCGACGATGAGATTTTCGATGGCGCCTGCCGCGCGTTCCGTAACACGGTCGACGACATTGACGGTCAGCGCCTCCCCCGAACCCCAGAAACCATCGGGCGTCTCGCGGCACTCCACCGCAATTCGTGAGAACCTCACGTTCGATATCCGGCCGCCGTCGCGGGAGAATACGCCGAGGGCCCTGTTGGAAGATGAGACGCTGCAATCCTCGAACACGACATTAGTGACATCGCCATGCGTTTCCGTGCCGATCTTCAGCGCGCAGCTAAGGCTCTGAACCGAGCATCTGCGGACGAGAATGTTTTCGCAACGCCCGATGGCGACACGGTCAGGACCGATGCTCGTCTTCAGGCATATGCCGTCGTCGGCCGTCGATATCCGGCAATCCTCGATAACGGCGCCGCGGCAGGCATCCAGCACGATCCCGTCCGTGTTGGGAAGGCGGCGGTCGTTGTCGATGATCACGTTCCTGACCGCAACATCGGTGCAGTTGACGAAGTGCAGCGTCCACATCGGCGAGCGGCAAATATGGACGGAGCTGATCTCGACCTCGTCGCAGCCCTCGAAGACGACGACGCGGGGACGAAATTCGGCCGGGATGAAGGTTCCCACCGTCTCGTCGTCTCCCACGATGAAGCTGTCACAACCGGCTTCGATGCGCCCCGCCCCCGTCAGGCTGATTCGCCGCGCATCCTTGGCGACGATCATGCCGCGGTCGGATTTTTCGGCGATCACCGAAACGGTCGTCTGCGCATAGGCCGCGTAATCCGGAACGGGACGCAGGATCGCACCGGCGGCCAGATGAAGGTCGACGCCGGATCTGAGCTGGAGCCCGCGGCAGACATGGATGCCGGCCATGAGCTCAACGCGTCCGCCACCTGAAGCCGACAGGCCGTCGATGGCCGCCTGCAGACGGACCGTATCGTCGCTCTGCGCCGGCTCGATCGCGACAAGAGACACGGGGCTCATTGGCGCTGGCCGTTCTCGAGAAAGACTTCCGTCAGCAGCAGCATGGTCAGCGCCTGGCCATAAGGCGTCGGCACGTTGGGGATGCGCCTGTAGAAATCGAGGTCATGACCCATCGGCGTGCCGTCCGAGACGCCGTGGACGACGCCTTCTTCATCGATCTGCGCCAGCACCGCCGCAAGCGCGCGCTCCGCATAGGCCCTGTCGTCCTTGTCGAGAATGCCGGCATCGATAGCGCGCAATATGCCGTAGGCAATGCCCGCCGTGGCCGAGGTTTCCAGCGGCGACGACGGATCGTCGAGAAGCGTCGTGAACATGCCGTCCGGCCGCTGGTATGCTTTCAAGGAGCGCACCTGGCTGACGAGGACGTTCGACAGAAAACGCCGGTCCTTCTCGCCGAGCGTCGGAACGAGGTCGAAGAGCTCGGGGATGGCGACGGTGATCCAGGCATTGCCGCGCGCCCAGAAGGCATTGGCAAAATTGTGCCGTCCGTTGAAGGTCCAGCCGTGATACCAGAGCCCGCTGACCGGATCGGAGAGATAGCGGGTGTGGATCACGAACTGATAGACGGCCTCGTCGATCCACTCGCTGCGCTCGCAGAGAACGCCGGCGCGGGCGAGAAACAGGCAGGCCATGAACAGCGTATCGTCCCACAATTCGCCGTCGTTGAGGCGCTCCTTGACGACGTGCTGAAAGCCGCCGTCCTCGGTCTTCGGCAGTTCCTTGACGAGCCATTCGGCCCAGTCCTCGACGAGCGCGCGAAAGTCGGGACGGTCGACATGCTGGACCAGGATCGCAAGCGGCAGCATCGGCGCCGTGCTGTTGATCTGGCGCGGCGGCAGGCCGCGTTCAATCTGGCCGGCATACCAGGCGACGAGTTCCTGCAGCGCTTTTTGATCATTGGTGGAAATGGCGCGGCGCAGGAAGCCGTAAAGACCGACGCCGACTTCCCAGTCCCACTCGTCGAACTGGATTCCGGAGGCCGAATTTCCCGTCACGAGACCTTCCTTGATGCCTCTGAGCCGGCTGAAAGCCGTTGCCACGCGATCAATCGTCGTCAGGAGGGCGGCGTTATCGACAGATGTTGTGTTCATGCTGGAGACCTATGTTTTCAGGAGTAGAACGGCCCGTCAGTGCCGGCGCCGGAGGCAGCACTGTCGTAGGTGAGGATCGGTTGCGGCTGATCGTGGGTGAAGGGCCTCGCCTCGCCGCCGATCGAAAGACCATCGGCGTAGGAGAGGTCGATCGCCGGGCCGCCCGGCGGCGTCAGAGAGAGACGCCGAAGCCCGGGATCGAAGGAAACCGTCGTCCGGCACAGGCGTTCGACGAACGCCTTGAAGGCATCGTCGTTGCCGCATCCGACGATACCAGCCCAGCCGCAAAGCTGCCCGTAGGAGCGCGCCTCGCGGCCGGCGGTCGGGCCGTCGGTGATCAGCTCCAGGCCGTTCGACGCCCAGAGGGCGGAAAATCCCCGGCCCGATCGCGCGATGAGCCACTTGTCTTCGATGATGAGATCGTCCAGCCCGTCGCGGCCGATATAGGCGTGCGTCCATGCGTGGCGTGCGTCGCTTGTGTCCTCGATCAGGAGGGCAACGTCGCGATGCTGGGCAACGCGCGGCAGGATGCCGTTGCCGGCCCAATAGGACGGCCTTTGATTGCCCCAGGGGTCGTCCTCGCCGGGATGGTTGACCCACAGCCTCGCCATCGGATGGCCGGCCAGCCGGATGTCGAGCACATGCTGCTGGTGCCCCTTCTGGCCGGTCTTGTGATCGACGACCGTCGAAAGCTGCGCCGCCTCGTTCTTGAACAGCACGAGTTTTCCGCTCTCGAGGCCCTGGCTGTAGCGCGCCTCGACGCTTCTTGATCGGGTGAGCGGCGCAAGTTCGGCCAGATCGGCGGGCGGCTCATAGCTGCCGGCGCAGAACATGGTCAATGCCGCCACACCATTGTTCAGCCAGCCGGTTCCGAAGGCGACCTGGGCGAAGGGCGCAAGCTCGGTCAGCGGGCCGGCGCGCAACTCCTTGTCGTAGGCACGGCCCTGCGATCCGGCCGGAACGCCTGCGAGCGTGTGAAGGGCGATCATGCGGAAGATGAGATCGATCTGGGCGCGGGCGCGCTGGGCAACGGCCGCCTCAGCCCAGCGCTCCAGCGCCAGCAGGCCGATGAAATCGATCGGGTAATAGGCCGCCGAGTTCCACTCCGCCAACCCATGGGCTTCGACGCTGTCGAACCAGCGGCCGAGCCGCTCGCCGGCAAGTTCCGCCTGCTGCCGCCCCGTGCGGCCCGAGGCCGAAAACACCTCGTCGGGCAAAAGAAGTCCGGCCAGCAGCTGGCTGGTATGAAAGCAGAGCACATGGTTCTCGCTCCAGAACCACATCGCGTCGTTGCCCGGCTCGTCGACCCAGTAACGGTAGGAGCGGGCGGAATGCCGGATGCGAGCGATCACTGCATCGGGCATCCGGTCGGCATAGGCGCCGAGCAGCCACAAGAGCGGCACCATGATGAAATCCGAGCAATCCTCCCGCGCATCGATGGAGGCGAGCGTCGCCTCGATGATGCGGTCGAAGCTTTCCTGGTCGTGGTGACCGGTTTCCATCATCGCAATGAGGCGCCCGACGCGGTTCGCGCCGAAGCGGGCGCTGTATTCCAGCGCCTGCCGCTTGCGGGCGGCGAGCGACGCCTCGGCCGACAACGGCGAAATGCTGCTCATGAAAGCGGCATCGATGACGCGCGTGACCGAGCCCGTGCCGGAGCCGATCGTCATGTGGACGCCGTGATAACCGTCCGGAATGCCGCAGATATCGTCGGCCGTTAGGCTGCTCTGATGGGCCTTGAGCGTCAATCGGGAATGCGCGAGAACGGGCCGCTCGTGACCATGACCGACGACCTTGATCTCTACCGGCAGATCGCGTTCGGGCGCTGTGCCGAAGATGATCTCCAGCGGCTGATTGACGAAGACGTCGCGAGCCGGACGGACGCCGCGAGCAAGGGCTTCCAGCTCGCGGACCTCATCCTGATCCAGCGATACGGGCAGCAGCACGCAGAGCGGCTCCTCGTCCAGCATCTCGAGCTCGAAGAACCACGTCGTGTCACGCTCGGCCAAGTCTTCGGTATGGACGAGGATCTGGTTGTCGCCGGCGTCCAGCGCCAGCCCTATGTCGGTTGCGCTCTCGGTGTTGCGCTTGAAGGGTTCGAAGCGCACCGCCTCCTGTCCGTTGACCCATATGCGAACGCCGCCGCAGGTCTTCAGTCTGAGATTGAGCGTTCGCGCGGTCTCCGTTCTGAACGTGCCCTTCAGCCATCGCCTGAGATGCGTCGGTACGTGCCAGAAGCCGGTGAACTCGACGCGACGGTTCGAGCCGGGAAGATTGAGGCTTTCGGTCGGCCAGGCGGTGTCGGGCAATAGCGGCCGCCCGACCATGGTCGACCAAAAGGCCTTGCGGCAGGGCAGATCTCCGACATCGACGAAACCGTTGATGAAACGATAGTTTACGCGATCTTCGGCCGGCGCGGGCTCGCCGGGAAAATAGCTGGCGATGAGGCCGGAAACGGCCCATGCCGTGATCGTCTGGCCCGTGGCCACACTGTATGCTGGCGCCATCTCGCCCGGCTGCTTGATGCATTCCGTTTTCACAGACCGCCTCCTCCGCAATCCTATGAAAATATTTTCATTAGGTTATTTGTTCGCGCCATTTTTGAAAAATGCCCAAAAACATCGCTATTGCCGCAGAAAATAGCTTGACGCAACGAATGTCAAGTATATGAAATTGATTTATCGATGGCTGAGGCCGCGATTGATGAAAATGTTTTCATGGGAGGATGAAAATGAAAACCTATCTCTCAGGGGCCGTCGCACTGGCGTTGGCAACCGTTTCTTTCGCATGGGCCGGCGCGGCCATGGCGCAAACCAAGACAATCACCTTTCTGTTCACCGACGACGACCAGGCTTACGTCGAGCGCATGGAAGCGCTCAGCAAGGAATTCGAGACGGCGAATCCCGACGTCAAGGTCAACTTCGTCTCTTCGGGCTATGATGCGGTCGCCAAGCAGCTGCCGGTGCAGCTTGCCGTCGGCGAGGGCCCTGACATCGCCAAGATCACCGACTGGCAGCTTGCGCCCTATTACCTCGACATGCGTCCCTACATGAAGGACCCGGATGGCTTCGCCAAGCTGCACGGCGACAGCCTGAACACGCTTCGCTTCCCCGGCGTCAACGATCCGCAGTCGATCAACGGCTATATCGCCTCGCAGACCTTCAACCTGCCCTTCGTCAACAAGACGCTGTTCGAACAGGCCGGCGAACCGCTTCCCAAGCCCACCGCCACGCTGAAGGATATCGTCGAAGCCTCGGCGCGCGTCGCCAAGGCGACCGGCGCTCAGATCCCCTTCACGATGGACCGCTCGGGCCACCGCTTTTCCGGCGCGGCATTCTCCTACGGTTCGAACTACGTCAAGGACGGCAAGTTCTTCTTCCCCGACGATGCCGCCAAGCGCTACGTCACGGATCTCTACGGTTGGACGAAGGACGGCTCCTTCCCGAAGGAAATGTGGGGTGCTGCCGGGGGAACCCAGTACAAGAACATGGGTGACGAGTTCGTCAACGGCAACGTCGTGACCTATCTCGCCGGCAACTGGATGGTCAATCCGTTCCAGAAGAAGATCGGCGACGCCTTCGACTGGACGGCGATCAGCGCGCCCTGCGGCGATGCCGGCTGCTATGCGATGCCCGGTGGCACCGCGATCGTTGGCTTCAAGCGCACCAAGTCTCCCGAGGCCGTGGCCGCGTTCATCGAGTTCCTCGGCTCTGAAAAGGTCCAGCGTGAAATCGCTGAAAATTACGTCGTCCTGACGGGCGCCGACATCAAGGACCCGCAATACAAGCTTGAGAGCAAGAATGCCAAGGAGGCGATGGCCGTCTTTCTTGGAAGCCGCAATAGCGTGCCGCAGGCAGCCCGGGACCTGGAACGTCTCAAGGGATCCTCCGCCATCTATCAGCTCATCGTCCAGAGGATGAGCCAGCTGATCGTCGGCGAGCTTTCCCTCGACGAGACCTTCAAGGCGATGAATGCCGACGTCGACAAGGTCAACCAGGCGCTCGCCGCCAAGTAACCGGTCACGCGTTGTCCCGCAAAATGCGCGCACGCAGCAGCCACGGCCTCGCAACAGGGCCGTGGCTTTTTCGTTTTTTCTCGAACACTTCGATGCGTTTCGAATTGTCGATGGCCTGAACGACGTTACGTTTCCTACTGCATAATTCCTTCCGGAATTAGCTTAGCGATAAAATTATCGCGGCAATTCAAAATGTTACAGCGTCCTTTGAGCGTCTAAAATGACGCGCGGCGCTGTAATGGAAAGGCAGCGTCATGAATTCAATCGAACAAAACTCCAGGGCTTACGCACAGTTGAAGCCGGCCTCTCTCGCCATTCTCTGCCTCGGCGTGATCGTGGCGCAGGTCGATACATCGGTCGTTAATCTGGCGGTTCAGCCAATCGGACTCGATCTCAAAGCCTCCGTCACCGAGCTGCAATGGGTCGTCGACGCCTACAATCTCGTTTACGCAGCACTTCTCATCAGCGGCGGCTTGTTCGCCGATCTTTACGGCCGACGTCTGATGTTCGTGATCGGCTGCGCTGTCTTTGCGCTGGCGAGCCTTGGCTGCGCATTCGCCTCGACCATCGCGATCCTCATCGCCGCGAGAGCCTTGACCGGCTTCGGCTCCGCCCTCCTGCTGCCCGCTTCGCTTTCGCTGATCCGGGTCATCTACCGGGATGAGAAGGTCCGTGCCCGAGCGCTCGGGATCTGGGCCGGCTGCAATGGAATGTCGCTTGCGATCGGCCCAAGCCTCGGCGGCTTCCTCATCCGTGATTTCGGCTGGCGATCCGTCTTCTTCGTCGTCATCCCCATCGCGCTGATCGCGGCGGCGGCGGCACGGTTTTTCGTTCCGGAAAGCGCCGATCGGCAAGGCCGGTCCTTCGACATGCCGGGTCAGTTGCTGGGGATAGCATCCCTCACCGTTCTTACCCTCACGGCGATCGAATCATTGCATCTGCCGCCTTTGTGGACGGCCCTCCTGGCCATCGCCGGCGCCCTGCTTCTGCTGCTCTTCATCATCGTCGAAAAGCGCCTGGAGCAGACGGCTCTGGTTCCGATCTCGATGTTTTCGGGCAGGCAGTTTCGCGGTGCGATGGCCGGAACGGCGGCAATGACGTTCGGCATGTATGGCACGCTCTTTCTCTTTCCACTCGCCTCCCTCAGCCTTCGACGCCTGGCCTCGGTGGAGGTCGGGCTGTCTCTGCTGCCAATGGCCATCAGCTTCATCGCGATCTCACCCTTCTCCGGTTCGATCTCGGAGCGCCTGGGGAAGAAACGCACCATATCGGCGGGACTGGCGCTGATGGGTTTGGGCAACCTTCTGCTCGGCTCATCCTTTCTGGCCGATTGGTTCATTGCCGAAGAGGTCGGATTGTTGCTGACCGGGGTCGGGATGGGCATGGCGACGGGGCCTCTGACGGCGGTCGCGGTTTCAACCGTGGCGGCCGATCGCGCCGGCACGGCGAGCGCCCTGATCAATGTTGCCCGCATGGTCGGGGCGACGATAGGCGTCGCCTTACTGGGAGCGATCTTCGCCTTTTTGGGAGAAGCAGAAACGGCCTTCATCGTCGCGATGTCGGTCGGCGGCAGCACGCAACTGCTTGGAAGCCTCGCTGCCTGGCGCTTGCTCTGAACGGTCAGGCACGATCACGCATATGCGGCGGAACGGCGGCGATGTCCTTCGTCAGCGCAACGAAATTCCGCACGATGGAGAGTTTCAGATCACGCCGGTAAGCGATGCAGAGCGGCAAGGGTGAAAGTTGGCCGGGAGCGAGCGCGCGATAGGCAATGGCCTCCGGATGGAGGACCTGCATGGAGGTTGGAACGATCGTGACGCCGCGACCGCCGGCAACGAGGTTGATCGCTGCGACGATGCGATAGACTTCGTCGACGATCGCAGGCGTCACGCCTGCACGATCGAGGGACTGCAAGATACGCTCGAATATGCCTGGGCCGTCGGGTCGCCGGTAAACGACCACGTCCTGCCCCTCCAGCATTTTCAGCGTGATCGGACCGAGGCGTTCATCCGCAAGGGGATGACCAAGAGGGATGGCGACGATCATGTCCTCTTCGGAAAGCACCGTGCTCGCCAGATCCGGAAATCGATTTGCGTCGATGTGCAGCAACGCTGCATCGATACGGCCCTCCTGCAAGGCGAGAATGAGTTCGTAGGTCTCGCTTTCTTCGACGGCGATTTTCACGAGCGGATAGGAAAGACGGAACTGCTGCAGCAGCTTCGGCGCCAGAACATGCAGCGACGCGGAACTCGTAAAGCCGACGGACAACTGGCCAGCCTCGCCTTTGTGGTAGCGGCGGACATTTTCGACTGCCTGACCGGCGCGCTTCAGAATGTCGCGGGCGTCGGCAAGAAAAACCGCGCCGGCAGCGTTGAGCACGATCTTCTTCGGATGCCGATCAAAGAGGGAAAGGCCAAGCTCGTATTCAAGATCGCGGATCTGCTGACCAAGCGGCGGCTGCTGGATGTTGAGACGCGCGGCAGCTCGCGAGATGCTCCCCTCTTCTGCGACGGCCACGAAATAGCGGAGGTGTCTCAATTCCATCGGCTTCCAACATAAACTTAAAAGGTTCCATGCATGAATTATATAAATATTTTACATACTATAGATGCCGGATTACGACTAGCGCCATCTTGATTGCCAAGGGAGGAAAATCGCATGGCTGGAAGTAAACCGAAAATCGCGATCGTTGGTGCCGGCATGGGTGGTCTCGCCGCCGCGGCGACCCTTCGCCAGGTCGGTATCGACGTGAATGTCTACGAGCAGGCACCGAAATTTGCCCGCATCGGCGCCGGCATCCAGATGCTGCCGAATTCGTCGCGCGTCCTGCGCGGTATCGGCGTTCTCGACAGGCTTCAGAAACTTGCGTTCGAGCCCTATTCTCATCTCAACCGCGTCTGGGATACCGGTGAGATCAAGCGCGAGCTTCCGATGCCGGAAAGCCTTTACGGCGCGCCCTTTCTCTGCATGCACCGGGCCGACCTGCATGAAGCGCTTTATTCCGTGCTGCCGCCGGAGATCGTTCACCTCGGCAAGAAGCTCGTCGGCCTGGATCAGACGAAGGGCGGCGTGACGCTCTCTTTCGCCG
This sequence comes from Rhizobium leguminosarum bv. trifolii WSM1325, assembly GCA_000023185.1. NCBI lineage: Bacteria > Pseudomonadati > Pseudomonadota > Alphaproteobacteria > Hyphomicrobiales > Rhizobiaceae > Rhizobium > Rhizobium leguminosarum. The sequence continues at coordinate 457,340 of CP001623.1, read as the reverse complement.
ACGGCACGAAGGCGGATGCCGATGCGGTGATCGGCGCTGATGGCGTGCATTCGCTGGTTCGCGACATCGTCGTCGGCCCTGACAAACCGATCCACAAGGGCCGGATCGCCTACCGCGCGGTCTTCGACGCGAGCCTGATGAACGGCGGCGAGATCCAGGCGTCCAGAACGAAGTGGTGGGGTGTCGATCGCCACATCGTCATCTACTACACCGCCGCAGACCGCAGCTCGCTCTACTTCGTCACCAGCGTGCCTGAGCCTGCTGACTGGCTGACCTCGGAATCCTGGTCCGCCAAGGGCGACGTGAAGGAATTGCGCACCGCCTATGAAGGCTTCCATCCGGAAGTGCAGATGGTTCTGAATGCATGCCCGGACTGTCACAAGTGGGCAATCCTCGAACGTGAACCTCTGGCGCGCTGGAGCGACGGACGCGTGGTGCTTCTCGGCGACGCCTGCCACCCGATGACGCCCTATATGGCGCAAGGAGCTGCGACCTCGATCGAGGACGCGGCAGTGCTGGCGCGGTGCCTTGCCGGCGTCGACAATGACGACATCGAAGGCGCGTTCCGCCGCTACGAGGCAAACCGCAAGCCGCGCACCTCACGCATCCAGGCGATTTCGAGCGCCAATACCTGGATGTCGGGGGGCAACGAAGACACCTCCTGGCTCTATGGCTACGATGCGTGGAACGTGCCGCTCGTGGGCGAAAACGATATGGCGCTTGCCGGATAAGGGAATGTCGATGTCCAACAGTGCAGCAAATGCGCGCGAGACGGCTTCCGGCGTCGCCTATGCGAGAACGTCCGATGGTATCGGCCTTGCTTATAGACGCGGTGGACGGCCGGGTGGGCCGCGCGTCGTTCTGATCCATTCACTGGCGCTCGACGCCAGTGTCTGGGATCGGGTTGTCGGGCGGCTGGAGGATGCGGATATCGTCACGATGGACTGCCGTGGCCATGGCAGGAGCGACAAGCCTGCCGGTCCCTACGATGTCGAGCGGTTCGGCGACGATATCGCCGACCTGATGGGAGAACTCGGGTGGAGTGACGCCGTCGTCGCGGGCTGCTCCATGGGCGGTTGCGTGGCGCAGACCTTCGCGGCGCGGCACCCCGAGCTGGTGCGCGCCATGCTGCTGATCGATACCACCGCCTGGTATGGTGCCAACGCGCCCACGGAATGGCGGGCCCGGGCGGCAAAGGCTCGCAGCGAAGGGCTGGCATCGATGGCCGAGTTTCAGGCAACGCGCTGGTTCGGCGATCGATTCCGGATGGATCATCCGGCGCAGGTTCAGCATGCCATGTCGGTCTTTACCGCCAACGATATCGATGCCTATGCCGCGACCTGCGCCATGCTCGGCGATGCCGATCTGCGCCGGCATCTGGGAGGTTTCCTGTTTCCTGTTTCGGTGGTCGTCGGCGAGGAAGATTACGCCACACCCGTCGAGACGGCCCGAGATCTCGCTGCGGCCATTCCGGGCGCATCCCTCACCGTCTTGCCCGCCGCGCGGCATCTGACGCCGATCGAATGCCCCGACCAGATCGCCGATGCGATCCGATCGCTGTTCAAGCGGACCAACGGCTAACGCCCAATGCCGGCGCTACGAAGGCGCCGGCCATCATCAAGGTGCTGAATCTGGGAGGATAGAATGCACGACAACACAATTACGCTGGCCGCATCCGCGACCGCAGATGGGCTTGAGGCCCGCGATCCGAGCCCGGCATCCGACAGCGGTCGCGCCGCAGCGCTGGCTGCCCGTTTCGAAGCCATTCCCTTTACACCCTGGCACCGCCGGGCGCGGATCGTCATGGGGAGCGCCACGTTTCTCGATGCCTTCGATGCCCTTTCGCTGGCATTCGTCCTTCCGATCCTGATCAAGCTATGGGAGCTTTCTCCGGCCCAGATCGGCTGGATGATCGCCGCCAGCTACATCGGCCAATTGCTCGGCGCCCTGCTTTTCAGCCGTCTTGCCGAAAGTTTCGGCCGCGTCCCCATGGCGGCAGCGGCCACAGCGCTGATGTCGGTCATGGGCCTCGCCTGCGCGCTCACCGGCAATTTTCAGATGCTTTTCCTGTGCCGGCTGATCCAGGGTATTGGCGTCGGAGGAGAAATGCCGGTCGCCGCCACCTATATCAGCGAACTTTTGCGGGCGAAGGGACGCGGCCGCTATTTCATGCTGTATGAGATGATCTTTCCGGTCGGGCTGATGATCACCGGCCAGGTTGGGACCTTGCTCGTGCCGATCCTCGGATGGACATCGCTGTTCTTCATCGGCGGCATTCCCGGTCTCGTCATCGCCTATCTGCTTTATCGGCTGCCGGAATCGCCGCGCTGGTTGATCGGCCAGCAACGCCTGGACGAAGCGGAAGCGATCATCCTTCAGGCTGAGGCGAGCGCAAGAAAGGCAAACCTCGACTATCAACAGGAGCCGCAACCGGCGCCTGAAGCGCCGGCTGCAGCGCCCGCCCCCGCACAGGTCGCCCGGCAGCCGAGAAGCCGCTGGAGCGAGCTGCTGTCTCCACGCTTCCGCGCCAGGACGTTGATCGCCTGGGTCCTTTGGGCGAGTTCGTTCTTCGTCGCCAACAGCCTCAACAACTGGATGCCAACACTCTATCACACCGTCTACAAGCTCGAGCTCGGAAGCGCTCTCCGGGCGGCGTCGATGACCAATGTCGCCCAGGTCGCCATCCTTCTGGTTTGCGCTTTCTGCATCGACCGCATCGGTCGAAGAACTTGGGCCATTGTATCCTTCCTGGTCGGCGCGGCACTGTTGACCGCTTTGGCTGCCGGTGGCGCAGGCCAGCTCTGGTCGTTGATCGTGCTGGCAACGCTTGCCTATGGCGTTGTCGGGTCGATCAATGCGGTCTTGTATCTGTACACGCCGGAGATCTATCCGACGCGGATGCGCGCTATCGGAACGGGTCTTGTGACATCATGGCTGCGCATAGCCTCGGCCGTCGGGCCGACCACGGTCGGTTATATGATGGGGACGCAGGGCATCAATTCGGTGTTCATGATGTTCGCGATCGTCGCCGCCATCGGTGCGGTTGCGGCTATCGGAATGATCGAGACCGGCGGACGTCGACTGGAAGAAACCTCATCATAAGGTCAGCATCACCAGTTCAGCGGGTGACAATCGAGCAATGGGCAACGATGTCGCGCAAGCCGCCGACATCGTTGCCCTTTATGGTGACATGCGGTTCGGGAGAGGCTATAGGCGTTGTCAGCCTTCGCCGGCTCGCAGGCGCCATGGTCAACTCACACATGCCGGCAACCCGGTTCCATCCGGCGATCCAGCGACTGTCTACCGTATAGAGGTGCATTTCCATGCCGATGGGCTCCGAGCATCCGCTGCGAAGGGAACTTCACAACGAGCTCCACGCGCGGCCGTCGCTTTACTTCGATGGCGACACGGATGTGTGGCACGTCGCCATCGTCGGCGAGAATGCCCCTCCTCAGATACCAACTTCCCTGCCGGGACTGGAAGATGTCTCCACGACCCGCGAGGGCAACCACGGCATCGGCCGCATCGGCGACGGCCGGCTGAAGTGGGAGGCGCATACCGAGTTCCTCACCCTGACTTTCGTCGTTCCCGCATCGGCCGAACCCGGCAGCAATCCGCCGGAAGCCTTTCAGGCCTGCTGCCGTCAGATCGACGGGAAAATCATCGCAGCCGTCCGCGTGCTGGTGCGGGACGAAAAGGACGGGCAAGGTCCGGAAAAACCGAAGCTCGACTATGTCGCTTCACAAGTCGGCGGCGGCGACGCGGAAGTGCATTCGAACTTCCGGCTGACCGATAGCGGTTTCGTCGAATTCCTGTTCTTCAACCGCAATCTCAACGCCTATCGCACCGGCCGCATGGTCAGGCGTTTCCTGGAGATCGAGACGTACCGGATGATGGCGTTGCTGGCGTTGCCGATGGCACGCGAGACGGTGTCGAAGCTTTTCGTCTTCGACCGGCGCCTCGACCTGCTGATCTCGCATATGCAGAGTGCGGTCAAAGTCGACAAGGCCCTGCTTTCCGAGGTCACCAAGCTCTCGTCGGATGTGCTCAATTTCTCCGCTCTCGCTCGTCACCGCTTCGGCGCGACGAAAGCCTATGCCGAGATCGTCGCAAGCAGATCGTCGGAGCTGCGCGAGGAGCGCGTCGAGCAGCGCCAGCGGATCGGCACCTTCATCGACCGGCGCTTTCAGCCGGCCGTCCGTGCGGTTCACGCCGCCGAACGCCGCCTCGATGAACTGGCCGAACGTGTGAGCCTGGCCGGAGACCTGCTCAGAACCACCGTGCAGGTTCAGCTCGAAGATCAGAACGCCTCACTCCTGACATCAATGGAAGAGCGGGCGCGCATCCAGGTGCATATCCAGCAGGCGGTCGAAGGCTTCTCCGTCATCGCCATCACCTATTACACCGTTGGCCTCGCAAAGATCTGCCTGGAAAGCATCTCCGAACTGGGCGTCGATCCGCACATCGCAAAGCTCGCCGTTCTCGGCGCCATCCCGCTCGTGCTCTTCGCCGTGTGGACGGCAGTTCGCCATGTTCGCAAGAGCATTGCCGGCCACTCTCACGGTCCCGCATCAGAGAGCCATTGAGGCGACGCCGGCCGATGACCGCTCACCGCCGCCCTTTCGCGGCGGCGGCGTTTTCTTGCCTGCATCGGCAGGACGTCAGGATGCCATCGCGTAGTGGCGATGTTCCGATGCCCGGCCGCTACCCGTCCTGAACCGCCGCAGCAGTTCGGCAAGGCTTTCGGTTTCATGTGTCAGGCTCTGCGCGGCTGCCGTGGTCTCTTCGACCATCGCGGCGTTCTGCTGCGTCACCTTGTCCATCTGGTCGCCGGCAGCCGAGACCTCGCGCAGGCTTGTCGCCTGTTCGCGGGCGGCAACGGCGATCTCGGCCACGGTCGCATTCATGGCGGTGACCTGCTCGACGATCTGTTCGAGCGAAAGGCCGGATTCGCCCACCAGCTGGACGCCGGTCTTGACCTGCGCCGAGGATGTAGAGATCAGCTGTTTGATCTCCCTTGCCGCGTTGGCGGAGCGCTGGGCGAGCTCGCGGACTTCCTGGGCGACGACGGCAAAGCCCTTGCCTGCCTCGCCGGCGCGCGCCGCTTCCACGCCGGCATTCAGCGCCAGCAGGTTGGTCTGGAAGGCGATCTCGTCGATGACACTGATGATGTTGCCGATCTTGGACGACGAATTTTGAATTTCCGTCATCGCATCGATGGCGCGAGCAACGATCTCTCCGCCCTTTTCAGCATTGGTGCGGGCGGTTGCCACAACACCCTGGGCGCGGCTTGCGCCCTCCGCCGTTCCATTGACGCCGCGGGTCACTTCACCCAGCGCCGCGACGGTCTCCTCCAGCGAGGCTGCCTGCTGCTCGGTGCGGCGGGCGAGATCGTTGGAGGCGGTGGAGATTTCCGCAAGACCGGAGCGGATGGTGCCGACCGCGCGAATGACGGCGTCAACCGCCTCTTCGAGGCTTGCGACCGAATTGTTGAAATGATCCCGGATCCTGACATAGCGATGGTCGACTTCGCCGACGCGGACCGTGAGGTCGCCCTTCGAGAGTGCGTCCAGCCCGACAGAGATCTGGCGGAAGGCATGCTCCATCACCTGCGCGTCGCTGAGCCGCTCGGCCTCCTGGCGGAGCCGCTCTTCTTCGGCCGCCAGGCGGGCGCGGTCGGCATTGGCTTCCGCAATCAGCTTGGCGCGCCCCGTTTCCTGGAAAACCTTCAGCGAACGCGCCATGGCCCCCAGCTCGTGGCGATGTTCGACGCCCGTTATCACGATCCCTTCCTCGCCGCGGGCAAGCTGCTCCATGGACTGCGCCATGTTGCGCACTGCCGAGGAAATCAGCCGGCCGACGAAATAGGAAAGGACGAGGCCGATGACGATCAGCAGCCCGCTGATAACAAGCGTCGTGCTGGTCGCGGAGGCAACCGTTGCGTCCACCGAACCATCAAGGGTCTTCTGCGCGCCCGTTACCGTCGCCTGCAGATCCTTGAAGCCGCCTGAGATTTTCGGCGCGAGCACGCTGAGCTGTGTCTGGCGGATGTTGCCCGAGGCCTGCAGCACGTCCTTCATGTCGCCGAGACGGGCGGTGTAATTCTGCATCAGCTGGCCGGCGCCCATCAGGCGCTTCTTCTGCAGCTCGTTCTTTGCGGCTTTCGCAGCCGCTTCGTTGAGCGCGACCGCTTCGGCCAGTGCTGCCTGCGCCGTGTCATAGGCTGCAAAATCATCGGAGTGCACGAAGCGTTCGGAGAAATAAAGGCTGCGGTTCAAGGCCTCCAGTGTCGCCGCGGTCATCTGCAGCAGGGCCACATCGTTCTGGCGCCAGGCGCTGCGCACGACATCGTTGAGCGCAATACTGGTCCAGGGGCCGAATTCAGTGACCTTGGAGATCAAGGCATCACGCCTGGCCTGCAGCGCGACGATCTGTTCGAAAGCCTTGCCATAGGTGGCGATGTCCTGGCGGATCGCCGCAAGGCCGGACTGCAGGTCCTTGTTGCCGGCAAAACGCGGGTCGTCGGCGTCGAACGCTTTCACGCCGGCGCGGAAGCGATCGACGACATCCTGCGTCGGCGTGGAGCGGAAGGCTTCCGCCGACATCTGAATCTCGTTCAGCTGGTCGCTGTAGTCCGAGATGGCGAGACTTTGGCCGGCCGTGGCGCGATAGGAAGAGAAGATCGAGGCGAGCCCGTTCATGCCGGAGATCGCGCTGACCGTGAGCAGGCTCATCAACAGGATCAGCGGCACGAAGCCGGAGGTGATCTGTGCGCGAATGCCGAATTTATTCCAGAAATGCAACATCATAATCCTCTTATGCTCACTGGCTCTTCGGCAGATAGGTGGCAATGTTCTCAGGTGTGACGAGTTCGAAGGGAACGTTGTTTTCGCGCGGCACCTTCTCTTTGCGGATCAGCTTGACGGCAGCGTCGACAGCGGCAGCGCCCTGCCCGACGGCGCTCTGGAGAATGGTCACGTCGAGATCGCCGGCGACCATCGCTGCGAGCGCGTCGTCGGTCGCGTCGACGCCGGCGACGACGACATTTTTCATCGGTATGCCGGCCTTCTTCATGGCCCGGATCGCGCCGAGCGCCATCTCGTCATTGTTGGCGATGACCGCGTCGAACTTGACGCCGGCCGACAGCCATTCCTGCATCTGCTGGTCGGCATAATCGCTCGACCAATAGGCCGCCTGCCGCTCGACGATCTGAAGGCCCCTGCAATCCGGGGTGGCAATGACGTCTGATATATCCTGGGTGCGGGCACGCGCGGCGGCGTGGAATGGTTCGCCCATCAGCACGACGACGCGGCCTTTGCCTTTAAGGAGCGCGCAGACCTGCTTGGTCTCCAGCGTTCCGGATTCCTTCTCGTTGGAGGCGACCACCACCTGATTGTCAGGCAGGTCCAGCAGGTTGGAAGGAACGTTGTTGATGTACACCAGCGGAATGCCGGCATCTGCCGCCATCTTGGTCATTTGCGGCCCGAGGTCGCCATCGGAGACGGCAAGGATGATCGCGTCGACCTTGTCGGCAATGAGCTTCTGCACCTGCTGCTTCTGGAGCTCCTTGTCGCCATTGGCATTCTCGGTGACGAGTTTGAGGCCGGATATCGTCTGCCCATGCGAGACAACGCCGTTTAGAAGCGCCGTCCTGAATTTGTCGAGACCGGACATCGAAACCCCGATCGTCTGGGCATGGGCAGCAGAGATCGATATCGCCAAGGCGATGGATGCAAGCGTGGCCGTTTTCATGAATTCCCCTGCACAATTCGGATCTGAAAGGGTTATTTCAAATTTTGGTTAAATTTTACTTTTCGGCCGGAAGAAAAAGGTTAAGCGCCAGGATATGATTGCGGTGGCAATTCGACCAGAAGGTGGAAGGCGCCGAGCGTGATTTTGTCGGTTCCGACAACCCGCTGACCACCACCATCCTGACGGGACATCTGCTGCAGCTCGGCCACAGACGGATCGGCTTCATCTCCGGGCCGAGCGGCCTGCACACTGCCGACGAGCGTCTGAATGGTTTCATGAACACGATGGCCGGCGCCGGTGTGGACATCGATCCTTCGCTGGTCGTCGAAGGCGGCTACACCAGAACCGGCGGCCATGCGCAGGCGATGCGCCTCTTGACCCGCCGCGACCGACCGACCGCCATCATCGGCGCCAACAACATGACGGGCCTCGCAGCGCTGCAGGTGATGCAGGAGATGGGTTTCCGCTGCCCTGACGACGTGTCGCTGGCGATGGTCGACGACGTGCCCTGGAGCAATGTCATCACGCCTCGCATCACCATGGTGGTGCAGGATGCGCAGAAGCTCGGCGAGCTGGCGGCACAGCGTCTGCTGGCAAGAATAGCAAGCCCGGAGGGCGCCGCAGCACCGCCGCAAGACTTCATCCTGACGCCGAGATTCGTCCGCGGGGAGTCGACCAGGCGGTTGTGAGTGCTTCTACCTGTCCTCACGCGTATGCCAAAGGCGCAAGACATAGATCATCGACTGCTGGATTTCATAGCGCAGCTCGTAACGGCCGACGAGAATACGGCGGACCTCTCGAGGATCGAACTCCTCGAGCCGCTCGCCGAGGCGCGGCTGCTCAAGCAGCCGTGCAGGCGCTGCCGTCAGTGCCCGCACGGTTCGGACCGCCGCTTGCCGGTCGACCGGAGTGAGAAAGTCGTACAAGCGGGAGACGTCCGAGACCGCTTTGCTCGTCCACTTGATCTCCATCACCGAGGCAAAGAGATCGGCTCGTCGCTATCGAGGCTATCGGCCCAGGCTTGAACAGACTGGTGCTCGATAACGTTACCATCATCGACGTCGGCCAACGCCTCGAGCGTCAAACGCCGGCGCTCCTCCTCCTGGTCGATCCATGCCATGAGAGCCTGCTTGACGATCCAGCCACGCGAACGTTCGAGCCGCGACGCGAGTTGATCGACCTTTTGCGCAAGCGGTAGCGGAACATGAGCAGTCAGAACCTTGGTCTCCATCGAAAACTCCTCGTCAATCATTTCTAATCGTAGCGATTAATTTTGATTATATCCAGCCGCATGTACATGGCGAAGTAAAGTCGCGGCATGGCAGTAAGCTAACGCAGCATCGAGAGTTTTGAGAGAAAGCGCAGTGCCGAATTTTCGTCGGATCGCAAAAACAGTCAAGGAACAAAGCGCAGGCGCCGCTCGTCCATTGAAAGACCATCAAATTTGTCATACATGTGTGATGAATCGCAAATTTCGGGTGCCGTGAGTTTGGGCGGCATTCGGATCAGAGCCGAGGCGGGGTCAGGCGTGGCTATGCAGATGAAGGATCGCAGCAAAGGCTCCGGGTCGCTGGTCACACAGGTCGGCGAAAGCCTCCGGCAAGCCATATTGAGCGGCCAGTATTCCGTCGGCGACAAGCTTCCGAGTGAACATGAGTTGACCGAAACACATGGCGTCAGCCGGACGGTCGTGCGCGAGGCCGTGGCCGCACTTCGCTCCGACGGGCTTGTCGAGGTGCGCCAGGGGGCTGGGATTTTCGTACTCGGTGCTGATCCGGCGCTCTCCGCGCGGAAAGTCGACAAGGCCCGCGTCGCCTCCGATCTAGAAGTACTTGAGATCAGAACACCTGTCGAAATCGAAGCGGCGGGCCTCGCGGCCCTACGCCGCTCGCCTGCGCAGGAGGAGGCGATATTCGAATGTCATCGGAAAATCCTCCGATGCATCGAGAGTGATCAATCCATTCGCGATGCGGATCTCGATCTCCATGCCGCAATCGCCGAAGCCACGAACAATCCGCTGTTCAGGCAGTTTCTGGAGTGCCAGGGTTCGGCGATCATCCCGCAGTCGAGGCTCGTCCCCGAATCGAGGACGGCCGAACAGACGGCCTATCGAAAGCTGATCCACAGGGAGCACGAGGCAATCGTTGTCGCCATCTCGGACAGAGACGATCAGGCCGCCCGGAACGCCATGCGCGACCATCTGGTCGGCAGCCAGGCCAGATATCGCAACCTGCTGAGAGATCTGCGAAGCTTTACGAGCTGACATCTGATCCAAGAGCTCACACGTTCCAGCCGATCATCAGATGACCATAACGGCCGCGGACAAGTCGTCTCACGATTTTCATGTTGGAGCGGCTACCGAAAAGGCTGAACGCTGCCGGTGCGCTCGGAAAGATATGTCTGCAGCATATGTGTGTGGAAGGGACAGCGCATCCGGTTTAAGAAATGCAGGCGCGCTTATTGCTCCCGCGCTCTGCGACAGGTGGTGCATGGGCGGGATGGGACGAGCTGCCTGCCCATCCGCGATTGAAAGCTAGTTGAAAGCTTCGACGTCATAGGAAGGGGCGGCATCGTGGAGGAGACACGGTCAAGGTGGCGAGACGACGATGCCAGCCAACCACAGGAGGAGATTTTCATGCGTTCTTCACGCAGCCTTTTTCACACCGTCGCTTTTTCGACGCTTCTCGCCGCAGCATCTTTCACGACCAGCGCCGCACATGCGACCGACAAGATCACCATCATGGTCGGCGGTTATGAGAAGCAGATCTATCTGCCCGCCAAGCTTGCCGAATCGCTCGGATACTTCAAGGACGAGGGTCTCGACGTGGAGCTGCTGAACGAAGCTGCCGGCGTCGATGCCGAAAACCAGCTTCTGGCGGGCGCCGTCCAGGGTGTCGTCGGCTTCTACGACCATTGCGTGGATCTGCAGGCCAAAGGCAAATTCGTCGAATCCATCGTCCAGTTCAGCCAGGCGCCGGGCGAGGTCGAGATGGTCTCGAGCAAGTATCCTGACATCAAGTCGCCGGCCGATTTCAAGGGCAAGAGCCTCGGCGTCACCGGTCTCGGCTCGTCCACCAATTTCCTGACCCTCTTCATGGCCTCGAAGGCCGGCCTCAAGCCCGGTGATGTCGTGACAATTCCAGTCGGCGCCGGCGGCACCTTCATCGCCGCCATGCAACAGGATCAGATCCAGGCCGGCATGACGACCGAGCCGACGATTTCGCGCATGATCAAGACCGGCGAGGCGAGCGTGCTCGTCGATATGCGCACGGTCGAGGCGACCCGTCAGGCGCTCGGCGGCACCTATCCGGCCGCCTCGCTCTACCTGGAAACCTCCTGGGTCGACGCGCACAAGGAAGAGGCACAGAAGCTCGCCAACGCCTTCGTCAAGACGCTGCGCTACATCAACACGCATTCAGCCGCCGAGATCGCGGACAAGATGCCGAAGGACTTCTACGTCGGCGACAAGGACGGCTACATCAAGGCTCTCGACGAGGGCAAGGGCATGTTCACACCGGATGGCGTCATGCCGGAAGACGGTCCGAAAACCGTGCTTGCCGTGCTCTCTGAGTTCTCCAAGAACGTCAAGGGCAAGCAGATCGACCTTGCCAAGACCTACACGACGGAATTCGTCAAGAACGTCAAGTAAGGCGTCGCGTCGCTTCCGGTCCCAACCGGAAGCGACCCTCCCGATCGATCCATGGGCATTGCGTGCACGCGCCCAAAGCACGCCTCAGGTATCATCATGCAACATGACAAGAACGAGATCCCGGCGATCGAGCTGATCAACGTCAGCCGCCGCTTCGTCTCGCCGACCGGCAAGTCCCTGACGGCCTTGCGCGATTTCAACATGACGGTCGCCCGCGGAGAGTTCGTCGCCGTCGTCGGCCCCACCGGATGTGGTAAATCGACGACGCTCAATCTTGTGACGGGTCTCGCCCGCCCCAGCGCCGGTGAAGTCCGGCTGATGGGCGGCCCGATCACCGGCATTGACCCGCGTGTCGGCTTCGCATTCCAGACCGACGCGCTCTTTCCCTGGAAGAACGTCATCGACAACGTCATGGCCGGTCCGCTGTTTCGAGGCAAGTCGCGCGCCGAGGCAGAAAAGAGCGCACGCGACTGGCTCGCCCGTGTCGGCCTTTCGAAGTTTCTCCATCATTATCCCCACCAGCTGTCAGGCGGCATGCGCAAACGCGTCTCGCTGGCACAGACCTTCATCAACGAGCCGGAAATCCTGCTGATGGACGAGCCGTTTTCGGCTCTCGACGTGCAGACCCGCACCGTCATGCACGAAGAGCTCTTGAAACTGTGGGCCGAGCGCAAGGCCTCGGTGGTGTTCGTCACCCACGACCTCGAAGAAGCTGTCGCCCTTGCCGACAAGGTCTATGTCCTGACCGCCGGCCCCGCGACGGTCAAGTCGGTCTACACGATCGATCTCCCCCGTCCGCGCGTCGTGTCGGAAATCCGCTACGAGCAGGCCTTCATCGACTACTGCAAGACGATCTGGGAGGACCTCCGCGAAGAGGTCGAGACCAGCTACCGCCGCGCGAGCGAAGCGGCCTGAGGGAGGATATCATGGCACACACCACTCTTGAGGCCGGTTCGGCCACCATGTTTCGGCCCGGCACGTCGGACACGGAAATCGAGGCGTCGGCGCTGAAGGCGATGCGCCAACGCAAGACGCTGGTGCGCTTCTGGCAGATCGCCATCCTGGTCTTCGTGATCGGCATGTGGGAACTGTCTTCCAACATGCAGTGGATCGATCCGTTCTTCTATTCGAGCCCGAGCGGCGTCGTTCAGCGCCTCTACGAATGGGCAACCGAAGGCACCACGGAAGGTTCGCTCTGGTATAATCTATGGGTGACGATGGAGGAGGCCTTGATCGGATTCTTCGCGGGTTCGATCACCGGCGTCGTCGTCGGCATCGGTCTTGGCCGCAACCGCTTCCTGTCGGACATTTTCTCCGTTTATATCAAGGCGATCAACTCGATACCGCGCGTCGTTCTCGCCCCCATCTTCATCATGATCATGGGTCTCGGCCTGCCCTCCAAGGTTGCTCTCGCCTTCATCATGGTATTCTTCGTGGTATTCGCAAACGCGTTCCAAGGCGTGCGCGAGGCCGACCGTAATATGATCGCCAATGCCCGCATTCTCGGCGCCTCGGACTGGCAGGTCACCCGCACGGTGATCATTCCCTCGGCGATGAGCTGGATCTTCGCCAGTCTGCATGTGTCCTTCGGTTTCGCGATCATCGGCGCGATCGTCGGCGAATTCGTCGGCGCCCGCTTCGGGATTGGTCAGCTCATCTCGATCGCCAAGGGTACGTTCGATGCCGCCGGCATGTTCGCGGCAATCCTCCTGGTCATGGTCGTCACGCTTTTTGCCGAATACATCATGACATTGATCGAGAACCGTCTCGCGAAATGGCGTCCGCAACAGCACCTCGATACCCAGTGATCAAATCGGCCTCCTCCCAAGGCAGATAGAGAAGAAGGCCGGGTGCCATGCCCGGCCTTCTTCATTTGACGCGCTCGAGTTTAAGCGAGCGGAAGCCGTACCGTCACGATGAGCCCGCCGCCGCCTTCCGCATCATCGAGCGAGACTGAACCTCCTGCACCTTCGACAACCTCCCGAACGATCGACAACCCCAGACCGCTCCCCTCAGCTTCGGTCCCCATGATCCGGTAGAACCGTTCGAAAACCTGCTCGCGCTCCCCGCTCGGAATACCCGGCCCGTTGTCCTCGACGGTCACGACGGCATTGCCGTCCGCCTGCCCGACGGCGACGGTCACCCGTCCATTCGGGCGGGTATAGCGGATCGCGTTGTCTATGAGGTTGACCAACATCTCGCGCAACATCGTCGCGTCGCCGTCGACAATGACCGGGCGGACCGCTTCCAGACCGACGTCGATGTTACGCCTGAGCGCCTCTTCGGCATGCGCTTCCAGGATCTCGCGGGCAGCCTTGCTGAGGTCTGTCGCATCGCTGCGCGGGCGCCGGCTTCCGGGCTCGGCCCGCGACAAGGTAAGAAGCTGGCTGGCGAGACGCGAAATCTGCTTCGTGCTGGTGCGAAGGGCGACAAGCGCCTCGTCACGGCGAGCCGGATCAGCTTCCCGGGCCGCCACGCTCGCCTGCGTCGAAATCAGCGCGAGCGGCGTTCGGAGCTGATGCGCGGCATTCGATACGAACCGTCGCTGCGCGGCCATCTGGTTCTGGACGCGCTCCATATGGTCGTTCAGGGCATGGACGAGCGGCTGCAGTTCGCTCTGCACCATTTCCGACGGCAGCGGATCAAGACGATGGCGGCCGCGCTGGCGCACGGCGTCCCGCAGTCTCAGAGCGGGCGCCAGACCCCGTTGAAGCCCGAGGATGGTCACCAGGCTCGCGACGAAGACGAGCACGAACTGCTTCGAAAAGTCCGAAAGCCACAATTGCCGTCGCATCGCATACTGGCTGTTATGCGTAACGGCGACGGTCACGGAGATCGTGCCGTCATCGGGCAGGCCGACGACAGGATGGTCGAGCATCATGACACGCACATCGGCACCATGGAACGCGCGATCGGCGCCTGCCCGCTGGACGGCCGGCAACGGCAAGTCGGGAAAGCCGCTGACCAGACTGCCCCACGCGGTGATCACCTGGTAAGATACCCGGTCGCCGAAGCCTGTATCAAACATCTCCAGCGCGGAAGGCGGCACGTCCACCTGGACATTGCCGCCCTCGTCGACGCGGACGGCCTCGGCAATGACGCGGGCCGAGGCCAGAAGTGTTCGATCCGTCACCAGCTTTGCCGTCGCATCCGCCGTCCAGAAGCTGTCGTAAAGATTGAAGCCGATCGCGCCGAACAGGGTCATCAGCACCCAGCAGAGCAATTGTACCCTCAAGCTGTGGCTGAGCCGCGCGATCGCCGCGCCGACCTTTGTAACGAGGCTACTGGACATGTCGGAGGAGATAACCGAGCCCGCGCAACGTCGCAATCTGAACCGAACTGCTCTCCAGTTTCTTTCGCAGCCTGTGGACGTAGATTTCGATGGCGCTCGCATCCGCCTCGTCGTCGAAACCGAAGACGCTTTCAGAAAGCGCGGCTTTCGAAACCGTGATGCCATGCTTCATGACGAGCTGCTCGAGAACGGCATATTCGCGCGGCGTCAATTGCAGCGGCTCGCCTGCGACGAAAAACTGCCGCGTCCCACCGGAAAAAAGCAGGTTGCCGACGGTGATTTCCGACGAAGCCCGATCCTGGCCGCGGCGGACCACCGCACGGATCCTCGCTTCGAGCTCGGCGATTTCGAAGGGCTTGGCGAGATAGTCGTCGGCGCCGCTGTCGAGCCCCGCCACACGGCCGTCCAGGCTGGCATTCGCGGTCAAGATGATGACCGGCAGCTTGCTCCCGGACTGCCGCAATCGTTTTAAAAGCGTTAACCCGTCAAGTTTGGGCAGAGCAAGATCGAGGATCATCGCCGAATACTCAGCCACCTTGAGCAAATGCTCGGCGTCCTCGCCGTCATGGGCAATATCGATAGCATATTGCGCCTGTCGCAGGGCTTTGCCCAGCCAGGCCGCCAGATCCTTGTTGTCCTCCACCACAAGCAGTCTCATCCGACCTCCTTAGCATGTGCGGACGGTCTGGCGGAAGCGTGACCCGATTTCCTCCGCCGAGGCCTGGCATCCATGGCGCGAATTGTCCGTTATTTGTCCGGCGCGCGCATTTTCCTCTGTCTTCAAATCGCCGAATATGACTTCATGATCAACCTGGATGGAGCAAAAAATGTCCGGCCATGATACTGTCCTTCTCGTTATCGACGCCCAGGAGTCTTTCAGACACCGCGATTACTGGGATGAAAACCTCGCCTCCGCCTATATCGATCGTCAGCAGGCTCTGATCGACGGTGCGGAAGCCGATGGGATACCCATCATCCAAATCTTCCATGTCGATGAAAACGGGCCGTTTTCGGAAGCATCTGGGTTCGTCAGCACACTCGCCCCGCTCAGGATCGCCCCCAAGGCGACGTTCAGGAAGAGGCGCCATAGCGCCCTGGTCGGTTCCGGTCTCGACGTGTGGCTGACCGAGAACGGCGTCCGTCGTATCCTCGTCTCCGGCATCCGCACCGAACAGTGCTGCGAGACCACGACCCGTCATGCCTCCGATCTCGGCTATCAAGTCGACTATGTCGGCGAAGCGACGCTGACCTTCCCGATGACCGACGCCACAGGACGCACTTGGAGCGCGAAGGAAATCCGGGACCGGACCGAATTGGTCCTGTCGGGCCGGTTTGCTCGGATCGCGACCGTCGACCAGGCCCTGGCGGGGCGTGGAAAGTCACTCGCCGCATGACGGACGCCGCGCAGCCCTTCGATATTCCGGTCTTCGTCGTCGTGCCGCCGCGCGTGCTGCTGCTCGACGTCGCCGGCCCCATCGAAGTGCTGCGCAAGGCGAACCTCGAACAGTGCACAGTGCGCTTTACCGTCGCCTATATCGGCCCATCGGCGACGGTCGGCAGTTCGATCGGCCTTGCCGTTACGGGAGTCGCCGCATTGCCGGAGAGCTTGCCCGATACCGCGCTTGTCATCATTGCCGGCAGCGCCGATGCCCCGATGAAAAACAGCGCGCCAGGGAACGAACAGGAGCGCGCCGACCAGGCTGCCATCGTCGCATGGCTGAGGCACGCCATTCGCCCGGGAATTCGTCTGGTCTCGATCTGCTCGGGCGCATTGCTCGCTGCCGAGGCAGGCATGCTCGATGGCCGCGATTGCACCACCCATCATGGCTGCATAGAGGATCTGGCGAGGCTCGCTCCCACCGCGCGCGTCCGGGACAACCGGCTCTATGTCGAGGATGGAGATCGCCTCACCAGCGCCGGCATCACCGCCGGCATAGACCTCATGCTGCATATCGTTGCCGAAGCGGCCGGGCACGCGTGTGCGCTTGCGGTGGCACGATATCTTGTCGTCTATCTCAGGCGCGGCGGATCGGATCCGCAGCTTTCACCCTGGCTCGAAGGTCGCAACCATATCCACCCGGTCATTCACCGTGCACAGGATGCCGTGGCCGCCAACCCGTCTGAGGATTGGTCGGTGGTGTCGCTCGCCCGCCTCAGCGGCGCCAGCCCGCGCAACCTTTCACGGCTGTTCAACGAGCAGACGGGCATGAGCGTGACGGATTTCGTCAACCGTATGCGCGTGGCTCTTGCCCGCGAGATGCTCGCCGGTTCACGGCTGGACATGGAGGCTGTCGCGATGCGCGCCGGCTTCGGCTCGGCGCGGCAACTCCGCCGCGCCTGGAACCGTCTGAATGACGGCCCACCGAGTGCGGCACGGTCGAGGCTACCTACAGGCTCATAGCGCAAGAGGAAGGACGGACGGGCCGATGCCCTACACCTCGACTCCCCAGATTTCGATCTGAGTCAGCGCCGGATAGGGCGAGGCGTCTTCGGCCTTGATCAGGCCGTGCAGTTCCACCCATTCGACGATGCATGGTTCTATGGAAAAGCCCTGCGCGGTGCCCGATTTCACCAGCGAAAAACAGGAGGTCTTGCCATTCGAGAAGGTGACGCTGGCCTTTTCCCACCAGGAATCATGCGGAAAGTCGGCCCGGAGATAGAAAACGACCTCGTCTATCCTGACCGGCCTGCCGAATTCCACCGTCAGTGCTGCTTGCGGATCGCGATTGATGCCCCAGCTCGTATAGGGCCAGAAGCCGTGATCATCGTTGGCCTTCTCGCCGTCGATCGCGTTGCGCGCGGCGAAGACCGCTTCGCCGCGGGTCTCGACGTTGGCGCGCGCATGCGGAAACAGAGCCCGATTGGCGTGATCGTCCCAGGGGTTGAGGGCGAGATTGCGCCGATGGACGATCTCGTCAGGGCGTGTGCTTCGCGCTGAAAGCCGGTGGATATCGCCCCTGAAGGCATTCGGCGAATAGGGCTTGCGCTTATCGCCGAAGGGCACGGCGAGCGAATAGGCGCATTCCTTCATATAGACCAGGCCGGGCTGGACCGCGCCATCAAGGGAGAGGAAGACATGTCCGGGCTCGGAGACCTCCACGACCACGCGATCGCCTTCGCGATAGCTCTGGCGATAGACCAGGAACGTCTCGTCCCGGCCGATGGAACTCGCCAGCACCGCCCCACCGGCATCCACGATCTTCAGCGTCAATTCCATGCTCGCCCTCCCCAGAGCATGATGCCGAAAAGCGTGAGCGATTTTCGGACGACATCATGCTCTAACTCTTTAATTTTAGAACAGGATTCAGATTTTTAAGCCGACCCGGCCTGAAATCATCCTGTTCTAGACGATCCGCAATCTCAGCAGCCTGCCGGCAAACGGCAGGCGCAACCGGTAGATTTTCTCGGGCCAGGCCGATCTCAGCCGGGCGTCCTCCACGACGATCTCGTCGATTTCGATCTCGCCGGCGCCCTCGACGAAAATGCTGCCGAGATCGGCGAGATCGATCCTGTCCGGGCCGACGGTCGGCGCCAGGCATGTCATCAGCGACAGGACCGCGGGCTTGCCGCCGTCATAGGTGTCGACGATCTCGACATGGCGGCCGCGCAGCAGGGAAACGACGCGCCGATAGCTGTGCAACTGCGCTTCGGGGGGATAGGCGTCTGAAATATCGAGCGCTATGCGCGCGCTCCCTTCGTCAAACCCGACCTCGACATCGCGCGCGCCAAAAGCTTCGCCGGCCGACTGCATGACGCCTGCAAATGTCGGCAGATTGTGGAACGCCGACTGCATCGTCCATATCTCGTAGCGCCGCGCCGAAAAGGTTTTTGCGGTATAGGTCTCGACGCCGACATCGATCAGGAACGGACGTCCCCTCTTGTAGAGCGTCACGCTCCCGACATCGTTGTGATTGTGGCCCTCGCCATTGTTACCGCCCTTGACGGCAAGCGAAAACTGCTCGTCGCGGGCGATGAACAGGCCGATGCCGGGATAGAAGATATCGCGCTGAGATGCAGGATGCGGCGGGGCGGCAGCGGGAAGCGTCGGGCCGGCCAGCAGTTCCTGCACGCGATACCAGAGGTTCCATTCCCCGGGCATATGCGAATTGTTGGAAGCGGCTCTGTCGGCTGCGGCGAACTCAGCCAGCATCTTAGAGCCGACCGCCTGTCCGAACAGGTATTCCCGCGCGCTGCAGGGTTCGACCACCGCGGAGGAATCCGCGAAATTGAAATAGTAGCGGCCGGCCACATGCATATGGGCAATATATTCGGCCATGTTGCGGATCTTCGGCTGCTGCCAGACCCCGGCGAACAGGCCGGCCGCCACGGCGTCCAGGATGGTCAACGCACCATGCAGGCAGAGCGCGGCGTGGCGGTAATAGAGCACGCCCTCCTCGCAGGCGCCGTCCTCGGCATAGTCCTTCAGGAAGGCGTCGAGGCTGCCGAGCGCGTTTTTGACGACGGCGTGACGCGTGGGCTGATCTGTTTTCAGGGAGAAAACCGTCAACAGGACGTTCTGGCTTATCCATGCCGTCCAGTTGTTCATCCGCTCTTCGCCGCGGCCCATCCACCAGAAATGCCGGCCGAGATAGGGCGAGAGGATGCGGATCTCGATCTCGCGCTCGACGCGTGCCGTAATCTCGGGGCTGATGGCGTCGAGCTCGTCGCGAAACAATGCGACGACGGTGGCAAGCAGGGCGGCTGTTTCGGCGGCGAAGAGATCGACGACAGGCTGCGAATTGTCGGGAAGCGGCAGGCGCGCGCCGCTTCGTTCATAGGCGTTATGCGCCGGCAGCTGCCAGCCGCTCTCCTCCACGATCAGGAAGATGCCGTCGACGATCTTCCGCAGGAAGCGCGCGCCGCCTTCGACGAGTTCGCCGAGCACCAGATTGTTGAGCATCCGGCGGCGTGTGAAATAAAGCTCCTCGAAGCGCGCGCGGTTGCCGGTTTCGGTGAACTCCCGGTAATCCGAGGCCGCAATCAGCGGCCAGGCGCGCGCAACCGTCTCTTCGGCCTCGCCAATGACCAGTTCCCGTAGCGCTTGCGGCACAGTGCTCCATCTGAGGCGATCGGAGCCGACCGCCCCGGGCGTAAAATCGCCCAGCACATCCGGCAGCTCCCCTGAAATCTCGCTGAACATGTCCCTCCCCGTACCGGAAAAGCATCGATGGTCGTTTGGTCTCTGCATGCTCACCTATCATATGTATTTCGCGCTTTCTATAACATTCGTATGATCTATCCAGAACTTGTTTGACCAATACCCGATATGTGCTATGTGGTTGCGGGAGGAAGAGGAGGCATCGGTGTCCCTATCGAATTCGGTCATCGCGACGGATGGCGCTCCGGCAATCCCAAGCCGAAAAGTCGCGGTCTTGTCCAAGCGGCAGCGCAGGATCCGCAGCGCGCTCGTCGCCTATTCCTTCATTGCGCCGAATTTCCTCGGCTTTGCCGTCTTCACGCTCGGCCCGATCCTGTTCGCCTTCGTGCTCGCCTTCATGCATTGGGACGGCTCGAATGCGATCACATTCGCCGGGCTGGATAATTTCTGGCGGCTCTTCGAGGACAAGGCCTTTATCGCGGCGTTCTGGAACACGGTGATCTATACGGTCGCTTCCGTGCCGGCGACGCTCATCTGCGCGCTCGGCCTCGCCGTTCTCCTCAATCAAAAGATCGCGGGGCGCGATTTCTTCCGTACGGCGATGTTCTTCCCCTATGTCGCCTCGCTGGTGGCCGTCGCGGTCGTCTGGAACATGATCTTCAATCCCGAGATGGGACCGGTGAACATGATCCTCTACACGCTCGGCCTCGATCCCAAGAACATGCCGGGATGGGCTGCCGATCGCCACTGGGCGATGGTGACGGTGATCCTCTTCGGCATCTGGAAGAACATGGGCTATTACATGGTCATCTATCTGGCCGGCCTGCAGGGTATTAATTCGGAGCTCTATGAGGCCGCCGATCTCGATGGCGCCAATTCCTGGCAGAAGTTCATCCATGTCACTGTGCCGCAGCTCGGGCCGACGACCTTCTTCGTCACAGTGATGCTGACGATCCAGTCCTTCAAGGTGTTCGACCAGATCTACATGATCACCCAGGGCGGGCCTGGCACCTCGACGCTCGTCCTCGTCTACCACATCTACAACGAGGCCTTCATTTCCTGGGATCTCGGCTATTCCAGCATGGTCGCGCTGGTGCTGTTCTTCCTCGTGCTCGCGGTCACCGTCTTTCAGTTCCGGCGCCAGAGGGAGGACGGCGAATGAAGATCGCAGGACGCAAGGTGACCGTCAGATCGGTCGCGATCTACGCCATCGTCATCGCCGTCACGCTCATCATGCTGATGCCGTTTGTCTGGATGCTTTCGGCATCGCTGAAGCTCAGCCGCGACGTGTTCGCCTTCCCGATCGAGTGGATACCGTCCGAGCCGCAATGGCATAACTACGTCGATATCTGGACGAAGATCCCGCTCGCGCTCTTCATCTACAACACGTCGAAGCTGACGATCATCGTCACGCTGCTGCAGCTTTTGACCTCCAGCTTTGCGGCCTACGCGTTTGCCAAGCTGAATTTCCCCTACAAGAACACCCTGTTTCTCGGTTACATCGCCACCATCGCCATGCCCTGGCAGGTCTATATGGTGCCGCAATTCCTGCTGATGCGTGAATTCGGCCTCAACAACACCCATCTGGCGCTGATCTGTCTGCAGGCCTTCACCGCCTTCGGTGTCTTCCTGATGCGGCAGTTCTACATGTCGATCCCGACCGAGCTCTGCGAGGCGGCTCGCATCGACGGCATGAACGAGTACCAGATCTGGGCGCGTATCATGCTGCCGCTGTCGAAGCCCGCACTCTCGACGCTGACGATCTTCACTTTCGTCACCACCTGGAACGATTTTCTCGGGCCGATGATCTACCTGACCAAGACCGAGCTGAAGACCGTCCAGATCGGCCTGCGTATGTTCATCTCGCAATATTCGGCCGAATACGGGCTCATCATGGCTGCCTCCGTTGTCGCCCTCATTCCGGTTCTCGTCGTATTCCTCTCTCTCCAGCGTTTCTTCGTCGAGGGCATAGCCTCGACGGGACTGAAGGGTTAAATCCATGAACGCCGTCTCGTCCGTCGCCCCACAGCCGATCACCGATCCGGAGGTCAAAGCCGCGCTCGATCTTGCCGTCGAGCAGATCAGGCGCAACCTCCCCCAATTCACCCATGCCTCGCAGAACCATTCGAGCGTCGGAAATTTCTATCCCGCGGTGGCGAACGACCAATGGACAGCGGGCTTCTGGCCCGGCGAGCTGTGGCTCGCTTTCGAGCACAGCGGCGAGGCGGTTTTCCGCGATGCCGCGCAGGTCCAAGTCCAGTCATTCCTGCATCGGATCGTGAACCGCATCGAGACCGATCATCACGACATGGGCTTTCTCTATTCGCCCTCTTGCATCGCCGCCTGGAAGCTCGTCGGAGACGAGGATGGCCGCAGGGCCGCCATCCTGGCCGCCGACCAGCTGATCGAGCGCTTCCAGCCCGTCGGTCAGTTCATCCAGGCCTGGGGCCGCAAGGGCAAGGCGGAGGAATACCGCTACATCATCGACTGCCTCTTGAACCTGCCGCTTCTCTACTGGGCAAGCCGCGAGACCGGCAATCCGAAATACCGCGAGATCGCGCTCATTCACGCCCGCACAACGCTTGCCAACTCGGTTCGGCCGGATGATTCCACCTATCACACCTTCTATCTGGACCCGGTCACCGGGGCGCCGGTGCGCGGCGCCACCAAACAGGGTTACAAAGACGATAGCGCCTGGGCGCGCGGACAGGCCTGGGCAATCGCTGGCATGGCGCTCTCCTATCGCTATGAGCGGATCGAGGAATATCGCCAAACCTTCGACAGGTTGCTTGCCTTCTATCTCAACCGGCTGCCGGCCGACATGGTGCCCTATTGGGATCTCGTCTTTTCGGATGGCGATGGCGAGCCGCGCGACAGCTCGTCGGCCTCGATCGCCGCCTGCGGCCTTCTGGAGATGGCCGATCTCGTCGAACCGGAACCGGCCTCACGCTATCGCACGCTGGCGCGCCGCATGATGAAGAGCCTTGCGGATCATTATGCGGTCAAGGATCCCACCGTCTCCAACGGCCTGGTGCTGCACGCCACCTATTCGAAGAAATCGCCGTTCAACACCTGCCGCGGCGAGGGCGTCGATGAATGCGTCTCCTGGGGAGATTATTATTACATGGAAGCTTTGACGCGCCTTTCGCGCAACTGGTCTTCCTATTGGTGAATTCAGGAGAACCCGATGGCCAGCATTTCGCTTAAAGAGCTGAACAAGAGCTACGGTGCGCTCACCGTCGTCCACGACATCGACCTCGAGATCGCAGACAAGGAATTCATCATTCTGGTCGGCCCGTCGGGCTGCGGCAAATCGACGACGCTGCGGATGATCGCCGGCCTCGAGGAAATATCGGGAGGAGAGCTCAAGATCGGCGGCGACGTCATGAACGACGTCCCGTCCAAAGATCGGGATATCGCCATGGTGTTCCAGAACTATGCGCTCTATCCGCATATGACCGTCTACAAGAACATGGCTTTCGGCCTGCAGCTCAGGAAGGTGTCGCGCGACTTCATCGACGCGCAGGTGCAGGACGCCGCCAGGATCCTCGACATCTCTCATCTCCTCAACCGCAAGCCGAAGGCGCTTTCGGGCGGGCAGCGCCAGCGCGTCGCGCTCGGCCGCGCCATGGTGCGCAATCCGGCGGTCTTCCTTCTCGACGAGCCGCTTTCCAATCTCGACGCCAAGCTGCGCGGCACCATGCGCTCCGAAATCACCAAGCTGCACAAGCGCCTCAACGCCACCTTCATCTACGTCACCCATGACCAGGTCGAGGCCATGACCATGGCGGATCGGATCGTCGTCATGAAGGACGGGCACATCCAGCAGGTGGATACGCCGCAGAACCTCTATGACCGCCCCGTCAACATGTTCGTTGCCGGCTTCATCGGCGCACCGCAGATGAACATGCTGCCCTCGACCATTCTGCGCCGGGGCGACGGCTACGTCGCCGTCTTCGACGGCCGGGAACTGCCGCTGCCTGCCCATTTCGACAAAAGCAGGATCGCCCCCTACGAGGGTCGCGAACTGGTGCTTGGCATCCGTCCGGAGAATTTCCACGAGCTGCCGCCGGCCGACATCGCGCCCGAGAACCTGGCGCCTCTCAAGGCGATCGTCGAACTTGCCGAACCGATGGGATCGGAAGTGCACCTGAACATGGTAGCAGGCGGTCGCAATCTGATCGCCCGCGTCTCGCCGCGTTACCGGCCTGATATCGGCGAAGAGGCGACGCTGGTCGCCGATATGACCAATGCGCAGTTGTTCGACAATGAAACGGAACGCTCGATTCTATACTGAGACGCCTGCGGGAGACGGCTATGCAGTGGTTGCGGGACATGTGGACGAGGGAGGGACCGGGCATTCCGAAGGATGCGCCGAAGAGGACCGGCCTTGCCCTGTTCGCCGAGATCCTCGTCCGTGAATGGTGGGAGATGGTCAAGCTGAACATCCTCTTCATCCTGGCTGGCCTCTTCGTCGTGACGCTGCCGGCAGCGCTCGCCGCCATGGCCCGGGTCTCGGTGGCCCTCGTGGAAGATCGCAACACCTATCTGCTGCGCGACTTCACGGAAGCCTTTCTGCGCTACTTCTGGCGCGCCACCGCCTGGGGCCTGGCGCTGGCGGGCGCTCTCGCAGTCTGCCTCTATGCGATCGCCACCTATGGCGCCGGCGCACGCGACAATCTGTTGCTGAGCGCACCGCTGACGATCGCGCTCGTCGCCACCGCCTTCGTTGCGGTCCTCGCCTGCCATCTCATCGTTCTGATGGTGATGCGCGATCTGCCGGCTCTGAGGCTGCTGCGCCTCGCCGCCCTCGCCTCCATTGTCCGTCCGCTCCCGGCGCTCGCCGCACTCGCCTTTGCCGCCGGCCTCTGGCTGGCGCATGTCCTCTTCTATCCGGTTTCGGTGTTCATGCCGGCAACCTTCAATTTTTCACTCGGAATGTTCGCCGTCGCATTCGGCGTCCATCGGGCGGCGGTGACGGTTCTAGACCTGCCAAACGAAACACGGCCGCACCGCGAACCGCATAGACGAGACGCTTCATAAAATAACTGATCCAGAGATGATCCAGGGAAGGAGAACGGGAATGTATTTGGATAAATTCGGGGGGACGGTGAAACTTGCCGTGGCAGGATTCACCTTGGCGGCGATGACGGCCGGGGCAGCGTTTGCCCAGGACGCCGTGACGCTGAAATGGGCTTTGTGGGACTGGGACAAGACCGCCTATTACAAACCGCTGATCGAGGCCTATCAGGCCAAGCACCCCAACGTGAAGTTCGAGCCGATGGATCTCGGCTCGCAAGACTATCAGCAGATGATCTCAACGCAGTTGACCGGCGGCTCCAAGGACATCGACATCGTCACTATCAAGGATGTGCCGGGCTACACCAATCTGGTGCGCGCCGGCAACATCGCCGATCTCAGCGGCTTCGTGAAGGATCAGAAGATCGACCCGGCTCCCTTTGGCGGCCTGATCGAGGAACTGACCATCGATGGCAAGATCTACTCCCTGCCGTTCCGCTCCGACTTCTGGGTTGTCTATTACAATAAGGATATATTCGACAAAGCAGGCGTCCCCTACCCCACCAATGACATGACCTGGGCGCAGTTCGACGAGACCGCCGAGAAGCTTTCAGGCGGCATGGGCACCAACAAGACCTATGGCGCGCTTCTGCATACCTGGCGGTCAACCGTTCAATTGCCTGCCATCCTCGACGGAAAACACACGCTTGTCGACGGCGACTACGGCTTCCTGAAGCCCTGGTACGAGAGGGCGCTGACCCTGCAGAAGGATGGCGCGATTCCCTCCTATGCCTTCCTGAAGACGTCGAACACACATTATTCGGCGCTCTTCTTCAATGGCACGATCGGCATGCTGCCGATGGGAACCTGGTTCGTCGGCACCCAGATCACCAAGGTGAAATCGGGTGAATCGAAGAGCAGGAACTGGGGCATCGTCAAGTTCCCGCATCCCGACGGTGTGGCAACCGGCACGACCGCTGCGCAGATTTCCGGCCTGGCGGTCAACGCCAATTCCGACCACAAGGATGCCGCGCTCGATTTCATCAAGTTTGTCACCGGTCCTGAGGGCGCAGCAGTTATCGCGTCGACGGGCACCTTCCCTGCGCTCAAGACGGATGATGTCAGCGCCAAGATCGCGGCAACACCCGGATTTCCTGAGGATGCGGCCAGCAAGGAGGCGCTGAAGCCGTCGAAAGCCTACCTGGAGATGGCGGTCAACCCGAACGCCGCCAAGATCGAGGTCGTACTCAACCGGGTGCATGACGCGATCATGACTGACAGCACCTCCGTCGATGACGGGCTGAAGGAAATGACCGAAGGCGTGAAGGCCATCAAGTAGGCGTCCAGAAATTTCGACGGCCGCGGGCAATATCTGGCCGCGGCCGATCCTGTTTTTCATGAATTTCGAGCCTGACAATGATATATGATCCCGCCCGGGCCAATCCGCTTCTCGGCAATCCCCTGAAGACACGCGACGACCTCGCCAAGGCAGTCACCGATCTCTTCGAGCCGCTGCTGCCGTATTTTTCCGAAGGCGGCGCCCGTGTGCGCCTCGGCGCAGCCGGCGCGATTTTCGATCGGGCGGCGGCGGATCTGGAGGGATTTGCGCGGCCGCTCTGGGGGATCGTTCCGCTCGTTGCCGGCGGCGGCGCGTTTCCGCATTGGGACCTCTATCGCCGCGGGCTGGCAAACGGCACCAATCCTGCTCATCCCGAATATTGGGGCGATCTTGCCGACCGCAATCAGCGGCTGGTCGAGCTCGCCGCGGTCGGCTTCGCCCTGGCGCTCGTGCCCGAGCACATCTGGGAACCGCTCAACGACGGCGAGAAGAAGACGGTCGCTGCCTATCTTCTTCGAGCGCGCGAGTTGGAATTCATCGACAATAACTGGAAATTCTTCCGTGTGCTCATCGATCTCGGGTTGGAACGCGTGGGCGTGGCGTTCGATCACCGGAAAACCCTCGCCTATCTCGAAGAACTGGAGGCCTTCGACCTCGGAGAAGGCTGGTATCGCGACGGGCCGGTTCGGCGGGTCGATCATTACATTCCCTTTGCCATGCATTTCTACGGAATGATCTATGCCGTCCTGGCCAAGGGCGACGAGGCGCGCAAGGATCGCTTCCGCGATCGCGCCGAGATCTTCGCCAGCGATATCCGCCACTGGTTCGGCCCGGATGGGGCAGCCCTTGCCTTCGGCCGCAGCCAGACCTACCGCTTCGCGGCCGGAGGTTTCTGGGGCGCGCTTGCCTTTGCCGGTGTCGAAGCCCTGCCCTGGGCCGAGATCAAGGGCTATTACATGCGCCATATCCGCTGGTGGGCGGCGATGCCGATTGCCGATCGCGACGGCGTTCTTTCGGTCGGCTATGGCTATCCGAACCTCTTCATGAGCGAGAGCTACAACTCTCCCGGCTCGCCCTATTGGGCGCTGAAATTCTTCCTGCCGCTCGCCCTTCCGGGGGATCATCGCTTCTGGGCGGCCGAGGAGGCGTCGCAGCCGGAATTTCCGGAGCCGGTTGCGTTGAAGCCGGCGGGAATGGTCGCCATGCACACGCCGGGAAACGTGGTCGTGCTCTCCTCAGGGCAGCAGCACGACAAGATGCTCGGTGCAAACGAGAAATATTCGAAATTCGTCTATTCCACCCGCTACGCCTTCAACGTCGAAGCCGACGACCGGAATTTCTCCGCCGCAAGCTTCGACGGCATGCTCGGCCTCTCCGACGACGGCGTCCATTTCCGCATGCGCGAAACCCTCGAAGAGGCGTTGATCGCAGGCGACCTGCTCTATTCGCGCTGGCGCCCCTGGAGCGATGTCACTATCGAAACCTGGCTGCTTCCTGAAAATCCGTGGCACATCCGCATTCACCGCATCGCCACGCCACGCACACTCAGCACCATCGAGGGCGGTTTTGCGATCGAGCGCGCGGATTTCAATGCCGACCGCTCCGATGCAAGGGATGGCCGGGCTGTCTGGTACGGGCAGACCGACGTCAGCGCCATCGTCGATCTATCGCCCAATCCAAGGGCCGGCCATGCGATGAGCCCGATCCCGAACACCAATCTCATCCACGCCAAGACCCTACTGCCGCAGCTGCGCGGCAACATCGGCGCAGGCACCATCGTGCTGGTGACCGCCGCGATGGCCCTGCCCAGCCGTGAGAACTGGGCAAAAGCGCTCGATAATCCGCCAGCCCGTCCCCGCCTCGACGAGGTAGAGCGGCTCTTCCGCGAGAAAGGCGTACAGGTGCCGGCATTCGCCCTCGGGATGTAGCTTGGAGGCACCGGCTTCCGGGTTTCGACCGCGGGCCAGACGGTTGATTATCGTGCGGTGAACTCGAAACGGTATGCCTCACCAATGCGCTGCGCCAGCTGGGCCATTTGATCGTCAGGGATCTGCAGAACCCCGTGCTCCGCCATCAGTGCATGGTATTGCTGCTTTTCAAGAGGCACACCTGAGGGCAAGGGAACGACATGAAAATGCAGGTGGCTGTTGGCTTGTTGGCTGCCGAGCGAAAGCACATAAATTCGCTCGGCGTCGAACACACTTTTGAGGGCGCGCGACAAGACATGCACCTTCTCCTGAAGTCGAAGATATTCATCCGTCGACATGTCCCGCGCCAGATCCTCACGGTGCTCCTTCGGACAGACGAGGCAATAGCCCGGTAGAGTGGGATATTTGCTCAGGAAAATGATCGTCTCGTGGTCTTCAAAAACGCGATGATGAAAGAAGGCAGGGTCGTTCCTGACCAAGCTGCAGATAAAGCATGGTTTCCGATGTCGTGCACATAGGCCTCGAGATCAAATGGTTGGCGTTCGATGATTCTGAACCTCTCCAATGGCGGTCGCAAACTTCCGGAATTTTGGCGCGGCAAACCGGCTGAAGAACATAATATTTTCGGATTACTCAATAGTTATATTTACATCTTCAACTAATGAATAAGAAAAACCCACTCTTCACAACATTGCTGTAATGAAATCCGGCAAAGCGCAGCAGCATACTCAGCTTTCAGTTTCCGAAATCTTGGGAGGAGGACGCAATGCCTACCATAATGATCTGTCACGATGTCAAGGACACGAAACACTGGCTCGCTTCACCCATCCGCAAGCAAGTACTGGAACCCAACGGCGTCACGAACATTCGCACGTTTACGGACTCTCAAAACTCCAACCGCGTCGGCTTGGTCATGGACGTTGCAGACATGGAAAAGTTGATGGCCTTCATGCAGACCAAGGCAGCGGCCGATGCGATGGCGAGTGACGGCGTCTTGCCCGAAACCATGGTGTTCCTCGTTCAATCGTAACACACGTCTTAACGAGTCTTGGAAATGCAACGCGGGAGGATGACATGACGACATTATTCGTGCGGCACGAGGTCTCCGACTACGCCGCTTGGCGCAAGATATATGATACCTTTTCGCCGGTGCAGAAGGCCAATGGGGTGACGGCGCAGGCCGTTTATCGAGCAATCGACAACCCGAACGATATTACCGTCACCCACGAGTTCGCCACGCTTGAAGCGGCGCAAGCATTCAGCAAGCTGGACGAATTGAAGACGGCGATGCGCACGGGAGGCGTGCTCGGCGCGCCGACGGTGTGGTTTACCAACAAGGCGTGACCGCTCTCAGTGCATGACATGCAGGCGGGTAGTGTGCGCTCGGCCGATTGCCGACCTTGATGGCAATGGCTAGCGACTGCAAATTTGTCCGAGTTCCTATTATCCGCTCCTGATGTCGCGCAAGAGATCCAGGCCGCGCTGGTATTTTTCCGTTTTCTTGCCGCTCTGTTCGGCCTGCCGGAGATTGTCTTCAAGATCGGCCTGTTTGACGGACAGGGCCAGCGGGTTTGATGCCGCACGTCTGACGAAGTCGTCATCCGGCTCATCTGGCCGCCGTGTCAAAGCATTCACCGCGGAGATGATCGCCGGCGGAAAGCCTTCTTCTCTCAGCCTGTCGAGCGTCCACCCGCTGCCCTTCTCGACCACATCATGAATGTAGGCGACCGTTCGTGTCTCGTCGCCGGAAACCAGAAGCGCTACCCGCTGGCAGTGCTCGAAGAATGGCCGGCCGGTCTTGTCCGCCTGGCCTTTATGGGCCGTAAGAGCGATCTGGATGGCATGGTCGAGATGCTGCATGGCGATCACGGCCCTTCGGTCTTCTTCACTTTCCGCCGGAAAGGCTTTTCGCCCGTCGTCATCTCGACGTCAGGGACCGGAGCCACGGCTGTTTGAACCGGCCTCGCTCGTGGCCGATCGAAGTCGCCGCTCTCACCGGCGCCTTGAAGCAGCGCCGCATCGTCCCTGTCGTCTTCATCGAGCAGGTCCTGCAGCGTCTCATGCTCATCCTCGCCGGCCAGTTCGTCGCAGGCTTGCAGCCAATGGCGCTCGTCAGCGCCATCGGGGTGGCCCTCGGCCTCCCAGATTTCGTAGGCGCGCTGGCGTATCTGCTCGTGCTTGTCTATGGCCATGATCTCCTCCAAGCGCATTAGGATGAGCCCTCCGAAGAGCGGCCCGGCCGCCTTTCAGGGCGTGTTGATGGTTGGAAGAAAATCCTCCACCTGTTTGCGTTGATCCTTTGGAAGCGTCTCCACCCGTTCCTTCCAGAACCGTTCGGCCTCCGGCGGGTCCTCATCCCATTGGCGGACATCGGTGATATTGTCGTCGATCTTGGAGCGGCGGTGGCCGCCGAGGCTGAGATATTCCCTTGCAAGCTTCAGGCTTGGGGTTTCCGTGCCGCTATTGCGATCTAATGCCGTCCTCGCGTTGCGCCGGGCAGTTTCCAATGCCCTTTTGCGATCGGTCTCGGCCCGTTCTGTATCGGCGGACCGCGCGTCGTCTGTGCCGCTCTCAGGCGGCACGCTGGATTTGAAAGTCGTCATGGATCACCTTTCGATATTGTGATCCAATAACCTTCGCAGGCAGTGAGAGTTCCGCGTGAGTGGTGATTGATTTGAGCGGGCGATCCAGGCGGGGCCACGCCGCCGGCAGTCAATGGACAGCCATGCTCACCATCCGATAGGGGTGCACGGCTTCGAATTGCGAGATCATCGCCGCTGCCTGCTGCAATACCAACTCGGCATTCTCAGGATCGTCACGGGCGAGTTCATCGGCATTGACGCGGATCGCTTCAGCCATGTTGTTGGAGAGTGCCGCAAAATGCGTATTTCCTTCGACAAAGGCCTCGCGCGCCGTGTCCTCCAGCGTACGAGCGATATCGACGAGGATTTCCTCGCGTTCCTCGATACTGAGGTCTTTGATGATATTGGTCTTCTCTTCCATGTCACTCACTCCAAAAAGACGTGGGACGATGACCGAGCTTAAGAAAGCCTCGATCACCAAAGATTTGGGAATGCCGAAATCCGGATTCAAGCCTCAATCCTGCTCGAACTCGCCTCCGGCACCACGCCGTCGCCTTCATTATTCGAACGCGGGAGCCGATTTTCTGTTCCCTGCCGAGCGTTGGCACTCACCGGCAGAGAGTGCCAATTTTTCTTCCATCACCTCTTGAATTGTAGAATCATCGAACCAAATCATTCTCACAAGGCGCGCGCGCGAGCACCCGCCCGGATTGGTCAGTCGGTCCGGTTAGAACAGGATGACTTTAGGCCTGCTCGGCCTAAAATCTGAATCCTGTTCTAATCTAAGAGTTAGAGCTTGATGTCGTCCGAAAACCGCGCACACTTTTCGGCATCATTCTCCAAGGGAACAACGTCATCACTGTTTGTCGATGGAGGAAAGACATGTCGTTCCGACCGCTTCATGACCGCATTCTCGTCCACCGGGTCGATTCAGAGGAAAAGACCAAGGGCGGCATCATCATTCCCGACACCGCCAAGGAAAAACCGCAGGAAGGCGAGGTCATCGCCGTTGGCCCTGGCGCGCGCAACGACGCCGGCCAGATCCAGGCGCTCGACGTCAAGCCCGGCGATCGCATCCTGTTCGGCAAATGGTCGGGCACCGAGATCAAGATCAATGGCGAAGACCTGCTGATCATGAAGGAAAGCGACGTGATGGGCATCATCGAACCGCAAGGTGAAAAGAAGCAGGCCGCCTGAGATCTGCGGACATCAGTCAAGGCCGGAGCGCTTCAGCTTTTCATGGAAACGCAGAACCGCTCCAACCTTTAATTTCTGACGCAATCCGAAAGGAATACGCGTCGTACTTTTCCTGGAATTACTCTGGCCGCCTATGAAGGAGTGAGGACATGGCTGCTAAAGAAATCAAATTCAGCACCGAAGCCCGCGAGAAGATGCTGCGTGGCGTCGACATCCTGGCCAACGCCGTGAAGGCGACCCTCGGCCCGAAAGGCCGCAACGTCGTGATCGAACGATCTTTCGGCGCCCCGCGCATCACCAAGGACGGCGTTTCCGTCGCCAAGGAAATCGAACTCGAAGACAAGTTCGAGAACATGGGCGCCCAGATGGTCCGCGAAGTCGCCTCGAAGACCAGCGACATCGCCGGCGACGGCACCACGACGGCAACGGTACTGGCCCAGGCGATCGTCAAGGAGGGCGCCAAGGCGGTTACCTCAGGCATGAACCCGATGGACCTGAAACGCGGCATCGATCTTGCGGTCGGCGCCATCGTTGCGGAACTGAAGGCCAATGCCCGAAAGATCTCCAACAATTCCGAAATCGCCCAGGTCGGCACGATCTCCGCCAATGGCGATGCCGAAATCGGCCGCTTTTTGGCGGAAGCCATGGAAAGGGTCGGCAATGATGGCGTCATCACCGTTGAAGAAGCCAAGACCGCCGAAACCGAACTCGAAGTCGTCGAAGGCATGCAGTTCGACCGCGGCTATCTCAGCCCCTACTTCGTCACCAATGCCGACAAGATGCGGGTCGAGTTTGAAGACCCTTATATCCTCATCCATGAGAAGAAGCTCTCGAACCTGCAGTCGATGCTGCCGGTTCTCGAAGCTGTCGTCCAATCCAGCAAGCCGCTGCTCATCATCGCTGAAGACGTCGAAGGCGAAGCCCTGGCAACGCTCGTCGTCAACAAGCTGCGCGGCGGCCTGAAGATCGCCGCCGTCAAGGCTCCTGGCTTCGGTGACCGCCGCAAGGCCATGCTCGAAGACATCGCCATCCTGACCGCCGGCACCGTCATCTCCGAAGATCTCGGCATCAAGCTCGAATCCGTCACGCTCGATATGCTCGGCCGGGCCAAGAAGGTTTCGATTGAAAAGGAAAACACCACGATCGTCGATGGGTCAGGCGCCAAGTCCGACATCGAAGGCCGCGTTGCCCAGATCAAGGCCCAGATCGAAGAAACCACGTCGGACTATGACCGCGAGAAGCTGCAGGAACGTCTTGCCAAGCTCGCCGGCGGCGTTGCCGTCATCCGTGTCGGCGGCTCGACGGAAGTCGAAGTGAAGGAAAAGAAGGACCGCGTCGACGACGCGCTTCATGCAACCCGCGCTGCCGTTCAGGAAGGCATTCTGCCTGGTGGCGGCGTGGCGCTGCTGCGCGCCGTCAAGGCGCTCGACAATGTCAAAACCGCCAATGGCGACCAGCGCGTCGGCGTCGACATCGTTCGCCGCGCGGTCGAGGCACCGGCTCGCCAGATCGCCGAAAACGCCGGAGCGGAAGGCTCGGTCATCGTCGGTAAGCTGCGCGAGAAAAGCGAGTTCTCCTACGGCTGGAACGCTCAGACGGGCGAATATGGCGACCTCTATGCGCAGGGCGTCATCGATCCGGCCAAGGTGGTTCGCACCGCGCTGCAGGATGCGGCCTCCATCGCCGGTCTTCTCGTCACGACGGAAGCTATGATCGCCGAGAAACCCAAGAAGGACGCGCCAC
Source organism: Rhizobium leguminosarum bv. trifolii WSM1325 (assembly GCA_000023185.1). Taxonomy (NCBI): domain Bacteria; kingdom Pseudomonadati; phylum Pseudomonadota; class Alphaproteobacteria; order Hyphomicrobiales; family Rhizobiaceae; genus Rhizobium; species Rhizobium leguminosarum. Next base: position 423,741 of record CP001623.1, on the reverse strand, counting down.
CGCCAATGCCCGCCGGCCCCGGTATGGACTTCTAAGGCGCTTGCCGGCCCGCCGGCCTCGCTGGGCGGGCCTTATCTGAGGGAATAGAGATGGTTCAAACGATCAAAACCCGATCGCAGGCACCGCTGGACTCCCGCGATCTCGAAATCTGCCAGCGGGTCTTCGACAAGATCAGATCCGAGTACCAGGTGGAAAAGGACAGCGACGAAGCCGAACGAACGGCGAGCATAATCATCGAGCTTTACCGGCAGGGCGTGCGTGACCCCGATCACCTGCAGTCGATGGTCGAGGCGGCCCGCGGCCTCTTCGAAACGAGCGAACGGTAGGAAATGCCGCGCCTGCGCGTAGTAAGCCGCGCGGAACAGAGATGTGATGGTGTTAGCGCGGATGCCCTCCGGAGGATTTACCCCGAAGAACGGTCATCTGCTCCTGCTGCACTTCATTTTCATCGTTCAAAATGGCTCGCCAAAGCCTGTTGCCGAGGCGAAGCGACACCCGTTTCGTCCCCTGGTGTTCAGCCGTGCCGATTTCCACGGAGCTAACGACGGAGCCATGGCGAATGTGGCGGCGAAGATCGGCGAGCGACAGCCCAAACCGCTGCGCCAGTTCGGATGATTCCAGGATGAAATCACCATTTGAATCGCGCTCGATCAGCACCGACTTTTTCTCCAGCTTCGTCCCACGCCGACCGCTCAGGCCACCGCCGGAATTGCATTGTCTTCCTTTGGCAGCAGCCGCGCTACTGCGCTCAGCAGATCCGTTTGCGATATCAGGCCGAGGATGCGAAAATCGTCGTCGACGATGATGACGGCATGCGTGCGGCCGTCCGTCAGAACGGGCAATAGCGACAGAGCGGCATCGGAAGGTCTGGCCACCGCCGGCCTCGAGATCGCATGCGCGATGGTCTCGGTGCTCATCGACAATTCCCGCAAGCCGACAGCGCCGACGAGGCGGCCTTCGGGGTCCTTAACCGGCAGCGTGCGGATATTATGCTTCAAGAGCAGATGCCGTGCGGCATCCGGTTCCGAAGCTTCGCCAATGGCGATCACGTCACGCGACATGATATCGGCACAGCTGATCTTGTCGGTTGAGCGGATCGCCGCTTGCAACTCAACCTGCTGCAGCAGCCGGCCGAGGTCTGCCCGGTCGATATCGAAGGTTTCGTCAAGCGCTTCGAGGGCCGCGTCGACATCCTCCTCGCGAAAACCCACCCGCACCGCCGATGGCAGGTCGATCGTCTGATGGGTGTTCTCCACGGGTTTCGGAACGACGTGCGGATAATTCCGCTTGGAAAGCTTGTGGAACAGCAGGCCAAGGCCGACGAGAATGCAGGAGTTCAAGGCGACGGGCACGAAGGGAAAGAGAAATCCCCAACCGGCAACGACAGGGCCGCCGAGCACGGCGGTCAGTGCGGCGGCTCCTCCTGGCGGATGAAGGCACCGCGTGAAGGACATCGCGCCGATGGCAAGCGAAACGCCGACACCGGTCGCGATGATCGGATCACGAATGAAATAGGCGGCAATGATCCCCATCAGAGCGGAAATCGTATTGCCGCCGATGATCGACCATGGCTGCGCCAGCGGGCTTGCAGGCACCGCGAAAAGAAGCACTGCGGACGCCCCCATCGGCGCGACGATCAAGGGAAGATGCGGCCCCTGCCCGAACAGATAGCCGCTGATGACGCCGGTGAAACCAATGGCCAGCAAAGCGCCGAGACATGCAATCAATCGCTCTCGTAGAGTCGCTCCCGCCAATATGGGTGAGAACAAACGGAAGCGGCGGAGGCGGCTCGATCCCACCTTCGGGGAAACGGGATACTGCATGACAAGACCAATTTTAAGCGAGGATTATCTGGCGGCGAAGGAGAGGGGCGTGCGAACTAGTTTGTTGTCAGCCTGACATCTCTGCCCTTTGTCGCGCTGAGAACTTCGTGGAACGCGTTGAACGCGCTGGGGCGATCATTCTTGCGATAGACGAGCAGCGTCTCGACAGCACCGAGCTGATGGGTCTGGACCGGTGTCGGCCAGTGCATGAGGTCAAGGACCGATCGGGGCATGACACCCGCCGTGTTCCCGGTCGCAACGCTCGCCAGGATCGCGTGGTAGGAACCGAGTTCGCTCGTCGGCAGCGCGCTCGATTTACGCGCCCAGTTTTCAGCGATCCTGCGATAGGTGCAGCCAGGCTCCAAAGCGGCGAGCGACCCGACACGCAGGTCGGCGGCGGATTTGATGGAGGGATGCCCGGATGGCAACACGATCAACAGGTCTTCGACGAAGGTCAGCTCCATTTCGAGCGCTTTGAGTTCGGCATCGAAGCTCGAGTCTTCCTCGCGCATCGTCTTCGGCAGGCGGGCAATCAGCGCACAATCCAGCGCATCAGAGAGAACATCGCGGGTCAGATCGCGGGACGCCCCCATCGTCAGCTGAAGCGACACATCGGGCCACATCTGATTGAATTGCATCAGCGCCGCCGGCAGCCTGCTTGCCGCCGTGCTCTCCATAGTGCCGACCCGCAACGTCCCCGATGGGGCGAGAGGCCGCACGGCCTGGCGCGCTTCGAGCGCAAGCGCCATAAGCCGGTTGGCATAGGCGAAAAACGTCTCCCCCTCCCGCGTCAACGTCATCTTCTTGCCATCACGGCTGAAGAGGGAAACGCCGAGGTCCTCCTCCAGTTGCTGGATGCGCGTCGTCACATTCGATGGCACCCGCCCTACGGCCTTGGCAGCCTTCGTCACGCTGCGGTCGCTGACAACGGCGAGGAATATCTCGATCGATGAAAGGTCCAATGAAAAGATCTCGTTTCCGGAATTAAGACGACAGATAATTCTCTATATAAAAATCATTGCTCCAGCTCAAGCCGGTTTCGGCATTGGACGAGAAACATGAGCCCAAGCAGACGAGCGATTGCCGAAAAAAGGGTCGCGACGCCGAGGAAATAGCCATGCAAGCCGCGACATTGCCTCTATCGGACGACGTTTTGAGGGTTTGAGGCTGGCATAAGGTTTGCATGCATAGGGCTATCTGCGGATCGATCGGCGACGTCCTATGTTGCAACTTGTCTTGACCTGTCTTCTTCTGAGCGTCGCTTCAGGCTTGAGCATGCGCCGTTTTTTAATGCCGTATTTCCCAGGCGGCGATCTCGCCCAGAAATCCGCCCCCGTGACCATCGTCGCCAACGCCGTCTTTCTGGCAGCAATCGCTTTCACCGTCTCCGATCAGGAGCTTTGGGCAAAATCCGTCATCCTGATGCTCGGCCTTGCGCTGGCGGCGATGTTCGACGATGCGAGACCCAGGCTGACAATCGCCCTCTCCGCCGTCAGTTTGGCGGCCTATCTCGGGCTACGTGCGATCACCTGAGGCATCCCGCTTTCACGGGATAATGCAGTCCTGTTGGCGGTACCGAAGCCCTTATCGAGACGCTGCATCCAGAGACGAAAGTCATTCGTCAGCAGCACCACATCGTACAGCCATTCCGTGCGCAAAAGCTCCCAACGACTTGCTTCCGCATTCTCGAGCAAGGCGTGAACTCTTTGCCGCAGTTTTTCGAAAGCTCATCACGAGGGAAGGGCGTGGGGCAGCGCGTTGCGGGATGAAGTCGGTTTTCCATAAAGCTCGCTCCTCGACAATCGGGCGATCTTGATAATATCGTATTACGACATATTATCAAGATAACCTGAGTGAGAGCGTCACGGCTTGGCGCAGAGAGAGCAATATTCCTGGATTTCCGCCACGGCGGCTGAAGCCCTCCCTCTGGCGAGAGAGATTTCAGGCCACGCGAAAAACAATCTCTATTGAAGAATAGTACCGCACTGTTATTCTCTAACGTTGAACACGGATTGAGGGGCGACGAACAGAAAAGAAACGCTCCATGAGTGACGATGCCATGAAAAACAATGCCGATGGCTTTTCCTCACCGGCCTGCTTCATGCATGAGGTTGATCCGGCTTACATGGGGCTCGAACCGGAGCCCGAAGTCGTCCGGGAGTGGCGGAAGGAACAACGCCGTCGCCTGATAGACTGCCGGACGCTGCTCGGCGCGAATGAGCGCGAGCAACGAACATCTCTTATCCGTCATCATCTGGATCGGCTGCTGCCGAAGATCGCCGGCCGCAGTGTAAGCCTCTACTGGCCGTTTCTGGGCGAGCCGGACCTCCGCGGCTGGATGCAGTCTGCGGCAGCTTGCGGCGCCACTTGCCTGTTGCCGGTGGTGACGGAAAAAAGGAAGCCCCTCAGCTTCCGCTCGTGGTGCGTCGGCGAAGAACTGACACGGGGCATCCTGAACATCCCGGTTCCGCTTCAAGGCGAAGAGCGCCGGCCCGATATCGTCATCGCCCCGGTCGTCGGATTCGATGCGCAATGTTACCGGCTCGGTTTCGGAGGCGGTTATTTCGATCGAACGCTGGCCGCTCTCCATCCCCGGCCTTTCGCGATCGGCGTTGGTTTCGACTTCCAGGAGATCGAGACCATCCGTCCTCAGGACCATGACATCCCGATGGATGCGATCGTAACCGACGGCGAAATCCGCTTTCGCAAAGGCAACGGCTCCGTTGCCGCGCGGATGTTCCAGGGTTAGCCGATGATGAGGAGATGAGCGATGATCATGGACGGGAAACCGGCACGAAAGATCTGGTCGCAGTGGTATGCGTGGCATCCTGTCTTGCCGATCGATGACTCGGTGTTCTGGCTCGAGACAGTGTATCGGCGGGAAAGCCCGGAGGGTTTCTGGCAATACCGCTCGTTCCGGCCCGAACTCGAACGCCAGCAGGCTCTGACCTGCCTCCCCGTCTGTCCCGGCGCCTAATCCACGCGAAGGCCGGTTTGCGTCGGGCGCCCGTGCGGGTTTGCGTCAACCGAGTGCCTGGCTGACGAGTGCATAGGTCTTCGGCTCGGGCGCAGTTGCGCGTCCGGCAACCGGAAGCCAAGCGCCACCGAGCGACATGGTCGTCACGATATCGTAGACAGGAAGACCGCAGCGGGAGAGGAAATCGGAAAAGGCTCCGCCCTGCTCGCGTGTATCGAGGCGCAGGAACGCACCTGCGCGTTCGGCCGCATGCGGGCGGACGACGGCGATCGCGTCGGCGTCACTGCGCGCCACAACAGGACCGATGACATGGCCACGCCCGAACCGCCGGCAAAGCGAGAAAGCCTCGATCCGGCCCGCGCGGGTCAACACGATGCCCTTGGAATTCGCCATGAGCCGGGCCAGCAGCAGTTTGCGATCCGTGCCGAAAGCCACACAATCCAATTCGGCGATCGCTTCCAGATCGCCAGCCTCCACTGCCCGTATTGCGGCACCGGACGGCAGCTCTACATCCGGCGGCGACATCGCTTCGCCTTGGCATTGAAAGACCAGCGCCTCCCGAACAAAGTTCAAGGACCGATAAAGGCGGCGCGCTGCGCGCGTCGCATTCAGCCCGAGGTTCCGCCCGGCGACCTGAGTAAGCGCGTGTCCCATCAGCCATTGCCCGGCGCCATTGGTTTGAAGACGCGGCGAGGTGATGACCATACCGACCGTGGCAAATTGCGCGTCATAGGGAAACCACATGGCAGAGCCCAGGATACGGCCGATTTCATCGATCGCCACGATGCCCTGGCCGAACTCCCGCAGGAACTGCCAATCCTCGCCGCGATGCGGCCAGGCGACGGTCATCGAAAGTGCGTGCAACTGGTCGAGAGCAACGCTGTCGATCCCGGCGATATGCGTCTCGAAACTATCGACGAACCTGGATTCGGATATCAGTTCACTCACTCCCGCCCTCCTGCCGCATTGGCCAAGTCTGCGCCCGGAAACTTCTCCGCCCAGACTAGAACAGATCGTTCGATACAATTCACTGGTGAAGCCTGCGCAAACACAACAATCGACCAAATCCCGATGCGCTTTCGGCAAGTAACGCCTGCGTCTCCCGCTAGACTCATTGACAGATCCAGCGGCCGGAGTCGCTGTTCACTGTGAGAGCCCGGAAATGTCACCCCCCTCAGTCCAGTTGCAAACACCTCTAACATCTCGCTGGGCCGAATTGTCGTTTCCGCCGGCGGCATGGCCGCCGTCTCGGCAAGCAGCATGTTTGTGAGGTCGCCGATGCAGGCCATTGAAATTCTCGAAAGGCTCGTTGGCTTCCCCTCCGTCGTCGGCACGCCGAACGGCGAGATCGTGGCGTGGATCCGGCACTACCTGCAAAGCCACGGCGCCGTCGTCACCGAGCTTCCCGGCCCGGAGGGCGACCGGTCGAACCTCTTCGCCACGATCGGCCCGAAGGAAACGCCGGGCTATATTCTCTCCGGCCATATGGACGTGGTTCCCGCCGCTGGAGGCGGCTGGACCAGCGATCCGTTCCGATTGCGGGCTGAAGCAGACATCCTCTACGGTCGCGGCGCTACCGACATGAAAGGCTTCCTTGCCGCCGTTCTCGCGGCCGTTCCGGCGCTGGTGGCCTCACCGCTTCGCCAGCCCGTCCACCTTGCCTTTTCCTATGACGAGGAGGCCGGCTGCCGCGGCGTGCCGCACATGATCGCGCGCCTGCCGGAGCTCTGTGCAACCCCGCTTGGCGCGATCATCGGCGAGCCGAGCGGCATGCGGGCAATCCGCGCCCACAAGGGCAAGGCCGCCGCCCGACTGACGGTCAGGGGCCGGTCCGGCCATTCCTCGCGTCCGGACCAGGGACTGAACGCAATCCATGCCATCACCGATATTCTGGCTTGCGCTCGCGCCGAAGCCGAACGGCTCACGCGCGGCCCGTATGAGCCTGTCTTCGAACCGCCCTACTCCTCGCTTCAGGTCGGCACGCTGAAGGGCGGCCAGGCGGTCAACATCATTCCCGACAGCTGCGAGGCCGAGTTCGAAGCGCGGGCTATTTCCGGCGTCGATCCGATTACGTTGCTCGCGCCACTGCGGGCATCGGCCGAGGGACTATCGCAGCTTGGCTTCCAGATAGACTGGCGCGAACTCAGCGCCTATCCGGCGCTTTCGCTTGCCGCCGATGCGCCGCTTGCGGCCCTGCTTAGCGAACTGACCGGCATCGAGCCGCTCGCCGCCGTCAGCTACGGCACCGAGGCCGGACTTTTCCAGCGCGCCGGCATCGATGCGATCATCTGCGGACCGGGCGACATCGGCCGCGCCCACAAGCCGGACGAATTCATCCTCACGGGCGAACTGCTCGCCTGCCAGGCGATGGTCGAGGCGCTTGGCCGCCGCTGCGCCTGATGACATCGGATCAAGGAGCCGACGCCATGACCTTCCTCTTCAATTCCGATGCGAAGCGCGGCGCGATATTCGCCGAAGCCTTCGCGCGCGAACTGCCCGACATTGCCTTCTCCATGGATCCCAAGTCGGTCAAACCCGACGCCGTACGCTTCCTCATCACCTGGACCGTACCGGAGGATCTCGCCCGCTATCGCAATCTCGAAATCCTGTTTTCGATCGGCGCCGGCATCGACCAGTTCCATATCGATGCGGTGCCGGCGTCGGTGAAGGTGGTGCGCATGGTCGAAGACGGCATCGTCAGGATGATGCAGGAATATGTGACGCTGGCGGTGCTTGCGCTCCATCGCGACTTGCCGGCCTATCTCGACCAGCAGCGGCGCCGGACCTGGCAGACGATCGCTTCCAGGCAGGCCTCGGAACGCCGCATCGGCGTGCTTGGCCTCGGCATGCTTGGGAGCGCCGTGCTCGAACGGTTGCAGCCCTTCGGCTTTCCGCTTTCGGGATGGAGCCGCAGCCCCCGCGAGATCGACGGCATCCGATGCCTGAGCGGCCGCGACGGTCTCGATATCCTGCTTGCAACCACCGACATTCTCGTCTGCCTGCTGCCGCTGACGGTTGAGACGCGGGGCTTCCTGAATGCCGAACTCTTCGCCGGACTGCCGGCCGGCGCCGCACTCGTCCATGTCGGCCGCGGCCCTCAGCTCGACCATCAGGCGCTCATTGACGCGCTCGATGCTGGGCATCTCTTCGGCGCCGTCGTCGACGTCACCGATCCGGAACCGCTTCCCGCGGATCACGCCTTCTGGAACCATCCGAAGATCCTGCTGACGCCGCACATTGCGAGCGTCACCCAGCCTGAAACCGCGGCAGTGGCCGTCATCGGCAACATCAAACGGCACCAAGCGGGCCTCGATCCGATCGGCCTGGTCGATCGCAACCGCGGCTACTGAGTTCTCAACCTAGGAAAGCAAAATCATGTTCCTCCTCAAGACGATCGACACCGACCCATCCTTCGCGCCGCGCGAATCCGGCCCCCTCCCCGAACGGCTGATCTCGGGCAGTCCTGCCTTCAAGACCTGGGCGCAGGACGCTGCCCGCGGCGAGACCGTTCATAGCGGCGTCTGGGAAGCGACACCCGGCGAGACGCGCTCGATCAAGGGCGAGACCTTCGAGTTCTGCCATATCCTTTCCGGCCTGGTCGAACTCACTCCGGAAGGCGGTGAACCGGTGGTCTACAAGGCCGGCGACAGCTTCGTCATGAAGCCGGGCTTCGTTGGCGTCTGGAAGACGATCGAGACGGTGCGCAAGATCTACGTCACCGTGTCGTGATGCCGACGCCGTAGATTTGACTGCCGCAGCGACGAAAACGCAATTTTTCGCCGCTGCGGCATCCCCGGTCGACGCATGCTGCTCGCCTTCGCCAGTTAGGCTTGTCTCAGCCCACCCCGAGGACATGCGATGACACTCAGCTTCGATCCGAACACGATTTCCCTGCCCGTCGGACATTTCATCGGCGGCCGGCTGGTTCCGGCCGAAGCCGTCATCGACATGCATCGTCCATCCGACGGCAAGGCCTATGCCGGCTGCCCGCTGGCCGACGAGGCCCTTGTCGATCAGGCTGTCGAAACCGCCAGGACCGCATTGAAGACGAGCAATTGGGGTGGCATACGGCCACGCGAGCGCACCGTGGCGCTGCAGCGCTGGGCGGACTTGATCGAAGCCGAGGCGGAGACCCTCGCCAGGCTCGAAGCGCTTTCCTCGACACGGCCAGTCGGCCATCTCGTCGCCGGCGATATCGCCGTCACCGCCGAACAGATCCGTTTCTTTGCTGAATTCGCCGACAAGGAAGGCGGCGACCTCGTCCCGACTGACAATGCGAATTTCGGCATGATCATGACGGAACCCTATGGCGTCGTCGGCGCCATCACGCCCTGGAATTATCCCGTGTCCATGGCCGGCTGGAAGCTCGGCCCGGCGCTGGCGGCAGGCAATGCGGTGGTGTTGAAGCCATCGGAAATGACGCCGTTTTCCACACTCTATCTCGCCGAACTTTCGGTGCGGGCCGGCCTGCCGGCCGGTCTCGTCAACATCGTGCTCGGCGACGGCCCGACCACCGGAAATGCGATCACCGGACATCCAGGCATCTCCAAGGTCAGTTTCACCGGTTCGACCGCGGCCGGCTCGGCGATCATGACCAACATCGCCCGCACCGGTGTCAAGCCGATGACGCTCGAACTCGGCGGCAAGAGCCCGCAGCTGGTTTTCGCCGATGCCGATCTCGAGCTTGCGGCGGGCGCAATCGCCGGCAGCATTCTCTCCAACGCCGGTCAGGCCTGCGTTTGCGGATCCCGCCTCATCGTCGAGGCGAAGGTGGCGGACGCGCTGGCAGCCGCACTTATCGAGAGGCTGGCGGCCATCCGCCCCGGCCCCACCTGGGACGAGGCGACCGATTATTCGCCGGTCATCTCCGAACGACAGATCGCCCGCATGGACGGCATCATCCGTGCCGCTATCGACGACGGCGCCGAATGCCTCACCGGTGGCCGCCGGCTCGACCGCGAAGGTTATTTCTACGCACCGACCCTGATTTCGGGCGTGACCGCAACATCGCCGGCGGTTCTTGAGGAAATTTTTGGACCGGTGCTGACCATTCAGACCTTCGAGGACGAGGAGGAGGCGCTGAGGCTCGCCGACCATCCGGCCTATGGGCTCGCCGCCGGCCTCTTCACCCGCGATCTCTCGCGTGCCATCCGCGTGACCCGCCGCCTGCAGGCCGGCACCGTCTGGGTCAACCGCTACGGCCGCTCGCGCGACCATATCCTGCCGACCGGCGGCTACAAGCAGTCCGGCATCGGCAAGGATCTCGGCCGCGACGCCTATCTCGCCAACCGCAAGAGCAAGAGTGTGCTCATCAGCCTGTGAGGACCTGCGATGAAAACCTACAAGATCGCTCTTCTGCCCGGAGACGGCATCGGCCGCGACGTGACGGCAGCAGCCTGGGCCGTGCTTGAAAAAACAGCTCGCCTGAACGGATTTTCTCTTGATGCAACCAGCTATCCCTGGTCCTGCGACTACTATCTGGAGAACGGCAGCATGATGCCCGCCGATGGCATCGAGACGCTCCGGTCCTTCGATGCCATCCTGCTCGGCGCCGTCGGCTGGCCTCGTAAAGTGCCGGATTCGGTGTCGCTGCATGGGCTTCTGCTGCCGATCCGCAAGGCTTTCGTGCAGTATGCCAATATCCGCCCGCACCGGCTGCTGCCGGGTGTGCAGGGGCCGTTGCGGTCCGATGGTTTCGACATCCTCTGCATTCGTGAAAATACCGAAGGCGAATATTCCGGCGCCGGTGGCCGCGTCCACCAGGGCACCGACAATGAAGTGGCGGTCGAGACCTCGATCTTCACCCGCACGGGGGTCGAGCGCATCCTGCGTTTCGGCTTCGAGCAGGCGCGGACGCGACGCGGCAAGCTTGCCTCGGTGACGAAGTCCAACGCACAGAAATATTCGATGGTCTTCTGGGACGAAATCACCCAGAAGCTTTCATTGGAATATCCCGATATCGAGGTGACCAGCTACCATATCGACGCCATGGCTGCGCGTATGGTCATGGCGCCTGATAGTCTCGACGTCGTGGTCGCCTCCAACCTGTTCGGCGATATCCTGACCGACCTCGGCGCCGCCATCCAGGGCGGGCTTGGCTTTGCCGCCTCCGCCAACATCAATCCCGATCGCTCGGCGCCGTCGATGTTCGAACCCGTCCACGGCTCCGCACCCGATATCGCCGAACTCGGCATCGCCAATCCAATCGCCGCCATCTGGTCGGGCGCGATGATGCTGGAGCACTTGGGAGAAACGGCTGCCGCCGCAAGGGTGATGGCATCAATCGAAGCGACGACGGCACGCGGCATCGGCGCAATTCCCGGCAAGGACAAGACCGACGCGATCACGGCATCGGTGCTTTCGGCACTCGGCTGATCAATGGAGAACAGAATGAACGGATTAAGGGATAGCAGTCTGCTTCGTGAGCTGGGGCTGATCGACGGAGAATGGCGCGGGGCTGAAGCTGGGCGCACGATCGAGGTGATCGATCCGGCGACGCAACATGTGCTGGGCACGGTGCCTGACATGGACGGAGCCGATACGACGACGGCGATCGCGGCGGCGGAAAAGGCCTTCGGTCCATGGCGCGCAAAGACCAATGCCGAGCGCGGCGCATTGCTGGAAGCCTGGCATGATCTGATGCTCGACAATATCGAGGATCTGGCGCTGATCCTCACCCGAGAGCAGGGCAAGCCACTGACGGAAGCGCGCGGCGAAATCCGCTACGGCGCCTCCTTCATCAAATGGTTTTCCGAGGAGGCACGCCGCATCGGCGGAACGACCATTCCCTCGCCGACAGCGGACCGGCGGATCGTCGTTCTGAAGGAGCCCGTCGGCGTATCGGCGATCATCACGCCGTGGAATTTTCCGAATGCGATGATCACCCGCAAGGTCGGGCCGGCGCTCGCAGCAGGCTGCACCGTCGTCGTCAAGCCATCGGACCTCACCCCTTATTCGGCGCTGGCGCTCGGCGTATTGGCGGAGCGCGCCGGCATCCCCAAGGGCGTGATCAATATCGTCACCGGCATGCCGGCCGGCATCGGCGACGAACTGATGGCGAACCAGACCGTTCGCAAGATCTCTTTCACCGGCTCGACCCGCGTCGGCTCGCTGCTGATGCGCGGCGCGGCCGACAGCATCAAGCGACTCAGCCTCGAACTCGGCGGCAACGCGCCCTTCATCGTCTTCGACGATGCCGATCTTGATCTGGCCGTGGAAGGCGCAGTTGCCTCGAAATTCCGCAATGGCGGGCAGACCTGCGTCTGCGCCAACCGGCTTCTCGTCCAGTCCGGCGTCTATGAGGCCTTTGCCGCCAAACTTTCCGCGCGCGTATCGGCCATGAAGGTCGGGGCCGGCACGGATGCAGGCACGGATATCGGGCCGATGATCAACAAGGCGGCGATCGACAAGATCAAGCGTCATGTCGACGATGCGGTGGAAAAGGGAGCAAGCATCCTCGCCACCGCAGATTCCGTGCCTGAAGGCGACCAATATGCGGTGCCGATGGTGCTCGGCGGTGCGACGACCGAGATGCAGCTTGCCAGCGAAGAGACCTTCGGACCCGTTGCCCCGCTTTTCCGTTTCGACCACGAGGAAGAGGCGATCCGCATAGCCAACGCCACGCCCTTCGGGCTTGCGGCCTATTTCTACACCGGGAGCCTGAAACGCTCCTGGCGTGTCGCCGAAGCCCTCGAATTCGGGATGGTCGGCCTGAACACAGGGGCGATCTCGACCGAGGTGGCTCCCTTCGGCGGCGTCAAACAATCCGGTCTTGGCCGCGAGGGCGCGCAGTGCGGCATCGAGGAATATCTCGAAATGAAGAGCTTCCACATCGGCGGTCTCGCCTAACTACAGGAAAACAAAAGAGCGCCGGGACATCATCCCGGCGCTGGATGATCGGGAGCCACGGTCGATGCTCCCGCTGGAGCAACACCGACACATCGTTCTAAGTACTCCGCAGCCTTTGGCGGATGCCCGCAAAATTACGGTGCCCAAACAACATTTCTTTGACGCTGCTTTGACGGCAGGATGCTACGGCCGGTTTGCGAAGTTACGCAGAGGGATTTCAACCGGTTATGCTTCAGTTCGATCATCGCCATAGCATAGATTTACATTTCGCAATCCCGGTTTCCCTTCCCGGTTGCTTGCCAGGAGCCGAAGTTGTGGCAGACTGGCCCCTGGATGCCAGGTTTTCCGGCCGCCAAACGAGCGTATCGGAGGCAGCGGGGGCGGGGCCGGTGGATCGCATGAACAAGGAGCAATATCCGTTTCGGATGTTCCTGCTCGGGCCCTTTGCCCTTGTGGACGCCGGGGGGCGGTCGGTTGCTCCGAAATCCAAAAAGGCACAGGCTCTTTTGGCAATGCTTGCATTGTCCACCCGGGGCTCGCGCTCGAGAATCTGGCTTAGGGACAAGTTATGGAGCGATCGCTCCGACGACCAGGCGGCAGCCAGTCTACGCCAGGCGCTTTTGGACATTCATAAGAGTCTGGGGCCGGCACGTGATCTCTTGATTGCGGATAAGAATACCGTTTGGCTGGATATGGACCGACTGGCGCTCGATACCGACCTGGTGGTTCGGACGGAGCGGTCTGCGGATCAAGTCACCGACGAATTGCTCGAAGGTATCGACATCCGCGATCCTGAATTCGAGGACTGGTTGGCGCTGGAAAGGCAAAACTGGTATCGCCGTCTCGATGAAGGACAAGTCCACGACGTCTTCGAGCCGCGACAGCAGCCGAGCCGCGATATCGCCAAACATTCCGCCCTGCTGCCGTTAACTGGCGCCCCGGATACGTCGAGAACAGGCAAACCACCCGTGGATATCGCCAGCAGCGGTCCCTCTGGGCGGCGGGTTGGCGGTGACTGGCGATGGATGATGGCTCTTCTGTCCCCCATCGTGGTGGGTGCCGGCGAGGGCGGGCAAATTGCTGCGACACGGTTCCAAAACCTCATTGCAAAAGCCATCATCGATGGGCTGGGCTTTGGCGTCACCGACCTCTCGTTCACCTCGCCGCATATTGAAGAGAGTGAACAGCAAATCAGCCTTCCCCTATGCCTTCAGCTTCGCCTGACGTTTGATGGTGACATGGTGCTGATCGAACTGGTGATGAAGCACCTGATCAACAACCGCATTCATTGGCTGGGAAGTCAGGCAATCAACCGCACGCAGTTCGAGCGCGGCGAGTTCGGCATCGCCGCTGCGCTGATCAGCCAGGCAGTCGATCAACTGGCCTATTTCGAGGAGATCCAGGCAACCGACAGCAGATTGTCGCAAGACGGTCTCCTGATCGACGCCGTCAATGCGATCTTTCGGCTGTCGCGCGACGACCTCGACAACGCGGAACGGCGCCTGGAAGAACAGATCCAGTATCAGCCGCGATCATCGACTTTTGCCTGGCTGTCATTCATTCGGACTTTCCAGGTCGGCCAGCGTTTCAACGCGCTGGATGCCCATCTGATCGAGGAAGCCCAGGCCTATGCACGCAAGGCGCTGGAACTCGATCCGCAGAATTCCGTGTCGCTCGCGCTCGTCGGCCACGTCCATTCGTTCCTGTTCGGCGAATACGACTATGCGGCCAACCTGTTCGAAAAATCGATCCGCCTGAATCCGGCCCTGCCGCTCGGTTGGGACCTCTACGCGATGCTGCACTGCTATGCAGGCCAGCCCGACAAGGCGGTGGCGATGGCGCGTTGGGTACAAGAGCTCGGCGTCTACAGCCCGCATAAATATTACTTCGATACGACCAAATGCATTGCGGCAGCGCTTGCAGGCGATCATGCCGCAGCCATATCTGCAGGCGAAGAAGCCCTGCGGGCACGGCCGAACTTCAACAGCCTGCTGCGCTATCTTGCCTCCAGTCATGCCCATTCCAACGATCTCGGCGGCGCGCGGCATTACCTGCAGCGTCTTGAGGCAGTCGAGGGCGGTTTCTCCATCGACGCCTTCCGCGGCAGCGGCTATCCGCTGCTTGACACAGGCGGCGGGCAGATCCTGATCGACGGCCTGCTCAAGGCCGGCGCCAAGCTGCGCTGAACCCCGGACAATTCTTCACATCATCGCGCAAGGAGGCTGCAATGGAAGCGGACACTGCCCACGAATCGCAATCAAAATTAGTTTTATTTCTAAACAGTTATAAATTCAGGATTGAGCCGGATACGGTCCTTCCATGCGAACCCAGGGACGATACCGGTGCTGATCCTCTCGCCGGTGCGTCGCCGGCTGCACCGGATGCAGCCTCCGAACCTGCGCTGCTCCCCGGCACCGGTGAAGATGCAGCGCTTCTGGCCGGGCCGATGATGGCGACGATGGCCGTAGCCTCGGTTCTCAACAAAAGCGTGGCGAACAAGTCGGTGCTCAACAAGGCGTCGCTGAACAAAAACAAGAACAAAAATAAGAACAAGAACAAGAACAAGTCGACGATGGACGGCGGCAGCCTCGGCGTGTCGCAGCTTATCCCCTCCTTCGAGCTGCGCAGGCTGCACCAGCAGCCGTCACGCAACGCCTATACCGCGGCGCGGCGCTTCACCTGGGAAATGCTGGATATACTTCCGCCACCCGGCCCGGATTATACCCGCCTCGAAACGACGGTACTGCTCTCTATGCAACGCCGCGACCGCGAACGCATGCGGCGCCTGCCCGATATTCAAATCGAGTCGACGATCTCCGTGGGGGAATTCACACGCGCATTGTATATCGAGGATCTCGGCGGTTTCGAGCAGACGGAAGGCCTTTTTCAGGCGATCCTGACGGCCTGCGAATATGTCGGACTGATCTACAAGAGCCAGTTCAACCGGCAGCGGCCAAACCAGTTCGAGCCCCTGCTGCGGCCGTTGCTGGCCGTGCCCGTCCACGAGTCCTATCCCAGCAACCATTCGTTCCAGTGCTTTTCGATCGCCTTCGCGTTCTCAACAATCCTGCCGGAACATCCGGCCACCGACGAGCTTGCCCGCATCGCCCAGAACGTCGCCGAAAATCGCGAATGGGCCGGCCTGCACTATCCGAGCGACACGCAGGCGGGGCGAGATCTCGCCCGACGCTTCGCTCCCTACCTCCACGACGCGTTCGGTCCTTTGTTCGCGGCCGTACACGACGAATGGGTCTGAATTCTCCAGCTGCTGCTCAACAGGGTGACAACCATGACGGATCAAACACAAATGCCTGAGCCCTCGCCGATCAACTACTATTACCTCTGGCACCTGACTGCTCTTGGCGTAGTCGACGCGGAATACGGATCGGCTCCACCGGCGCCTCCAGCGCCCGATGCGAGCTCCGCACGCGCGCTCTCCGATCCCCTCATCACCGGCACGGTCTGGGATGCCATCGCTTCCGCCGGCCCGCTGCGACCCGCGCGGGTCGCGCTGATCGATGTCGGCGTATCTCCGGATCATCCCAATCTGGCAACCCGGCTTGACCGGGAGGCGTCAATCGATTTGACGACCCATCGTTACGGCGCACGCGTGCTCGAAATTCTCGAGACGACCACATCCTTCGACCGCGAGGAAAGGCATGCCTTCTTTGCCGGGCTCGACATCGCTCCGCTCGGCAATATCGGCCTTTCGAACGACGACCGGGACTATCTCGGTGATCTGGTTGCCGAATACGCCGCGTCGGAGGGTGTTCTCCGGCGGCTCTACAATCCGGAATCGCTGTTTGCGTCGCATGGTACTTGTTGCGCTGGGCTGATCGTCGGCGAACCCGCCGTTGTTGCGGAAGAAGGCACGCCAAGCCTTCCGCCGGAAGGAGCCTTCTACGGGAATGGCGACGAGCTGCGCACGAGCGGCAATCGCAACGTCATCCCCTATTTCGGCGTTGATCCTTTCTCAAGGCTCATCTCGATCAGAACCTCCTTCGAAGACGATGTCAGGCAGTTCATTGCTGCCTTCCTTTATGCCTATCTTCAGAAAGCAGACGTGATCGTCTTGCCGCGCGGTCTGCCTGACCCGAAACACAGTATCGTTGACCCGAAGAACGAACTGAAGGCCGACCTGGAATTATGGAAAAACCAGGATGCCGCCAATCTGTTCACGCGCATTGCCGTTGCGGATCAGGGTGGGCCTGAACTGGAGCCGAAGGCAGCGCAGAAAGGCTCTAATCCGGATCGCCCATGGCATGTCCTCAAACAACTCATCCTCGCCATCAGCCGGCACATCCCGATCGTCTGCGCCGCAGGAAACAGTGGCGAGAGCCAGCTGATCTATCCGGCTAGTCTTGCCGCCGACAACAACGGCATCATTGCAGTTGGAGCCGTTACCGTCGAAGGTTTCCGTTCGGGCTACAGCAATTACGGCGAAGGATTGACGGTTGTCTCCCCCTCTGACGACGGGGAGGTCTTCAACAGGCATCAGTTGCGCCTCGACCGGCTTTCTCCATTTGCCGCGCAGCACGACTACAGCGCTTTTCGAACGCGGGAATACTACTATTCGCACTTCTCGCTGCTGACGACGGACCTGCCGGGGATTTTCGGTTATAATCATGGCTCCGATCCGTGGTCGGCCATCGTGCCGTTCGGTACCAATCCGGGCATCGGGGGCGGATACTACACCCCCTTCGGGGGCACATCAGGCGCGTCGGCGCAGGTGGGCGGGTTATGCGCCCTGATACAGCGGGCCCACAAAAGCCGCCACAATCCCGGTGACCGCCTCTCGGGGCCTCAAGTCAAGTCAATTCTGAAAGCCGCCTCTCGCCTGGACGCCATTGTCGCACCCGGAACGAGACAACTGACGGCAGATTGCATGAACGCCGAAAGCGAGGACGCTCTCGACGCGGTCTATTTCTTCGGGTCGGGCCTGCCGAATGCGCGGGCGGCGGTTGAGGCCGCTCTGGCGATCTGACTGCTGCGGCTGCGTTATCCAGAATTCTAAGCCTCCTCGATCGAGGAGGCTTTTTCTTTGTTTACGTCATTTTTACGGATTTTTAACGCCAAACTGGCGGGCCAATGACGCCCTTGGGGAATAGTGCCTCTCAACCGACGACGCGCAACGTTCCGATGCCGGGCAAAGCCGTCCCGAACTCCGGCATTTTTGCCCGAGATGCAACCTTGATCCGCCCGAAGACAAACTCACGGAGGCTGCCGATGTCCGCGTCCCGCATACAACAGTTGGCAGATGAGGCGCGCCTCCTGCTCAAGCGCAATCCCCTGATGGCAAGTTCCGTCTCCCTCCAGCGCGTGGCAACACGCAACCTTTTGAAGCGACGCTTCCAATATGGCCGCACGCTTGCGGCGGCTTCGAAGCTCGCCGGTTGTTCGGCTGGGGTAGAGGCACTGTCAGGCTATTTCCCCGACCTTGCAGATGGCCGATACACGCGCCTGCCGGAGCTTCCGCCAGCGGTTGCCGGACCGGTCCGCGCCGACCCTTACCGTTCATCCGTACTTGCGGCCTGGATGGATGCGCTCGCGCGCAGTCTGGAATGGCAGGCAGCCCGCCCCGATGTGCAGGTCGTCGGCCGCTATCTGCAGCCGGATCTGATCGCATCGGATCTTGAACTCGAACGTCAGACAGCGTGCCGGCTCTCTTGCGGCATCGGCCTCATGCACATCGAAAGTCCGGCGCGTAGCCGTATCATGCAAGCCCTCCTGCGCCGATGCATGCCGGACTATCCCCGGCCCGGCTTTCCGATCTCCGACGATGCGCAATTGGATCGAATCGCCGACCATCTGGAGAAGGCCTTCGCATTGATCGCGGACTTGGACGAGTATGGCCATCAGCGTCTGATCGCCGGCCTGCACACGCTTTACGTTGGCGTGCGGCGCGAACCGCAGTGCTCCTTTTCGAGTTCGAACGAATTGCCGGGCAGCGCGCTCATCGTCCTTTCCAGCGAGAGATTACGCGTCGGCGATCATGCCGCGACAGCGGCCCAACTGCTTCATGAGGCGGGGAATATCCTGCTCGGGTTCTATACGACCTCGGCGGCGGCATCCCTGCCCGGCGAGTTCCAATATGTTTCCCCATACAAGAAGGACCTACAGACGCTCGAGAGCATCCTGCATACGGCCTACACCATTCCCTGGGAGTGCGCCTTGCGCATGGCATGCCTATCCACCGAGGCGGATCTTAAGCGCCGCTCCCGGAAAGCGGCATTCATAATCGCCTATGCCGCGCGGCAAGTCCCGCTTATCGACATCGCTCGGAAAGGGATCGAACGTCTCGGCGGCGATGTCCTCCTCGACCTCCCAGACATCGCCGCCATTCCTTCCTGGAGTAGTCGGATCTTGTTCCTCGTCAGCCAGTTGCTTGCCGAAGAACCCATTGCGCACCGGCAGGCGCATCTTGCCGAGCGCCAGCGAGTTCTCGATCGCCAAGCCTGGGATATCGGACAGATGCTGCTGCGCGGCAAGGAGCCGATCGATCCTCGGATGGGCCGGCGAGAGATCGATGACAGCGGCGACAATGTCAGCCTGTGGTACGACGGCAAATTCCACGTGATTGTGAAGACACCCGATTATGCGATGGGCGAGGATTACGGTCACTACGCCGCGACGATCCGCGGAGTTGCGCCCCGCGAGATGGAGGCGATGTGATGGTCAATTATCGGTCCAAACGATTATCGGCGGCTGCCAGCGTATCCGTCGACTTCCCGAACCTTGTCACCCGCAGCCTGGGGCGGGGCGGCCGGGGGGCTCTGTTCACCGGCAATAGTGCCGATTCTGTCGAGGAACAGAGCCCCCATGTTACCAGGCCTGCATTCGTCGTCTCGTTGGAGGCTCCAGATATGCCGGCGAAGAACGAATATGATCCCGCCGCAGTCGATCATCACGACCCCTTCCTGGCGCCTCTTTGCTATCGGCAACGCGACATCGCACTGTTTGGCGACATCGACTTCGTCATCATCGGATGCGGCGGCTTGGGCTCGCAGATCGCCATCCAGCTCGCGGCCCTCGGCGCGCGTCGTTTCCTTCTCGTGGATGCGGATCGTATCGATGAGAACGACTTGAACCATCTCCCATGGGCATGCGAGGCTGATCTCGGCCGGCTGAAGACGGACAGGCTGGCGACCCATCTGGCCGCGGGTTTCTCGGCCACTGTCTTCGCGCTGCCGGAATTTGCGGAAGGCGCCTCGGCGCTGCGGTTAATCGCAAACTACGCCAATAACCCGTTCCTCATCCTCGCCGGCGGCGATTCTCGTCCAACCCAAGATCTCCTGTCAGCCTGCCTGGCATTGGAAGCCGGCCTGCCGCCTCATCTGCATCTGGGCCGCTCTGCAAACTATTGCATGGCAGGGCCTTTGGCCTTGGTGCATGAGGACGCATGTTCCGTCTGCCATTGCGCTACCCAAGTCACGGCCGACGACGGCTTACGCGCGCCGCAGGCTACCGTCGACAGCCCATTGGTCGCCGGCCTTGCCGTGTCGCAGATTGTCCAAAAATGCCTTTCGAGACACTCGCTCGCCCGGGGACGCCAATGGATATTGGACCTCAAAGGCGACCAGGCCAAGCTGCGCTCTCTCCAAAGAACCCGAATGTAAGGTATGTCCATGATCGCGCTATTTTCCTCGGAATATCATTGCTCCGTTGGGGCAACTGCCGGAAAGAACGATGAGCTGACGATAACCGAAGCTCTTGGTGATCCACTGATCGCCATGGTGATGCGCGCGGATGGCGTGACCTCCGAAGAATTCAAGCGACTTCTTGAGGCGGCAGCCCGCGAGCTAAAAGCCAAGCTTGCTTCCCACCAAAGGGAAGAAAGGCGACGTGATTGTCGAAACGACACCGAAGATGGTTGACGAGCATGTGTGGCCAATCCCGGTCCGAAACCATGGCCCGTCATTGGCACTGGCCGTCCCGCGGAGTTCAGGGGGCAATGAGATTCGATATGTTCAAAAGTTTCCCAACGATAATTCTGGTTTTTGCGGAAGGGAAAGATCGCAAGGTGATCCATACCGCTCGCGAGGCTGCCCAACTGTTGCTGAAGGAATGGCCCACCGACGACGGTGAGGAATTTCTCACGGCGGTGAGCATCTGTTTGGAGGTCCTTACCGGAGAGAGCGAGCCTGAGAAATTGCATGAGGCAATCGTCCGCGCCGCATATGAGGCGGGTATTGCAGCGATCACGACTGATAACCGCCTTGGGATTTTCAGGATCTATCCCGTCAGCGAGGCCAGGTAGTTAACCGCCGCGCGGGCGCTCATCGCAATCCTAGAACAGTGGCAATCGGACTGATCCGGCCCGTTACTGGAAGCGATCGAGCGTCTTGTAATAGAGCCCGACGAGCGGCAGGAACCACGGCTTGCCGAAATGGCCGGGGACGGCGGGCCAGTCGAGCCCCTTGATCGGATTAAGGTCGGCCTTGCCGAGGATGGCGTCGGCCGTGATCATGCCGAGATGGGTGGAGAGCTGGGCGCCGTGGCCGGAATAGCCCATGGCATACCAGACACCGTCGACATAGCCGGCGCGCGGATAGCGGTCCTTCGTCATGTCGACGAGCCCGCCCCAGCAATAGTCGATTTCGACGCCGGCAAGCTGCGGGAAGATTTCAGCAAGGCTGGCGCGCAGAATATCGCCGCTCCTTGCGTCCGAGCGCTGATCCGACGTGGCGGAAAATCGCGCACGGCCGCCGAAGATCAGCCGTTTGTCCGGCGATAGCCGGAAATAATTACCGATGTTCATCGACGTCACGCAGGTCCGGTTGCCCGGCATCGTAGCGGCGATTTCGGCGTCGGTCAGCGGACGGGTGGCGATCAGAAAGCTGCCGACGGAAATAATCCGGCGGCGGAAATAATTAAAAAGCGACGGCGTATAGGCGCCTGTCGCGACCAGCACGTGGTCTGCGGTGACGGTACCGCGTGCCGTCGTCAGGCTGTGCCGGCCGTTGCCCTGCCGGTGGGCGGTCACGGCCGCCTTTTCGAAGATGGTCGCGCCGTGACGCGCGGCCGCCGTGGCGAGCCCCACGACATAGCAGCCCATATGCATCATCGCGCTTTTCTTCGAGAGCATGGCGCCATGGAAGGGCGACCCAACCTCGCTTTTCAGGTCACTCGCCGTCAGAAGTGCCGTGTCGGGATCGACTTCTCTGTGAACAGCCTCGAAATTGCGGGCAATGGCGTCGAAATGCTGCGGCTTGGAGGCAAGTTTCAGCTTGCCGGCGCGGCGGAAACTGCAGTCGATCTCCTCTTCGGCGATAATCGCCTCGATCGTGTCGATGGAATCGTCGAACGCCTTGTAGAGGGCGACGGCCCGCTCCACGCCGAGTGCTGATTTGGCAGACAGGAAACTGTGGGCGAGCCCGTTGTTGAGATGGCCGCCATTGCGCCCCGATGCCCCCCAGCCGACCCGTTCAGCCTCCAGCACGACGACCTTGACGCCGGCCTTTGCAAGCTGGCGCGCCGCGGCAAGCCCGGTGAAGCCGGCGCCGATGATGGCGACGTCATAATGTCCTTCGACGGGGCCCTGAGCGCCGCCGGCAAAGGCTGGTGCCGTGTCGTGCCAGTAGGATTCGAACCACATCCGCGTCTCTCCGTCAGAGCCCGACGACGCCAGGCAGGCCCGAGATATCGGGAATTTCGACATAGCCGTAATAGGGATTGGCCGGCTCGTGGCCACGATTGACCCAAACCTTGTTCTTGATGCCGAGGTCGTGGGCCGACATCAGGTCATAGCGGAAGGAGGACGAGCAATGCAGCACGTCTTCCGGCCCGCAGCCCAGCATATCGAGCATATATTCGAAGCCCTTGAAGCGTGGCTTGTAGGACTGCGCCTGCTCGGCGGTATAGACCGCGTGGAAGGGCGCGCCCAGTTTTTCAACGTTCGACATGATCTGCGAATTCATGGCGTTGGAGAGGATGACCAAGGGGATTTCCTTGGCGACCTTGGCGAGACCGGCCGGGACGTCTGAATGTGGCCCCCAGGTCGGAACCCGCTCATAGACCATCCGGGCGGCTTCGTCGCGAAATGTCACGCCGTTGCGCTTGCATGTCCGCTCGAGCGAATTGTGCACCACCTCGGCATAGGGTTTCCAGTCGCCCATGATCTCGTCGAGGCGATAGGCAGCGAAATTCTTGATGAACTCCGCCATGCGTGGCTCGTCGAGCTCTTCGCCGTAGAGATCGCGTGCCGCCTCCGCCATCTGAAAGTTGGTCAGCGTGCCGTAGCAGTCGAAGGTGATGTATTTCGGACGGAACGTCGTCATTTGAGTATCCTTGAGCGATCGGAACTGGGGACGTGTCACAATCATAGGGACCGCTTCACCCACAGCTCGCCTGAATTGCCGCCATCGGAAGCAGAATCTATCGTATCGAAAGCAGGGTTTGGCAGAAGGTTGTGCGCCTGCCCGCCGTCAACGGCCGGCGCAGTGACGCCTTCAATCGCCGTCGTGATCATCATCGTGATGCGACGGAAGGTCGAGGCCGAAGGTGTTGACGAGATCGGCCACCTGCGCCGGGCTGAGGAAACGGGGATTGAGGTTGCGCAACAGCAGATAGAGCTTCGCCGTTTCCTCCAGTTCCTCGGTCGCAAAGACCGCCGCTTCCAGGCTGTCGCCGGCAACAACAGGTCCGTGATTGGCCAGAAGCACTGACGAATACTTGCCCGCCAGTCCGCGGATCGCGTCGGCCACCGCCGGATCGCCGGGACGATAATAGGGCACCAGCGCGGTTTCGCCGGCGCGCATCAGATAATACGGCGTCATCGGCGGCAGGGCGGCGCGCGGATCGATCTCCGGCAGCATGGTCAGTGCCACCGCGTGGGTGGAGTGAAGATGGACGATGGCGCGGGCACTGCCGCGCGTATCATAGAGGGCAGTGTGTAGCGGGATCTCCTTGGTCGGCTTGTCGCCGGACAGGAGCCTGCCTTCGGCATCGAGCCTGGAGATCCGTGCCGGGTCGAGAAAGCCGAGCGAGGCGTTGGTCGGCGTGACCAGCCAGCCGCCATCCTCCAGCCGCAACGATATGTTGCCCGATGAACCAGGCGTCAGCCCGCGCTCGAACAGCGAGCGGCCGTATCGGCAGATTTCCTCACGCAGGCGCGCGTCGGACATGACAGTTCCTCCAATATTACGCGGTTGCCCCTTCGATCAGTTCAAAGCCGAGATCGACGGCCTGCGGCGGCGCATTCGTGACGACCAACTGCGCGGCCATCTGTCCGGTCGCGACACGCGGCGTTCGGATGGTCGATAAGGGTTGCGGTGTTGCCCGGCCGATATCGAGGCCGTTATAGCCGAAAATGGCGAGCTTCGAGGGGATCGCTATCCCCTCGGCCAGACAATGAAAATAGCCGCCCAGCGCCATGTCGTCGTTGGAGAAATAAACCGCATCGAGATCCCTCGTCCGGGCAAGCAGCCGCTCCAGCCCCAGCCTGCCGTTTTCCACGGATGAAGCGCCGGCGAGAATTTCACGGGCGACGAGCGGGGCGTCATGCGCGCCGAGCGTTTCACAAAAGCTGGAAAAACGCTTGCCGGCACGGGTATCGCGGTTCAGGTCGTGACCGACATAGCCGATCCGGCGATACCCCCGCTTGAGCAGGAAGGCAGCGCTCTCCCGCCCGGCCGCGCGGTTCGAGAAGCCGACGGCGATATCGAGAGCATCACCGTCCAGATCCAGCAGTTCGACGACCCGGCACCCGCTGGCGCGCAGCATCTTCACCGTGCCCTCGCTATGCTCGCACCCCGCCAGCATGACCGCCGCCGGCCGCCAGGCAAGCATCGCAGCGGCGAGCGCTTCTTCCTTGCCCGGATCATAGTCGGTCACCGAGAAAACCGCCTGATACCGGTTTTCCTCCAGAACGGCACTGGCACCGCGCAGCACATCGGGAAAGACGATGTTGGACAAAGAGGGAATGACGAAGGCGACAAGACGCGAACCGGTGGAGGCAAGCGTTCCCGCGATCCGGTTCGGCACATAGCCCAGTTGCTCGACGGCGGCCATCACCCGCTCGCGCGTCTTGTCGGAAAACGAACCATGGTTGCGCAGCACGCGCGACACCGTGCTCTCGCCGACACCGGCGGTTTCCGCGACTTCGGCAAGCGTTACCGTCGGCTGATGTTTGAATTCCATCACTACGTCTGACCCAGCTTGCGGCCTGGTTGCCCGGCCTGTCCGCCGATGGCCACTTCCCCATCACCTGTTTCATCGCTCCCGACAAGAAGCAAGACTTTTTTGGCAGCGCTACCATTTGGAGTTGGCAACGCTGCCAAAATGCTCTAATGAAATTGGCAGCGCTGCCAACATGCGGCTGACGTACCTTCTGCCCTCCCAGACCTGACACCCGGAGGCGCAGACCTTTTCTCACAAGACTGGAGAACCTGCTCATGCCATCGCTTGCTGAAAACTCGGGCTCGGCCGTTGTCGCAGCCGTCATCGGTCTTGGCTCCATGGGGCTTGGAATGGCCCGGTCGATGAAGCGCGCAGGTCTCGACGTCGTTGGATATGACATCATGCCGGCGGCAGTAGACCGCTTCATCGCCGACGGCGGACGTGGGGCGGCGACCCCTGCCGCTGCGGCAAAGGACGCCGACATTGTCGTCTCAGTGGTCGTCAACGGCGCGCAGACAGAGGCCGTGCTGTTCGGCCCTGCGGGCGTTGCAAGGTCAATGAAGCCCGGCGCCGTTTTCATCTCGTCGGCCACCATGGATCCCGCCGTCGCGCGCGATCTGGCGCAGCGGACGGAGGCTCTTGGCCGGCATTATCTTGACGCCCCGATTTCAGGCGGCGCGGCCAAGGCGGCGCGGGGCGAACTGACCATCATGGCCTCCGGCTCCAGACAGGCCTTCGACACCGCGCGTCCGGGTCTCGATGCCATGGCCGCCAAGGTCTACGAGCTTGGCGACGAGGCCGGAAAAGGTGCTGCCTTCAAGATGATCAACCAGCTTCTCGCCGGCGTCCACATCGCGGCCGCCTGTGAGGCGATAACCTTTGCCGCCAAGCAGGGCCTCGACCTCGACAAGGTCTATGAGGTGATCACCGCGTCGGCCGGCAATTCCTGGATGTTCGAAAACCGCGTGCCGCATGTGCTGGCCGGAGACTATACTCCGCTCAGCAGCATCGAGATTTTCGTCAAGGATCTCGGTATCGTCCAAGACATGGCCCGCTCTGAGCGTTACCCGGTACCGCTCGCGGCAGCAGCCTTGCAGATGTATCTTGCCGCCTCCGGGGCGGGCATGGGCCGTGACGACGATTCCTCGCTCGCGCGGCTCTACGCCAAGCTTTCGGGCGCTGAATTGCCCGGTTCCACCAAAGGGCTGCAGAGCCTGTAAAAGGAACGCTCGACATGCCGGTTTTCGCCGCCAACCTGACGATGATGTTCAACGAATGGGCGTTCCTCGACCGCTTCGACGCCGCAGCCGATGCAGGCTTTGCCGCCGTCGAATACCTCTTTCCCTATGAAGCCGCGCCCGAGGCGATCGCCGAACGGCTTGACCGCAACAATCTGCAGCAGGCCCTCTTCAATCTGCCGCCAGGCGACTGGGCATCCGGCGAGCGGGGCATCGCGGCCCTTCCCGGACGCTTCGATGCGCTGAAAGCCGATGTCGAGCGGGCATTGGACTATGCGGAGGCGACCGGGGTCAGACGGTTGCACCTGATGGCAGGCATCGCCGACCATCATGACGAAGGCGCCTCCTCCTGTTATCGGCGCTCCGTCACCTATGCTGCAGAGCGGCTTGCGGAAAAAGGCATCGATCTGCTGCTCGAGCCGATCAACGGGCGAAACATGCCTGGATATTTCCTCAACGACTTCGGCGCCGCCGAACGGCTGATTGCCGAATCCGGTCTGCCGAACCTGAAGCTGCAGTTCGACATCTATCACCGTCAGATCATCCATGGCGACGTCACCATGGCATTGCGACGCCTGCTGCCGATCACCGGCCATATCCAGATCGCCAGTGTGCCGTCACGCAATGAGCCGGATGGGGAGGAGTTGAACTATCCCTATCTGTTCGGCCAAATCGACCGCCTGGCTTACGACGGTTTCGTCGGCTGCGAATACATTCCGCGCGACCACACTCTCGACGGTCTTGGCTGGTTCAAACCTTTTGCACGGAGCTAGACGATGGCTATTTTCCTCGGATCAATCGCTGACGACTATACGGGCGCATCCGACCTCGCCAACACCCTGACGAAGAACGGTCTGCGCACGGTACAGACGGTCGGCATTCCCGACCCGTCGCTGGCACTACCGGATGTCGACGCCGTGGTCGTTTCCCTGAAGATCCGCTCCGTCTCGGCCTCGG
The DNA here is from genome assembly GCA_000023185.1 of Rhizobium leguminosarum bv. trifolii WSM1325. Lineage (NCBI taxonomy): Bacteria > Pseudomonadati > Pseudomonadota > Alphaproteobacteria > Hyphomicrobiales > Rhizobiaceae > Rhizobium > Rhizobium leguminosarum. The sequence continues at coordinate 396,781 of CP001623.1, read as the reverse complement.
ACGCCGTGACGGCGGCGGCGAGCGCCGAGCGATGGCTGCGCCAGCGGGGTGCCGGCCATGTGCTCTACAAGATCTGCTCGACCTTCGATTCCACCGATGCCGGCAATATCGGTCCGGTCACCGAAGCCTTGAGGGAGGCGGCGGGCGGCGGCGTCGTGCTGGTGACGCCCGCCTTTCCGGAAACGGGACGCACCGTCTATCTTGGCCATCTCTTCGTCGGCGGACAGCCGCTGAATGAAAGCCCGCTCAAGGATCACCCCCTCAATCCGATGCATGACGCCAATCTCGTTCGGGTGCTCACGCGACAATCGCGCAATGCTGTCGGGCTGGTCGATCTCACGACCATCGGCGCCGGACCCGGCGCCGTCAAAATGAGGCTTGATTCCTTTCGCACCGCAGGCGTCACCGCTGTTATCGCCGATGCGATTTTCGAACGCGATCTGGAAACGCTCGGCGAGATTGCGTTGGAAATGCCGGTGTCCACCGGTGCGTCCGGCCTCGGCCTCGGCCTTGCCCGCGCGCTCGTCCGCTCCGGTCGGATTTCCTCCGGCGGCGCAACGACGGAGGACGCCATTCGCCCGGTGGGCGGGCTTTCCGCGATCGTTGCCGGCAGTTGCTCCAAGGCGACGCTCCGCCAGCTCGACATCGCCGAACGGTCGATGCCCGTCCTGCGGCTCGACCCGGAGCGGCTGCTTGCCGGTCCCGATGAAATCGCCGCGGCGATTTCCTGGGCCGGAGACCGCATCTCCGCCGGCCCCGTCGTCATCGCCGCGAGTGCTGCGCCTGAAACCGTGTCCCGGCTGCAATCGCTCCATGGACGAGAGGCCTCCGGCCACGCGATCGAGACCGCGACGTCGATCATCACAGCCGAACTGGTGGAGAGAGGCGTGCGGCGCCTGGTGGTCGCCGGCGGCGAAACCTCGGGCGCGGCCGTCGACAGGCTCGCCATTCCGGCATTTCTGATCGGCCCGGAGATTGCGCCCGGCGTGCCGGTGCTGCGCACAGTCGGCAATGCGCAGGGCGACATGCTTCTGGCGCTGAAATCAGGAAACTTCGGAGGCGAGGATTTCTTTACGGCAGCGCTGGCGATGATGCGCTGACAGACCTGGGATCCGACGAATATCGGTCGGTTCTAGCATAAGATGCGGCGCCCCATGACAGCAACGCCATAAGATACTGCTTGAACCATGGCCTTCAGACGATCTGCCCGCCGGCGCTCCGGCAGACTGGCGGGCACGACATGAAGGACGGCCCCATGCAAACAAGTCAGATCGAAATCGTCCCGTTCGGCCCCAACCATCTGGAAGCCGCCGTCGCGCTCTCAAGGCAGGCGGGCTGGCCGCATCGGACGGAAGACTGGCAGTTGGCGCTCGCCTTGAGCGACGGGATGGTTGCGGTCGAGGATGGCAAGGTCGTCGGCACCGTCCTCGTCACGCCGTACAAGAGAGATTGTGCGACGATCAACATGGTCATCGTCGACGAGACGATGCGCGGCAGGGGTCTCGGCCGCAAGCTCATGGACGCCGCATTGCTGGCCGCCGGAGACCGGCCGCTGAGGCTGGTGGCGACGACGGCAGGCCTGCCGCTCTACCAGAAGCTTGGTTTCCACGAGACGGGAACCGTGGCGCAACATCAGGGCCTTGCCGGCGACATCGCCGTGCCGGCGGAAACGCAAGCCGCCACCGACGCCGACCTCGCTGCTATCGCGGCACTCGATCGCAGTGCCTTCGGCGCCGATCGCGAAGGGCTGCTCTCTTATTTCGCCGGGATCGGCGCATTCGCCGTCATTCGCCGCGATGGCCGCGTTTCCGGCTTTGCGTGCCTGCGTCCCTTCGGCCGCGGCGAAGTGATCGGACCCGTCGTGGCCGCCAACCTCGGCGAGGCCCGAAAACTCATCGAACATTTCATCGCCAGACGGTCCGGACGGTTCCTCAGGGTCGACACCACTGATGAGACCGGGCTTTCTCCATGGCTCGCCGAACAGGGGCTCGCTCATGTCGGCGGCGGAATCACGATGGAAAAGCCGTTGGTTCGCCAAGCTGCCGACCCGGCCGTCACCACCTTTGCCCTCGCCAGCCAGGCGCTCGGCTGATCCGGAGATCTCCATGTACAGCAATTCCCTCATCGAACTCGATCGCGCTCACCTCATCCATCCGGTCGCCTCCTACCGCGGCCACGAAAAGCTCGGCGTGCGCGTGCTGGCTTCGGCCAAGGGCGCGACGGTCACCGACGCCTCTGGCAAGCAGCTGATCGACGGCTTCGCCGGCCTCTGGTGCGTCAATGCCGGTTACGGCCACGAGAGCATCGTCGAGGCAGCGGCCCGGCAGATGCGCGAGCTTCCCTATGCGACGGCCTATTTCGGCCTCGGCTCCGAGCCCGCGATCCGGCTTGCCGGCGAACTCGCCGACCGCGCTCCTGGCGATCTCAACCATGTCTATTTCACGCTCGGCGGCTCCGATGCGGTGGACAGCACGGTCCGCTTCATCCGCTACTATTGGCATGCCCGTGGACAGCCTCAGCGCGATCAGTTCATCTCCGTCGAACAGGGCTATCATGGTTCCTCGACGGTCGGCGCGGGTCTGACCGCGCTGCCTGCCTTCCATGCCGGCTTCGGCGTTCCATTCGATTGGCAGCATAAGATTCCGTCTCACTACGCCTATCGCAACCCGGTGGGCGACAATCCGCAGACGATCATCGACGCCTCGCTTGCTGCGCTGAAAAGCAAGGTCGAGGCGATCGGGCCGGAACGCGTTGCCGCCTTCTATGTCGAGCCGATCCAGGGCTCGGGCGGCGTTCTGGTGCCGCCGAAAGGCTGGATGAAAGCCATGCGCGAATTCTGTCGCGCGCACGACATCCTCTTCGTGGCGGACGAAGTGATCACCGGCTTTGGCCGCACCGGCCCGCTTTTTGCCTGCACCGAGGATGAGATCGTGCCCGACTTCATGACGACCGCCAAGGGCCTCACCTCAGGTTACGTCCCCATGGGCGCCGTCTTGATGGCCGATCACGTCTATCAAACGATCGCCGAGGGCGCGGGTGCTGCCGCCGTCGGCCATGGATATACCTATTCGGCCCATCCCGTCAGCGCCGCGGTCGGCCTCGAAGTCCTGAAGCTCTACGAAAACGGCCTTCTCGAAAACGGCGTCAGGGCCGGCGCACGGCTGATGCAGGGCCTGGAATCGCTGAGGGATCATCCGCTCGTCGGCGATGTCCGCGGCCGCGGCATGCTCGCCGCCGTCGAGCTCGTGGTCGACAAGGTGAACAAGACGCCGTTGCCGGCATCCGCCGAACCCGCCCGCCGCATCTTCGATCGCGCCTGGGAGAACGGCCTCGTCATCCGCGCCTTCGGCAATGGTGTGCTTGGCTATGCTCCGCCGCTCTGCTGCACCGAAACGGAGATAGACGCGATCGTCGAGCGCACCCGCATCACCCTGGACGAGACGCTGGAGGACCCGGACGTGCGGCGGGCGCTGCAGGCCTGAGAATATCGCGAAACGGTCAGATTCGGTATTTTGTGCCGCCTCATGATGCCTATTCGGCGAATCCGGTGCGGTGCAGGTGACACACTGAAATCAAGGAAAGGCCGCGGCAGAAGCCGGCCTTCCATACAAGAGCGGGACAAAGACCCCGCCAGCGGAACAGAATTTTCTTCTTCGAGAAGCCGAGCTCCCATCGGAGCCGAACACTGGGGAATTCACGTGAGCAAAAGCCTTCCGGAATTCAAATACCTGACCTTCGACGTCGTCGGCACGCTCATCGACTTCGAAGGCGGCCTCAAGACCTGCCTTGCCGAGATTGCCACCGAGGCGGGGACTGAAATCGACGGTGAGCAGGCCCTTAGCCTTTACCGTGCAGCCCGCTACTCCGAGGATGCCGACCTCTTCCCCGACGACCTCGTGCGCGTCTACCTCGCGATCGCGCCGAAGCTCGGCCTGCCCACTGAGCAAAAATATGGCGAACGGCTGCGGGATTCGGCCAAGGGCTGGAAGGGTTTTGCAGACAGCGCCGCAGCGCTGGCAAGTCTTGCTAGGGATTACCGCCTCGTTGCGATGACCAACGCCCGCCGCTGGGCATTCGATTTCTTCGCGAAGGAACTCGGCAATCCCTTTTATGCCGCCTTCACCGCGGATGATACCGGGACCGAGAAACCCGATCCCGCATTCTTCGAGACGGTATTCGACTACGTCGCCTCGGAAGGACATTCAAAGGAAGACATCCTGCATGTCGCCCAGAGCCAGTACCACGACATCGGGATTTCCCGGGAACTCGGGCTGACCAATTGCTGGATCGAGCGGCGACATCACGAGAAGGGTTACGGCGGCACGATCGAACCGGCCGAGTTCACCAAACCCGATTACCATTTCACCTCCATGGCCGGCCTTGCCGATGCCGTGGCCGCCGCGCGCGCCTGACTTTGAAAGCAGATCGGGCCTGCCCGCAACGGGCAGCCCGCCACACAAGAAAAGGGGAATAAGATGAACGACAAGATCACCAATTGGACCAGATCCGACGACTCCATGGTCGAAAGCGCCATCCGTCGTGGCGCCACCCGTCGCGAGTTGCTGCATATGATGCTCGCGGGCGGCGTGGCCCTGTCTGCCGGCGGGCTCGTGCTTGGCCGTGCCGGCAAGGCGCTCGCCGCCACGCCCGTTTCCGGCGGCTCGCTCAAGGCGGCCGGCTGGTCGTCCTCGACGGCCGATACGCTCGACCCCGCCAAGGCGTCGCTCTCCACCGACTATGTCCGGTGCTGCTCCTTCTATAACCGCCTTACCTTCCTCGACAAATCAGGCACGCCGCAGATGGAGCTTGCCGACGCGATCGAGTCCAAGGATGCGAAGACCTGGACGGTCAAGCTGAAGAACGGCGTTACTTTCCATGACGGCAAGCCGCTGACCGCCGATGACGTAGTTTTCTCGCTGAAGCGCCATCTCGACCCATCCGTCGGCTCGAAGGTCGCCAAGATCGCCGCCCAGATGACCGGCTTCAAGGCGGTCGACAAACAAACCGTCGAGATCACGCTCGCCAGCCCGAATGCCGACCTGCCGACCATTCTGTCGATGCATCACTTCATGATCGTCGCCGACGGCACGACCGATTTCACCAAGGCCAACGGCACCGGCGCCTTCGTCAAGGAAGTCTTCGAGCCGGGCGTTCGCTCGGTCGGGATCAAGAACAAGAATTACTGGAAATCCGGCCCGAACGTCGATTCCTTCGAATATTTCGCCATCAGCGACGACAATGCCCGCGTTAACGCGCTGCTTTCGGGCGACATCCACCTCGCAGCCTCGATCAATCCGCGCTCGATGCGCCTCGTCGAGACCCAGGGCGACGGCTTCACCTTGTCGAAGACCACCTCCGGCAACTACACCAATCTCAACATGCGACTGGATATGGAGCCCGGCAACAAGCGGGATTTCGTCGAGGGCATGAAGTATCTCGTCAACCGCGAACAGATCGTCAAAGCGGCGCTGCGCGGTCTCGGCGAAGTTGGCAACGACCAACCCGTTTCGCCTGCGAACTTCTATCATGACGCAGAGCTGAAAGCGCGGGCCTTCGATCCCGACAAGGCGAAGTTCCACTTCGACAAGGCCGGGGTTCTCGGCCAATCCATTCCGATCATCGCTTCCGATGCGGCGGCTTCCTCGATCGACATGGCCATGATCATACAGGCGGCCGGCGCCGAAATCGGCATGAAGCTCGACGTCCAGCGAGTGCCATCTGATGGCTATTGGGACAATTACTGGCTCAAGGCGCCGATCCACTTCGGCAATATCAACCCGCGTCCGACCCCGGATATCCTCTTCTCCCTGCTCTACACCTCGGACGCTCCGTGGAACGAAAGCCAGTACAAGTCGGAGAAGTTCGACAAGATGCTGATCGAGGCGCGCGGCTCTCTCGATCAAGACAAGCGCAAGACGATCTACAACGAGATGCAGGGCATGGTCGCCCAGGAAGCTGGTACTATCATTCCCGCCTATATCTCGAACGTCGACGCCACGACCGCCAAGCTCAAGGGCCTGGAAGCCAACCCGCTCGGCGGCCAGATGGGATATGCTTTCGCGGAATATGTCTGGCTTGAAGCCTGATACGGCAAAGGAGACTGGGGCTGCAGCCGCGCCCCAGTTCCTCCATCTGCATTGATGGAACTTAACTCGAACGCAAAGGGAAGACGCCCGTGAACCGCCAGGTCTTATCCCTTGTACTGAGCAGATTGTTCGTCGCCGTGATCACCCTGGTGATCGTCTCCTTCGCCGTCTTCTTTGCGACAACGCTGTTGCCGGGAGATACGGCGACGATCCTGCTCGGCCAAGCCGCCACGCCGGAAGCCGTCGAAGGCCTGCGCAAGGCCATGCATCTCGACGAACCGGCGCTCTTTCGTTTCCTGCGCTGGATCGTCGGATTGCTGCAGGGCGATCTCGGCACGTCCTATGCCAACGAAATGCCGGTCGCCGCTCTCATTGCGGGCCGCTTCGTCAATACGCTAAAACTTGCCGGCGTCACCGCGCTGTTCTCCGTGCCGATCGCGCTGACGCTCGGGATCACCGCGGCGATGCTGCGCGGCACCCTTTACGACCGGATCGTCACCGTGATCACCATCGGCGTCATCTCCGTGCCGGAGTTCATGGTCGCGACCTCCGCCGCGCTCATCTTCGCCGTCTATCTGAAATGGCTGCCGGCGCTGTCTTTCGCCAATGAGGTCCACAGTCTGACCGATCTGTTGCGCGTCTATGCCATGCCGGTGATCACCCTCACCTTCGTGGTCTCGGCCCAGATGATCCGCATGACGCGCGCAGCTGTCATCGAGACGCTCAACACACCCTATGTCGAGATGGCATTGCTCAAGGGCGCGTCCCGCCCGCGCATCGTTTTTCGCCATGCGCTGCCGAATGCGCTCGGCCCGATCGTCAATGCCGTTGCGCTTTCGCTGTCCTATCTGCTTGGAGGCGTCATCATCGTCGAGACCATTTTCAACTATCCCGGTATCGCCAAGCTGATGCTGGATGCCGTCGCCACCCGCGACCTGCCGCTGATCCAGAGCTGCGCGATGATTTTCTGCCTGGGTTATCTGCTCCTGATCACCATCGCCGATATCATCGCCATCCTTTCCAATCCGAGGCTCCGATGACCATGACAAGTTCCGAAACCACCTCCGGCCGGCTGTCCGGAACCCGGTTTGGCTATCGCTTCAACATCGTCGGCGCGATTGGCTTCACTGTGATCCTCTCATGGGCGCTCGTTGCGATCTTCGCGCCATGGGTCATCCCCTACCCCGTCGGCGAGATTATCGATCTCGACTATTTCGGCCCGATGAGTCGGGAACTCTGGCTCGGCTCCGATTATCTCGGCCGCGACATGCTCTCGCGGATTCTGATGGGCGCCCGGTATACAGTCGGTATCTCGCTCGCTGCGGTCACGATCGCCTGCTTCAGCGGCGTCGTGCTCGGCATGATCGCAGCGGTCGCCGGCGGCTGGCTGGACACGATCCTCAGCCGCTTCCTCGACGCCCTCAACTCCATCCCGAGCAAGCTGTTCGGCCTGGTGGTCGTCGCTGCCGTCGGCTCCTCGGTCCCGGTGCTGATCATGACGCTGTCGGTGATCTATATCCCAGGCGCTTATCGCTTCGCCCGGGCGCTCGCCGTCAACATCAACGCGATGGATTTCATCACGGTTGCGCGCATCCGCGGTGAAAGCACTCTCTATCTCATTCGCTCGGAAATCCTGCCCAACATCGTCGGGCCGGTGCTTGCCGATCTCGGCATCCGCTTCGTCTTCATCGTTCTGCTGCTCTCCGGGCTTTCCTTCCTCGGTCTCGGCGTCCAGCCGCCCTATGCCGATTGGGGTGCGCTCGTACGTGAGAACATCGGCGGCCTGCCATTCGGTGCGCCGGCGGTGATGTTTCCCTCGCTTGCCATCGCCAGCCTGACGATCAGCGTCAACCTGCTGATCGACAACCTGCCGCAGAAAATTCGCGACCGGAGCACGTCATGAGCAATTTCATCGAAATCCGTGACCTGAAGGTCGAAGCCACCACCGATTCCGGCCGGCGTGTCGAAATCATCAAAGGTGTCAGCCTCGATGTTGCCGAGGGCGAGATCGTCGCGCTGATCGGCGAGAGCGGCTCGGGCAAGACTACCATCGCCCTGACCCTGATGGGCCACACCCGTGCGGGCTGTCGTATCTCCGGCGGCAGCGTTTCGGTCGGCGGCAAGGACATGGTCACGCTGAGCGAGAAGCAGCGCGCCAAGGTGCGTGGCACCGAAGTCGCCTATGTCCCGCAATCAGCGGCTGCCGCCTTCAACCCGGCCAGATCGATCATGGACCAGGTGATCGAAGTCACGCGTATTCACCAGCTGATGTCGCCTGATGATGCGCGGGCCCGGGCCGTCGAACTCTTCCGGGCGCTGTCCCTGCCGGAACCCGAGACGATCGGCAGCCGTTACCCGCACCAGGTTTCCGGCGGCCAGCTGCAACGTCTGGCGGCCGCCATGGCGCTGATCGGCGACCCGACCCTCGTCATCTTCGACGAGCCGACGACGGCGCTCGACGTCACGACCCAGATCGAAGTGCTGCGAGCTTTCAAATCGGTCATGAAAAAGGGCGGCATCGCTGGCGTTTATGTCTCGCACGACCTTGCCGTCGTCGCCCAGATCGCCGACCGCATCGTGGTCTTGAAAGGCGGAGAGACCCAGGAAACCGGCACCACCGACGAAATCCTCAACAATGCCAAGCACCCCTATACCAGGGAGCTGCTCGCGGCCTTCGAACCGAAACCGCGTGGCGCAACTGGCCCCGCCGAACCCGCGATGGCTCCCCTGCTGAGCATCGAAGGTCTTGTCGCGGGCTATGGGCAGCGCCAGGCGGATGGCCTGCCGCTCGTTCGCGCGGTGGAGAACGTGAGCCTGAAGGTGGAAAGAGGCCGCAATCTCGGTATTATCGGCGAATCCGGTTGCGGCAAGTCGACGCTCGCCCGCACAATCGCCGGCATCCTGCCGGCCGCCGTCGGCAAGATTGTCTTCGACGGCACGGAACTGCATCGCAACGCGCGCGAGCGCTCGCGTGATGAGTTGCGCGAGATGCAGATCGTCTTCCAATATGCCGATACCGCACTCAACCCGGCAAAATCGGTAGAGGACATCCTCGACAGACCTTTGGTCTTTTACCACCGCATGGATCGAAAGGCGCGGAACGCCCGGATCGATCAGCTGCTTGACATGGTACGTCTGCCCCGCAACCTGCGCCATCGCCGGCCGGGCGAACTCTCGGGCGGGCAGAAGCAGCGCGTCAACTTCGCCCGGGCACTCGCCGCCGATCCGAAGCTGATCCTCTGCGACGAGATTACCTCAGCGCTCGACACGGTGGTCGCCGCCGCGGTCATCGACCTGCTCAAAGAATTGCAGCGCGAACTCGGCCTTTCCTACATCTTCATCAGCCACGACCTCTCGGTGGTGGAGGCGATCTGCGACGAGATCGTCGTGATGTATGGCGGCCGCAAGGTCGAGGAAATCACATCCCTGACGGTGAAGGCGCCGCAACACCCCTATTCGCAACTGCTCTTCTCATCGGTGCCGACGCTCGATCCGGCCTGGCTCGACGGGCTCCAGCAGGATCCGGAACTGGTGCGGGCTTATTGCCGGCATTGAGCGCCGATTCCACTGCAAAATTTCTCGGGTCGGATTTGCTTCAAGAAATTGTGCGGCAAACTGCACTCCCCTCCTCGAACCAAGAGTTGGGCGCTTACTCGATCAAGCGCGCACCGGGTCAGGGTCGTGCTGGAAAGCCTCGACTCCACGGCAGGAGCCCGGCAAGTGGCAGCGAACATGGCTTTGGAAGGTAAGGCCGAAAATTTGTCGCAAGTCCTTCCAACCAGTAGAAGCTGATAGTTATAGGGAGAACAACCTACGACAGAGAGAACCTTATCCGCGCAGGACTGGTGAGAGACGCGAAAAAAATGCGCAGTTTTGCTGAAATAGCTCTAATGCGGAAATAGGGTGGTCAGCGGCATGTGGGCCTTGATAATCGGCGATTTCAGGACAACGAAGCTGAAATATTTGTCGATGCCGACGTCCAGGTCGGTCAGCCGCTCCATGATCGTCTGGTATTCGTCTATCCCGGCAGTGACGAATTTCAGCATATAATCGTAGCCGCCCGAAACCAGATGGCATTCGATCACCTGGTCGACCTTCTCGATCGCCGCCAGGAAGCGGGCGAAGTCGATCTGCCGGTGGTTTTTCAGGGTGATCTCGGTGAACACGGTCAGCGTCTGCCCCAGTTTGCTGACGTTGATCTGAGCCGAATAACCTTCGATATATCCCTCCGACTGCAGCTTCTTCACCCGCATCAGGCAGGGGCTTGGCGAAAGATTGACCAGTTCGGCGAGTTCCACATTGGTGACGCGGCCGTTCTTCTGCAGTTCGTAGAGAATTTTTACGTCGATCCGGTCGAGTTTCATCTCACACGCCCTCATTTGCTCGAGATCGCCAATCACGCAGCAGATTATGCTGCTGCTTGCCGGCACCAACCTTAACACATGACGTTGGCCTGTCGATCGCGTTGCAGGACAGGCCGAAGCACAAACGACTGCTGGCATGCTCCCGACACGGAATCTTCTGCTGCCACCAACCGATCTCCGGCAAAGCCGTGGCGTCGGATCCGCTACACTACGCTTAAAACGGAGACTCTCCCATGCCCGCACCGCTCAATCGCGTCGACACCACGCCGGAACTGCCTTCCACCGCTGATGTCGTGGTCATCGGCGGCGGCATCGTCGGCGTTTTCACGGCCTATTATCTCGCCCGGCGCGGATTGAAGGTGGCCCTCGTCGAGAAGGGTCTGATCGGCGCCGAACAATCGAGCCGCAACTGGGGCTGGTGCCGCCAGCAGAACCGCGACGCCCGCGAACTGCCGATGTCGACGAAGAGCCTCGACCTGTGGGAGCGCTTCGCCATTGAGACCGGGGAGGACACCGGCTTCCATCGTTGCGGCCTCTTCTATCTCAGCAATAGCGACGAGGAACTGTCCGGTTGGGCCCGCTGGCGCGATTTCGCCCGCTCGGTCGGCGTCACGACGCATATGCTGAACAGCGCCGAGGCAACCGAACGCGGGCATGCCACCGGCACTTCATGGAAAGGCGGGGTGTTTTCGCCGACCGACGGCACCGCCGATCCGGCGAGCGCTGCACCGGCCGTCGCGCGTGCGATCCTGAAACTCGGCGGCACGGTGCATCAGTCCTGCGCGGCCAGAGGCCTCGACGTCGAAGGCGGCCGGCTCTCGGGCGTCGTCACCGAGCATGGCACGATCCGGACAAAGATCGCCGTCCTCGCCGGTGGTGCCTGGGCCTCCTCCTTCTGTCGTCAGCTCGGCATTCGATTTCCGCAAGCCTCGATACGCTCCTCGATCCTCGCCGTATCTCCAGGCGCGAGCGGCCTGCCGGATGCGCTGCATACATCAGCCGTTTCGGTAACGCGGCGCCGCGATGGTGGTCACACGCTCGCGATCAGCGGCCGCGCCCGTGTCGATCCGACGCCACAGCAGTTCCGCTTCGCGCGGCAATTCCTGCCGATGTTCGCCCGGCGCTGGCGCAGTCTCGCACCAGGCGGGCTGGAGGGCTTTCGCTCCGGCCACGAATCTCTGGCCCGCTGGCGGCTCGACAGACCGACGCCAATGGAGCGCATGCGAATCCTCGACCCGACGGTCGACGAGGCCACCATCGCGCTTACGCGTGCGCGGGCGCTCGAGCTTCTCCCTGCCTTGAAGAAAACCGCCATCAGCGCGACTTGGGCCGGCTATGTCGACAGCACGCCCGACGGCGTACCAGGGATCGGCGAGATCGCCACCTTGCCCGGTTTCATCCTCGCTGCCGGCTTCAGCGGCCACGGCTTCGGCATCGGGCCTGGCGCCGGTCATCTGATTGCCGATATCGTCACCGGCGATGAGCCGATCGTTGATCCGAGACCCTACCACCCCGACCGCTTCGGTGGATCCGCCTGGGGCAAAGTGGCCGATTTTTAGGACACGGTCGGCCTTTGCGCGGCGTTCGACGACGCGGATCGGCACGACTTTGGTACCGGCCATAGGAGCCGATGCGTCGCGCTTCGATCGCCACGATCACGAAAAACCGGCGGTCAAGGGAAGGTGTGTCGCTTCGGTTCCTCACTGGCATTATTGGCAATCAAGGCGCGCAATGCTGCCGCCACAGGCGTGCCGAGGACAGCGAGATCGCGCACCGTGCTCATGTGATTGCCGTCTGCGACCTGCGATGCCCGCACGTCAAGCCCTTGGGCGGCAAGAATGCCCCTGAAGGCATTTGCCTGAATTTTGAACGGACCAGTTTCCTGTTCGCCGGTCATGATGGCGACACGCGTTGCAGGATCGTGCTCATGACGCATGGGCGTAAACCGTCGCACCTCCTCGTCGCTCAGGGCGATCTCGTCCCGCAGGAAAGACGTCTGAAGGGGTTCCAGATCGTATAGCCCGCCAAGCAGGAGAGCAGCGACGACCCCCGAAGGCGCTGAGCGATGAAAGAGAAAGGTTGCAAGATGTGCACCGGCGGAGTGGCCGCTGACGGAAAACCGCTTTGACGTGGCGCCAAAACGATCGGCATGCGCCAGCAGAAAAGCCTTGGCCTTCAGGACCTGACCAACCAGGGCGCCCATTCTCGCCGTGGGCATCAACGAATAATCGACGATGGCTGCGACCGCGCCGGCGCCGGTGATCGTTTCAGCGACGCAGGAATAGTCCTCCTTGGAAAACATCCGCCAATAGCCGCCATGGATGAACATGTGGATCGGCATGTCCGAGCCGGCGCTGTTTGGCAGGAAGATATCGAGCGTCTCGCCAGGCCTATCCCCGTAGGCGATGTTGGCCTCCATGGCGACAGTGCGCCGCGTTGCAAGGCTGCGAGCTCGGATATCGTCAACGATCGCGTCGAAATCTGCGACATGGTCACGAATGCGGAACGGATCGGCGGCCACAGGTTCCTCCCTCAGAAACTTGTCGCAATGTACTTGGCTTCCATGAACTCGGCGATACCGTGATGCTGCCCTCCTTCACGTCCAAGGCCGCTCTGTTTCACACCGCCAAAGGGAGCGGCGGGATCGGAGACCAGTCCACGATTGAGCGCGATCATGCCGGCCTCGATCTTGGAGGCGACGCGCATGCCGCGGCCAATGTCGCGGGTATAGATGTAGGCGGCGAGGCCATATTCCGTATCGTTGGCGGCAGCGATGACTTCTGCCTCGCTCTCGAAACGGTAGAGCGGCGCGACGGGACCGAAAATCTCCTCGCAGCCCATATCGGAGGCCGGGGAAACATCGACAAGCACCGTCGGCCGATAAAAAAAGCCGCGGCCTGCCAATGATCGTCCGCCGCAGAGGACACGCGCTCCCCGCGAAATGGCGTCCTCAACAAGGCGCTCGATCTTCTCCACCGCCTTGCGCGTGATCATCGGACCGCATTCCGTATCCGCATCCACACCCGAGCCTACGTTGAGGGCGGCCATGCGTTGGGTAAATTTTTTGGCGAAGGCATCGTGGATACCGGACTGGATATAAATGCGGTTTGCCGCCGTGCAGGCCTCACCCGCATTGCGCATTTTCGCGACCATCAGACCCTCGATCGCCGCGTCAATGTCCGCATCGTCGAAAACAACGAACGGGGCGTTGCCCCCGAGTTCCATGGAACAGGAGATGACATTTTTCGCCGCTTCCGCCAGAAGCATGCGGCCGACGCCGGTCGAGCCTGTGAAGGAGAGTTTTCGCACCCGCGGGTCGGCCAGCATGGCGGCGATGACGGGGCCCGGCGTCGATGTTGTCATCACGTTCACGACGCCCGGCGGCACGCCAGCCTCCTCGTAGAGAGCCGCAAGTGCATAGGCCGTCAGCGGCGTCTCGCTCGCAGGCTTCAAGATGACGGTGCAGCCTGCCGCAAGGGCAGGCGCGATCTTGCGGGTCGCCATCGCGGCCGGGAAATTCCACGGTGTGATGAGAACGCAGATGCCGATAGGCTGGTAATCGACGACGATGCGGTTTCCGCCGGCCGGGGCAAGGCCGAACTCACCAGAGATCCGCACCGCCTCCTCGGCGTTCCAACGAAAGAACTCCGCCGCATAGGCCACCTCGCCGCGCGCGTCGCGCAACGCCTTCCCGTTCTCGAGCGAAATGAGCCGGGCAAGCGTTTCGGAGCGCTCCACCATAAGTTCGAAGCAGCGGCGCAGGATCTCGGAACGCTTTCTAGGCGGCGTCTCGCGCCAGCTTTCCGCGGCGCTTGCGGCGGCCTCCACGGCCGCTGCCGCATCCGCAAGGGTCGCATCCGGCACGGCGGCAATGACCGCCTCGGTCGAGGGGTCGATCACCTCGATCCGACCCTCGCCCGCCGCAGGCCGCCAGGCGCCGCCAATATAGAGGCCGCGGGAGAACGCGCCGAGCTCGAAGGGATCGTGGTCTGGATGCGAAGAATGCTGGTTGACGTTCATGATGGTTTCCCAGGTCAGAGGGCGGAAGCGGCCAGGTCGCCGTCATAGGCGGCGCGCACCAGGCCGCGCATGGCGGCCGCATCGAAGGAGCGGGGGTTATTCTTGATCAGCCGGCCGATGCCGAGCGCCTGCTCTGCGGCCCAGTCGATCCGGTCTTCCGGCAGGCCGAGCCCGGCAAGCGTCGGCGAGATGCCGATCGCGGCGAAGAGGCGGCTCACCTCGCCGATCGCGGCATCGGCAAGCGTCTCGTCGTCCTCCACTCCGGTCGGATCGAGGCCGAGCGCCCTACCGACAATGGCGATGTCCGCGCCCGCGACGCGGCGATTATATGTCATCACATAGGGCAGCATGGTCGCAACCCCGAGGCCGTGCGGCGTATGGGTCAAGGCACCGACCGGATATTGCACCGCATGGGCCGCAGCGGTACCCGCCGTTCCGAAGGCGCAGCCGGCTGCGAGCGCACCCATCATCACATCGGCGCGCGCATCGATGTCGGAGCCGTCGACGAAGGCCTTTTCCAGGCTCCGGCTGAGGAGCCGGATGGCATGCAGCGCGAACTGGTCGGAGAGATCGCTCTTGCCGATGAAGACATGCTGCTGCGCGAGTTCAGGATCGCCGGGGCGGCGCATGGCCGTGAAGGCTTCGATGGCATGCGTCAACGCATCCGCACCGGCAATCGCCGTGAGCCCGGGCGGGCAGGACAAGGTCAGTTCCGGGTCGCAGATCGCCGTTGTGGCGATGAGATAAGGGCTGGAAATGCCAACCTTCAGGGTACGGTCAGGATCGGAAACAACCGCGACCGGCGTCGCCTCTGAGCCTGTGCCTGCCGTCGTCGGCACGGCGATGACCGGCAGGACGGGCGCCGGCACCTTGAACTCACCGTAGTAATCGGCGAGCGCGCCGCCGTGCGCGAGCAGGAGCGAAGCGCATTTCGCCATGTCGAGGCAGCTGCCGCCACCGATGCCGATCACCATATCGGGCTCAAAGCCGCGCGCGGCCTCAACGCAAACCGCGACAGTTTCTTGCGGCACGTCCGGCAGCGTCTGGTCATGAACCAGCACGACAATGCCGGCTGCTTCAAGCGCGGCGATCATTTCCGCGAAGACCGGTGTTGCGGAAAAACGCGCATCCGTGCAGACGAGTGCGCGCCGGCCGGTTCTGCTGGCGACGCTCGCGAGCGCATGGCGCTGGCCGACGCCAAACAGAATTTCCCGCGGCAGCCTCAAGGCGGCAAACAGGCTCATGATCTTTGTCCCTCGAAGGCCAGAATGCGGGGGTGCGAAAGCGCGTTGAGGTCTTCCCAGAGGCGCTGGTCGATCTCGAACCCGTTGCGGCTTGCCGCCGCTCGCCGCCGGCGGGCACGGTCGCCCGGGACGAGAACCGGTTTGCCGGCGCTGGCGGGTGGTGAAGCGCGCACGGCATCGAGATAGGTCGACAGTCGCGCCGGCAGTCCCGGCGCCAGACTGGGCTCGATCAAGATGAAGACGTCGCCCTTGTTGCATGGCGACTGGCTGTCGAGCGTGCCGCGCGCATCCGGCGCGAGCGCCGAGCCGGCAAGAGCTGCCACCAGCAGCTCCATGGCGATGCCGAGCCCGTAACCCTTCGCGTCGCCGAAGGGCGCAATCGCGCCGGCCTTCGCACGCCCCGGATCGGTCGTCGGGTTACCGGCCGCATCGCGCGCCCATCCCTCGGGAATGGGCCTGCCGGTCGCCGCGTGATGATGGATGCTGCCCATCGGCACGAGGCTGGTGGCCAGGTCGAGCACGAGCGGTTCCTCGGCCGTCGGCACGGCGATAGCGATGGGATTGGTGCCGAGCATGGCCCGGGTACCGCCGAAGGGATGGACCAGCGCCTCGCTCGACGAGAGCGCGATGCCGACGAAACCCATTGCGGCGATGGCCTCCACATAATGCGCGAGCATGCCGAGATGGTTGGCGTTGCGCACGGCGACAAGGCCGATGCCAAGATCCGGAATGTGAGGCGATAGCCGCTCGATCGCGGCCATGGCGACGACGGGGCCAAGTCCCGACGCCCCCTCCACCTCCAGCACCGCATCCGCGCGCCAGCGCTGTGTGCCTTTCGTCTGCGGGTCAATGACCCCGGCCTCGATCCGTTCGACCAGCCGCGGAAGCCGGTACAGGCCATGCGACGGGTGCCCCTTCATCTCCGCCGTCACCAGGACGCGAGCCTGCAGGGCCGCATGGTCACGCGGTGCGCCATGCTCTTCGAGCAGTCGGGTGGCAAGCGCAAGCGCTGCCGCTTCGGATAGACGCATGATTTTTCCTCCCTATATTAAATCGTATAGGATATAGGATTGTCTTGGCCGCAGCATCGTGCTAGCGATTGGACCTGTCAAGAGGCAAGGCAGCGGATGATTTCGACGAGACCGAAGGAACCCTCAACGGGCACAAGCCAGATACCGCGCGCCAACAGCCTGGCGGGCGACGTCTACGAGGCAATTTTCAACCAGCTCATGTCGTTGAAGATTGCGCCGGGGACGCGCATCACGGTCGACAACCTGGTCAAGGAGTTCAACGTCTCCCATACGCCGATCCGCGAAGCCCTCGGCCGGCTTGAAGGCGAAGGCCTCGTCGTCAAGCAGCATCTCGTTGGCTATCGTGCCGCGCCGCAGATCACGCGCCACCGTTTCGACGAGCTCTATGAACTGCGTCTGCTGTTGGAACCTGCCGGCGCTGCGAAGGCAGCCGAGGCGATGAACGACGAAAAGCTGGCCATTCTCACCGAGGCCGCGGGCGTGATGACACGCAGCGACAACAGGGACGAACGAGCGAACTATTCGGCCTTCGCGCGCCAGGACGCCATCTTTCACGACCGGATCATGGAATTTGCCGGCAACGAGTTGATCCGCGAGATGCTGACATTCCAGCACACGCATTTCCATATCTTTCGCCTGATGTTCCATCGCCGCGTCACCGAGGAGGCGCTCGCCGAGCATCAGACGCTGCTCGATGCCTTTGCGGCACGCGACGCGGGCGCGGCTGCGAACGCAATGCGCATTCATATCGAACATTCGCGCGACCGGCTGTTGCCGGCATTCGACGAAATCTGAGCAACCGCGCCGGGCAAGGACGAGCCTGCCCGACCTGACAACGAGGAGGAGAACCCATGCCAGGCAAGAAAATCCTGATGCTCACCGGCGATTTCACCGAGGAGTACGAAATCTTCGTCTATCAGCAGGCGATGGAGGCGGTCGGCCACACGGTGCACGTCGTGTGCCCGGACAAGAAGGCCGGCGACATCCTCAGGACGTCGCTGCACGATTTCGAGGGAGACCAGACCTACACCGAAAAACTCGGGCACAACGTCACCATCAACAAGACGTTTTCCGAGGCCGAGAACCAGCTCGACCAGTATCATGCCGTCTACTGCGCCGGCGGGCGCGGACCGGAATATATCCGCACCGACAAGCGGGTGCAGGCAATGGTGCGTCATTTCCACGAGCAGAAGAAGCCGATCTTCACCATCTGCCACGGGGTTCAGATCCTGATCGCGGTCGACGGTGTCGTTCGCGGCAAGAAGGTGGGTGCACTTGGGGCCTGCGAACCCGAAGTCACCCTGGCGGGCGGGACCTATATCGACCTCTCGCCAACCGAAGCCTATGTCGATGGCACGATGGTTTCGGCCAAGGGCTGGACGGCGCTCGCCGCCTTTATCCGCGAATGCCTGAAGGTGCTGGGAACGGAGATTCACCACACCTGAGACGACGGACCAAATAACAGAAGGCCCGGCAGGTGACATCTGCCGGGCCTTGTTTGCGGTTGGGCCAGCAATCACGCTCCGCCGCGGTTCCAGCCGCGGCCACGCTCGCCGAACATTTCATAGCCGCCATCGGTGATGGCGAGCGTATCCTCCAACTTGATGAATCCGCGCTTTGGGTGAAGCATCGTCGTCTCGACCGAGATCACGCTCCCGGCTTCCAGCGGCTTGTCGGCATCGATGCCATCATAGGTGACGGGGTGGTTCGTCATGAGGAATGGCGCTTCGTGGGCGATGAGGCCCATGCCATGGCAGAAAAAGTCGGTGAAGGCCGCTGACGGCGAGGCCTTGAGCTCGGCCTCCGCTGCCACGATCATCTCCCTGCCCGCAGCCCCTGCCCTGACATTGGCGAAGGCCGCTTGCTGGATGCATTCGACTTCGGCCAGAAGATCCTCCAGCTCCGCATCCGGCTCGCCGAGCACACCCATGCGGCACAGGTCACCGATATATCCGTGATAGTTGCCGCCGGAATCGATCGACAGGATCTCACCCTCGACCCAGGCTTGCGGCGAGCCCGCGCGGTTGTGGCTGGAGCCGAGCGTCAGCAGGCAATATTCGAAGTGCAGGCCGCGGTTCGTTTCCTCCCGGCGCAGCTGCTCGATAATCTCCATCTTCGTCGAACCGGCGCGGGCCGCCGCGACCGTCGCCAGCATCGAGTCGGTGATCAGTTCGGAGGCGCGTCTCAGCTTTGCCAGTTCATCTGGCGTCTTGACCGCCCTTAACCGCTCCAACACATGCGTGGCATCGACAAATCGGGCGCCATCCAGCCGATCGGCAAGCAGGTCGCGGGCGTCGGATGGCAGGAAGGCTGGCTCGATGCCAATGCGCCCACCGGTCTTGCCGATTTTCTTCAGGTGCTCGACGGCGAGCCCGGCGGCATCCTGAGTGCCCCAGCTCGCCGTATGCACGGCGGGCGTCCAGAACGGATTATTCTGGTGTTCTGCGCCCTCCATGCGGTTGCCCACATAGGCGGAGTGATCGGGCGCGCCTTTCTCATAAATCACCATCGGCAGATACCGGCTATGCCCGATCGCATCCATGGCCGCGAAGAAGATGAACTTGTAGCCGCCCATGAGATATTGCGTGTTGTGTTTGGAGGTGGCGACAATGACGTCGATACCGGCTTCCTCCATGAGACGGTCGAGCTTGGCCGTGTCGAACGGCGTCACGGCGGCCTGCCTTGTTTGCCCTGCATTGTCGTTCATTGTCTTTCCTCCCAGAAAATGGATGCGACGCCTCAAAAGCCCGGCGGCAGCAGGCGGAAGTCCGGCAAGTCGCGAAGCGCAAGCTCCGGCCCCGCCGGTGAGTAGACCACGAAGAGGAGCATTGGCCCGCCGCCAGTGTTCTTCGTCGAATGGAAGCGACTTTCGGGAACATAGATCGTGCAGCCGCTGGCGACCTTCCTCGTGATCGGATTACCCGTCTCGTCCTCGACCATTTGCTCGCCCTCGCCGGAAATCACAAAAATGATTTCCTCCGCGCCAGGATGATTGTGGCGGGAATGGCCTTCGCCGCTTGGCAGTTCGACGACACCGCCCGAAAAGCGACTGGCGCCGTTGACCTCGGGCGCCACGGTCAGCGACAGCTTGCCCCAGTCGAAGCCGAAGGCGCTCACATCCTTAGGATAGATGAAGTACTTGTCCTTTACCATGAAACGGCCTCCTCCACGTCCTTGCTCAGACGACCGCGCCGATGGCGAGCGCCTTGAAATCTTCCGTCTGCTTACGAATTGCCGCCTCTGCCGGCAGGCGCTCCATCGAGCTTGCGCCATAAAAGCCGTGGCAGCCAGGGCAACGCTCGAGAACGTAGCGCGCATCCTCCGGCATGGAGATCGGCCCGCCATGGCAGAGCACAATGACATCGTCGCGCACGGAACGCGCTGCCTTGGCGATCGCGGTGATCTCATCGATGCAGTCATCGAGCGACTTGCCGGAGGTGGCCCCGATCGTGCCGCCGGTTGTCACGCCCATATGCGCCACAATGATGTCGGCGCCGGCGACCGTCATGGCGACAGCCTCGCTCTCGTTGAAGACATAGGGCGTCGTCAGCAGGTCGAGCCCGTGGGCGGTGGCGATCATCTCGACCTCCAGATTGTAGCTCATGCCTGTCTCCTCGAAACTCTGCCGCATCCGGCCGTCGAAGAGGCCGATTGTGGGGAAGTTCTGTACGCCGGAAAAGCCCATTGCCTTGAGGTCGGCGAGGAAGCGCGGCATCAGCACGAAGGGGTCCGTGCCATTGACGCCGGCGAGTACCGGCGTCTTTTTCACGACCGGCAACACTTCGAGCGCCATGTCCTTGACGATCTCGTTGGCATTGCCATAGGCGAGCAGTCCGGCCGCCGAACCGCGCCCCGCCATGCGGTAGCGCCCGGAATTGTAGATAATGATGAGATCGATGCCGCCTGCCTCCTCGGCCTTGGCGGAGATGCCCGTGCCGGCCCCGCCCCCGACGATCGGCACGCCGGCTGCGATCATGCCGTGAAATTTTTCGAGGATGGTGTTGCGCGGTATGACTGGCATCGATTTGTCTCTCAGGGGTTGGCGATGTCACGATAGGCCGCGACGGCGGCCTCGGCGAAATCTGGGTCGTTGATATGGAGCGGCAGGCGAATAATACGTCGCGACGCCGTCGGCTTCACCGTCGCCTCGAGCGCGGCGAAAAGCGCGGCGTCGGCTTGCGGATCGAAGAACGCACCGCCTTCGATGTCGAGGGCCGAAACACCCTTTTCGGGAATGAGGAAGCGTAGGGGGCCGTGGCAGAGATTGAGCTTGTCGCCGATCCAGCGACCAATCTGCGCGCATTCGGCCAGCGTCGTGCGCATCAAGGTGACGTTCGGGTTGTGCTGGTAAAACAGCCGACCGGAATAACGCTCCGGAACGGTCTCCGGCGCCCAGAAGTTCACCATGTCGAGCGCACCAACCGAACCGATATAGGGCAAGCCTTTGCGAGCAATGGCGCCGAAACGGTCCGAGGTGGCCGGCAGGACGCCGCCGAAAAGCAGGTCGCAGACCTCGGTCGTCGTGATGTCGAGCACGCCAGAGATGAGCTCGCTGTCGGCAAGCTTCTCCATCGCCCGCCCGCCCGTGCCTGTGGCGTGGAAGACCAGGCAATCATAATCTGCTCGGAGGCGCTCGACCATGGCCGATACGGCAGGTGTGGTAACGCCGAACATGGTAAGCCCGAGGGCCGGCTTGGATGCAGTCACCTCAGCCGGGCGGTGGGTCATGGCGGTGATCGCCTGAGCGGCGTTGTGAAGGATGACGCGGCTCAGCCGGTTCAGGCCCGCCATGTCCGTGACCGAAGGCATCATCACGATGTCTGAAACATCGACAAAGGGAGCCACATCGCCGGATGCGAGCGTCGATACCATGATCTTTGGCAGACCGAGCGGCAATTGGCGCATGCCTGCGGTAATGATCGAAGTGCCTCCGCCTCCACCTATACCGATGACGCCGGCGATGTCCTGGCGCTCCACAAGGAAGCGCGCGAAAGCAATGCCCATCGCCGCGACCGCACTTCCGCGGTCCCCGCTGGCAAGAACGGCTCCAGCCCCGTCCGGATGGCACGCCGCCACTGCGTCGGCCTTCACATCGACGGCGGTCGCAGGCTCGCCTATGCCGACGTCAACGCGGACAACACCGCCGCCCGCCGCTTCGATGCAAGCGGCAAGATAGGCAAGCTCCTCGCCCTTCGTGTCGGCCGTGCCGACCACGTAGATCTGCTTCATTTCCCCTCCGAGACCGGGTGGATTTCCTCCCGGCATATCTCACGTTGGGACAAAGCGACGGGCCCTTGCAAATTTGTGAGACGTGCGTATCATAAAGACATGGATGTCTCACGTCAACAGAACGAAACAGCCAGGACCGAGCGAGGCCCGCGTGCCCGAACTCGAAAACTGATGCTTGAAACGGCTACGCGGCTCATGCAGTCCGGCATCACGCCGTCGGTAAGTGAAGTCGCCGAGGCAGCCGAAGTCTCGCGTGCGACGGCCTACCGTTACTTTCCGAGCCAGGCCGTGCTCGTGCATGCCGTGGTGGATGAGGCTCTGGGGCCGATACTCAGTTGGTCATCGGATAGTCCGGACGCACGCACTCGCGTTGCCGACCTCTTGGCGACTGCAATGCCGCGCATCGACGAGTTCGAGGCCACCTTCAAGGCGGCGCTGAAACTTTCGCTGGACCAGTGGGCGCAGCGCCAGGCGGGCACGCTCGGCAACGAGCCGCCGTTCAAGCGCGGCCACCGGGTCGACCTGCTGAAGAGCGTCACGGCCCCCCTGCAGGGCACTGTGCCGCCCGAATCCCGGGAACGCCTTGCACAGGCGCTTTCGCTTGTCTTCGGCGTCGAGGTGCTGATCGTATTGAAGGATATATGGGGCCTGACCTCGGAAGGCGCGCAGTCTGTTGCCGAGTGGGCCGCCAGGGCTCTTGTCGATACCGCATTACGGCAGGCAGAGAGCGGGGCATAACGTGGCGCGCCCAGACTTGGCGCACAAACTGGTTAGACCAGTGGCAGTAATATGTTCTTGTATTGTGGTCCGGATCGGCGATGATGAATGTGAGGCGGCCCGCCACGACTGCGTCGGCAGGCCAGGAATTACAGGGGAATGACAGCGAAGGCCTGAAGACGAGCCTTTGACGAGAGGTGTCCCAGGTTGCGCTTGACGATAATGGCATTTGGTAATACCAGATCAAGGTAATGACATTCAGGCTTGAGATCTGAAACGAGCTAGGGGTCGAGGAGGACCCCCAGCACGAACACCACCCAGGAGGATCGGGAAGCCAGATCGGGAGGCCCGCGATGAAGCGGGAGGCGTGCATAAATGGGAGGAAACGTTATGCGCAAAACTATGACCGGTCTGTTGGCCGGTGTCGGATTGATGTGGGCGTGCGGAACATCCGCACAGGCCCAGGAACTGACCATCTTCTGGGCCGAGTGGGATCCGGCAAACTACCTTCAGGAACTCGTCAACGAATACGAGGCTCAAACCGGCGTCAAGGTCACGGTCGAGACCACACCGTGGGCCGACTTCCAGACCAAGGCCTTCACCGAGTTCAACGCCAAGGGTTCAGCCTATGACATGGTCGTCGGCGACAGTCAGTGGATCGGGGCAGCGTCAGAAGCCGGCCATTACGTCGATCTGACCGACTTCTTCACCAAGCACAATCTGACCCAGGTGATGGCCCCGGCAACGGTGAAATACTACGCCGAATATCCGTCGAACTCGAAAAAGTACTGGTCGGTTCCGGCCGAAGGCGACGCCGTCGGCTGGTCCTACCGCAAGGACTGGTTCGAAGACCCCAAGGAGATGGAGGCGTTCAAGGCCAAATACGGCTACGATCTCGCACCGCCGAAGACATGGGCCGAGATGCGTGACATCGCCGAGTTCTTCCACCGTCCAGACCAGAAGCGATACGGAATCGCCATCTACACCGACAACTCTTATGACGGTCTCGTCATGGGTGTCGAGAACGCGATCTTCTCGTTTGGAGGCGAACTCGGCGACTACCAGAGCTACAAGGTCGACGGCATCATCAATTCCGAGAAGAACGTCAAGGCGCTCGAGCTTTATCGCGAGCTCTACGGCTTTACGCCACCGGGCTGGGCCAAGTCCTTCTTCGTCGAGAACAACCAGGCGATCACTGAGAACCTGGCGGCGATGAGCATGAACTACTTCGCCTTCTTCCCGGCCCTGGTGAACGAGGCGTCCAACCCGAACGCCAAGGTTACCGGCTTCTTTGCCAATCCGGCGGGCCCGAACGGCGAGCAATTCGCAGCGCTCGGCGGCCAAGGCATATCGGTCATCTCCTACTCAAAAAACCAGGAAGAGGCGATGAAATTCCTCGAATGGTTCATCAAGGACGAGACCCAGAAGCGCTGGGCCGAACTCGGCGGCTATACGGCAAGCGCCAAGGTGCTTGAATCGCCGGAGTTTCAGAACGCGACACCCTATAACAAGGCCTTCTACGAGACGATGTTCAAGGTGAAGGACTTCTGGGCAACGCCTGAATATGCCGAACTGCTGATCCAGATGAACCAGCGCATTTATCCCTTCGTCACTGCCGGCCAAGGCACGGCGAAGGAAGCGCTCGAATCCCTGGCAGCGGACTGGAACGCGACGTTCGCGAAATACGGACGCCACAAGTAGCAAGCGCGCTCAGCGGAGGGGCCGCGGCCCCTCCCATTTCATTCTGCATCTCCGCGTTGAAGGCGCGGCTCAAGAGGGCGCGGCGCCCGGAATTCACTTCGCGCATCGTGATGCCGTTCCGGCATCCGGCGCCGAACTCTCGGAGGAGGAGAGGATTGGCCACCGCAGTCATGACATCGCTGGACACGAAATCGCGTGCCGCATCCCGCGGCATGAGCGACATCCGGATTCGCAATCTCTTCATCATTCCGACGATCCTGTTCCTGATCGTCTTCAACATCTTTCCGCTGATCTATTCGCTCGGCTATTCCTTCACCGACTTTCGCGCTTCGTCGAACGCGCCGGCCAACTTCGTCGGCCTGCAGAACTACCGCGAGTTGCTGAACGATCCTTTCATCTGGTCGAATTTCGCCATCACCGCGAAATATGTGATCGTCTCTGTGACGGGGCAGGTGATCGTCGGCTTCGGCACCGCGATGCTGCTCAACCGCGATATCCCGCTGAAGGGTCTTCTGACGACGCTGCTGCTGCTGCCGATGATGCTCTCGATGGCAGTGGTCGGCCTCTTCTGGAAGCTGCTCTACGACCCGTCCTTCGGCATCATCAACTACGCACTCGGCCTCGGCTCCTTCGAGTGGCTGTCGAATCCGGACATGGCGCTCTATGCGGTCGCAATCACGGACATCTGGATGTGGTCGCCCTTCGTGATGCTGCTGTCGCTTGCCGGCCTTTCGGCCGTGCCAAAGCATCTCTACGAGGCAGCGGCGATCGACCGGGCGGGGCCGTTTTATACATTCTTCCGCATCACGCTGCCGCTGGTGGCGCCGATCCTGATGATCGCAATCATCTTCCGCACGATGGAGGCCTTCAAGACCTTCGACCTCGCCTACATCCTGACCAGCCAACCGACGACCGAGGTGATCTCCATCCGGCTCTACAAGATGGCCTTCCAGGAATGGCAGACGGGGCGCTCCTGCGCACTCGCCTACATCGTCCTGATCATGGTTCTCGCCATCACCAACATCTACGTCAAGTACCTCAACAAAGTGAAGGAGCGCTGAGATGGCTGCCGTCCAAACCCGCTCCGAACGCGCGCTGAACCGGGTGGCGATCGCCGCCGTACTGGTCATCACGCTGATCTTCCTGGCGCCGATCTATTGGATCACCTCGACGGCCTTCAAGCCGCGCAACCTTGCCACCACCATTCCGCCGACGGTGCTCTTCGAGCCGGAACTCTCGCCCTTCGTGAAGCTCTTCACCAAGCGCTCGCAACTGCGCGGGGCGCCGAGCCCTGAAGAATATGCCGCCGCCCCCTGGTGGGAGCGGATGGTGTTCGACGGCGGCGAGAAGATCGTTCGCTCCGGCCGCGGCGAGGTGCAGCCCTCAGGCTATCCGAACCGCTTCATGAACTCGCTGATCGTCGCCATCACGTCCACGGTGCTGGCCGTCGGCATGGGAACCTTCACAGCCTACGGCTTCTCGCGCTTCAAAGTGAAGGGGGAGGCAGACCTTCTTTTCTTCATCCTGTCGACGCGCATGCTGCCGCCCGTCGTCGTGGCGATCCCGATGTTCCTCATGTACCGCGTCGTCGGCCTCAACGACACGCATTGGGGCCTCATCATCCTCTACACCGCCTTCAACCTTTCCTTTTCCGTCTGGCTGATGAAGGGCTTCATCGACGAGATCCCGAAGGAATACGAGGAGGCCGCGCTCGTCGACGGCTACACGCGGATGGAGGCCTTTTTCAAGATCGTCATCCCGGAAGCAGCGACCGGAATCGCCGCGACCGCGGTCTTCTGCTTCATCACGGCCTGGAACGAATATGCATTTGCGCTAATTATGACCAACCGACGCGCGCAAACGGCTCCACCCTTCATCCCGAGCCAGGTCGGCTCAGGCCTGCCGGATTGGACGGTCATTGCGGCCGGCACGTTCCTGTTCCTGCTACCGGTCGCCATCTTCACCTTCCTGCTCAGGAACCATCTCCTGCGCGGCATGAGCTTCGGAGCGATCCGCAAATGACTTTCCGCGCCTTGAACCAGAAATATCTCGAACCCGCTTCACAGTATCTGATGATCCTCGGCATTATCGCGCTCTGCCAGCCCTGGAACCTGTTTCTGCATCGCTACGGCATGACGATGACGCTCGTCGGACTGATCGCCTTCATGGTGACGACCAAAATCCCGCGGGACGCGCAACCAGACGAAGGCAACCATTCATGACGCAGATCGAACTTCGCGGAATTCAGAAATATTTCGGTGCCGTCCAGGTCATCAAAGACCTTAATCTCGCCATCGCCGACAATGAATTCATCGTGCTCCTTGGACAATCGGGCTGCGGAAAGACGACGACATTGCGCGCCGTCGCGGGGCTGGAAACGATCGACGAAGGCGACATTCTGATCGACGGGCAGCCGGTGCAGCATATCAAGGCGTCCGGCAGGGACATCGCCATGGTGTTCCAATCCTTCTCGCTCTATCCGCACATGACGGTCTACGAGAACATCGCCTTCCCGCTCCGCGCTACCCGGATGAGCCGTGCCGATGTCGATGCGTCGGTCCGCGAGATCGCCGGTGTGCTGCGCATCGCCGGTCTGCTGGCCCGCAAGCCTTCGGCGCTGTCAGGCGGCGACATGCAGCGGGTCGCAATCGGCCGTGCGCTGGTGCGGCGGCCAAAGGCCATGCTGATGGACGAGCCGATCGGTGCGCTCGACGCGAAGCTGCGCGAGGAGATGCGGGCGGAAATCAAGCGTTTGCATATCAAGCAGGGTTCAACCACCATCTACGTGACGCATGACCAGGTGGAGGCCATGTCGCTCGCCGACCGCATCGTCATCATGCACGAGGGCATCCTTCAGCAGGTCGGCACGCCGGAAGAGGTTTACGCGCAACCCGCCAACACGTTCGTCGCCCAGTTCGTCGGAAGCCCGGTCATGAACATGGCGCCGGCGACTATAAGCGAAACGGGCAGCCATACCAGCGTGCAGATTGGCGACGGGACGACTGGCTTCGAGTTCCCCGCCGTGCTGGCCAACCGCCTCTCTGACGCAAGAGCCGAGAACGGCAAGCTGACACTCGGGGTCCGGCCTGAGGGCGTGCTTGTTTCACGGGAGGCCCGCGAGGGCTTCATGCCGGTCGAGGCGCATATCATCGAGCCTCTCGGCTCGCACGACATCGTGGACCTGAAGGTCGGTCGCCAGATGATCAGGGCACGCACCAAGAGCGGTTTCGTGCCTGGTCCCGGCGAAGCCGTCTGGGCGCGCATCGACCCCGCCCAGGCACATTTCTTCAACACCGCGACCGGCTCGTCGCTGGGGATCAGACTCTGATGGCGCATATCGAACTCAAGGGCATCACCAAGACCTTCGGCAACCACACGGCGCTGAAAAACCTGAACATCGACATTGCTGACGGCGAGTTCTTCGTGCTGCTCGGGCAGACCGGCGCCGGCAAGACGACGACGCTGCGCCTGATCGCCGGTCTCGAAAAGCCGACGGCAGGCCAGATCTTCATCGACGGGCAGGACGTTGCCGACTGGGGTGCCGCGGAGCGCGATGTGGCCCTTGTGCTCCAGCAATATTCACTTTACCCGCGCTATACGGTACGGGAGAACCTGGAATTTCCATTGAAATCCCGTATCCGTCGCGTTGAGCCCGGAGAAATCAAGGAGCGCGTCGACCGCGTTGCAAAGACCCTGCGCATCGAGCATCTGCTCGACCGCAAGACGGACCGGCTGTCGGGAGGCGAGATGCAGCGCGTATCGATCGGCCGGGCCATCGTGCGCAAACCGCGGGTCTTCTTGATGGACGAACCGCTTTCGGCGCTCGACGCGAAGCTTCGCGAAGCACTTCGCACCGAGCTGAAAAACCTGCAGATGAACCTCGGCGCGACCTTCCTCTTCGTCACTCACGACCAGATAGAGGCCATGTCGATGGGCGACAAGATCGGCGTCCTGAACAATGGTCAACTGGTGCAGACGGGTACGCCGCAGGAGATCTACGGAAACCCGGTCAACACCTTCGTCGCGCGCGCGGTCGGCTCGCCGCCGATGAACCTGATCGCCGGCACGCTTGCCGGCGGCGAAGCAGTGGCGAGCGAGGGCTACCGGCTGCCCCTCGGGAAAGGACACGGGATCGCGACAGACGGTCGCCCGCTCACCTTCGGCATCCGTCCCGAGGACATTTTTCTCGACAGCGGCGCGCCCGGCGAAGCACGGGTCCACGACGTGGAAAATCACGGTGTCGAAAAGATCGTGACGCTGCGCACCGGCGAGAGGTTCATCCACGCGACCGTGCCGACACAGACGGCGCTTCGGATCGAGGATGAGGTTCGCTTTTCGTGGAATCCGGAAAAGGTCGTGCTGTTTGACGCCGGAAGCGGTGTAAGCCTGCGGCACGCGGGCTGACCTGATCGGTTCGAAGGATGCCAGCGGCCTCGGCGGCACGGCAGGGGCAGCGAGCGTTTCGAGTTGTCGCGACGAGGCGCTATGCGGGAAAGCGCCGGCGGTAGTGTTCTACCACTTCGGGATTGCACAAATTGACGGGCAAGTCGCCCTTGATGACGCGCAGGGCTTCGCTCGCCGCGCCTGTTCCCATGCGCATCATGCTCTCTTCCGTCAGACCAGCCAGATGCGGCGTGACGATGACGTTGTCAAAGCCGAAATAGGGATGGTCGAGCGGCAGCGGCTGCGTTGCGAAGACGTCGAGCGCGGCTCCGCCGACGCGACCATCGCGCAGCGCCTCGACCAACGCCGCATCATCGATCACCGGGCCGCGCGAGACGTTGACCAGAATGGCCGCGGGCTTCATGCGCCCGATGCGACCGGCGTTGAGCAAGCCGGTCGTCTCCGGCGTCAGCGGGCAGCAGAGCACCACGATGTCGGCCGTCGCTACAAGCTCATCGATCGTCAGGAAACGCACGCCGTCCGGCACGCTTTCCGGCGACCGGCTCGTGGCCACCACCTCCAAGCCGAAGCCGAACTTCGCGATCTTGAAGATCGCCTTGCCGACATTGCCCATGCCGACGATGCCGATGGTGCGGCCGGCGAGGTCGACGGCCGCGTCCGATCGGGCGCGGCCCGCCACCCAGCCGTTCTGACGCAGTTCGCGGTCCATCAGGCGGAAGCGCCGAAGCAGGGCCAGTGTCACAAGGAAGACGTGCTCGGCGACAGTCGAGGCATTGGCGCCCGGGACATTGGCGACAAGCACGCCGGCGCGGGTCGCTGCATCCATCGGCACCATGTCGAGCCCGGCACCATGGCGGATCGCCGCGCGAAGCGCCGGCGCATCCTCGAAGTAGGCCGGCGGGATCGGCGCTCGTATGACGAGGATGCCCGCGCCGCGGCCTTCTCGCAGCAATGTTTCGGGATCGGGCGCGGAAGCGACGCGCAGATCACCCGCAGCCTCGAGCATGGACCTGGCCGCAGGGTGCAGGGGATGTGTGGAAAAGATGAAGCTCATCGGCCCTCCCCGCCGGTTACGCCTATCAAGCTGCCGTCGCTGGACCGCCGATAAGGCCCTTCCAATAGCTTTCCGCACCTTGAAGATGCGCGCTCATCAGCGCCTGGGCGAGATTGCCGTCTCGGGCAAGCAGCGCCTCGTAGATGCGGATATGCTCCTCATGCGAGCGCCGGCTGCGGGCGGCGTCGGCAAAATAGATCGGCAGGCGGTGCTCGCCCATGACGTAATAGACGCTGCACACCCGATGGAAGACGCTATTTTTGGTGGCCCGGACGATCTCCAAATGAAAATCCCGGTCCTCGCGCGCCAGCCCCTCGCCGGCGGCAAGCTTCGCCTCCGACGCGGCGAGGATATCGCGCAAGTGCTGGTAATTCTCCTCCGTCGCCCGATTGCATGCGAGTTCCGCGGCCTTGATCTCATGGATCTTGCGAAGCTCCACGGTCTCGTAGATCAGGATAGGGTCAAGTGGCACGCCGGCGCGGGCAAAGAGTGCCATTGCCTCCACGCTCGCCTCCGTGGTCGTCAGATAAATACCCGACTTGGCCCGGCGCTCGACGATGCGCATTGCCTCAAGAATGGCCAGTGCCTCGCGAACCTGGCCCCGGCTGACGCCGAAATGCTCCGCAAGCTCTCGCTCCGATGGCGTACGGCCGTTGCCGCTCGAGTTCGAGAACAGGTGGGCTGCGAGATCGGAGAGGAGGGAGTTTTCTTTCATCGTCACTGTCTTTGCGCGTGAGTCTCCAGGACCCGCTGATTGATCGTGAAGCCCAGGCCAGGCCTGTCCGGGATCTCTACCATACCGTCCTTCACCGACACAGTGTCCTCGACAAGATCGTGGATCATCGGATTGGCGCCGAGCGAATATTCAATGATGAAGCTTGCCGGGGAGGCCGCGCACAAGTGCAGGCCGGAGAAGAAGCAGGGCGCGCCGGCCCAAAGATGCGGCGCGAAACGGAGGTTGAAGGCGCTGGCGAGCGAACTGATGCGCATCGCCTCCGTAATGCCGCCGCAGAAGGCGGGATCCGGCTGGAATATGTCGGCGGCCCGAAGCATGGCAAGATCTCGGAAAGCGAAACGCGTCGCCTCGCTCTCGCCCGCAGCGATCGGCACGTTCCCAGCCGCGCGCACCTCCGCCATGCCCGGCTTGTCATCCGCTATCACCGGCTCCTCGAACCAGGCGAGGTCGCAATCGGCGACCATCTGGATGAAGCGCTTTGCCTCCGCAACAGTATAGGTGCCGTGCGCATCGACCATCAGGTCGACGTCGGGGCCGATTGCCTTGCGAGCCGCCCGCACGCGCGATGCCGAGACATGCAGCGCACGATCCATCGCACCGACACGCATCTTGACCGACTTGAAACCACCGGCCGCGACATAGGACCGCAGCTGTTCGCCGATCCGGTCCACGCTCTCCCAACCGCCCGAGGCATAGGCGGGCAACCTGTCCGCCTTGCGCCCACCCAGCAGCTTCCAGACGGGGACGCCGAGCGACTTGCCGAGAATGTCCCAGAGCGCTATGTCGACCGCGCTGATAGCCGCGACGGAAAGGCCGCGCCGCGCGATCTCGGGCATGGCGTGACCCGAACTCGCCGCCGTCTCGTGGCGTACGCCGTTATAGAGCATCTCCCAAATGGTGGAGATGTCGGCGGGATCGCGGTCGATGAGCTTCGGCCCAATCTCGTGATTGAGCATGTGGACCAGCGTGCCATAGGTGCCCGAACTGCCCGCGGCATTCTTGCCCTCTCCCCAGCCAACGATGCCGTCGTCCGTTTCGATCCGCAGGATCGCACTATCGAAGGTCGTCAGACGGCCGAAGTCGCTGCGGTGCTGACGGCTCGCCTCGATGGGAATTTTAATCCACCAGGCCTCTACGGTCTTGATGCGCATGTCTCGGATCCCCTGCCCCTCACGGCCCGCGAGCCGCAGGGCATTTGTCTTTCCGTTCGTTACTTGATCAGCGGCAGGATCGTCTCGGCGGTTATCCGCATCTGATCGTCGTAGAACTTCTCAGTGAGAAGACTCGAGCCGTGGTCCTGGATAAATTTCAGTTGCTCCGGGGGAATATCGACGGGGTTGCGCTCGACCATGTCCGGATATTTTGAGGCCGGCGTGCGGTCGACCGGAGCGACGAATTCGTTGGTGACGGCGCCGTCGTACCCGATCTCCTTCAGCGTGCCGATGATCTTCGGCCAGTCGAGCTGTCCGAGGCCGGCGGCAAAACGATTGTTATCGGCGACGTGGAAATCGAACAGGCGCTTTCCAGCGAGCCGGATCGCTTCATACATGTCTTCCTCCTCGATGTTCAGGTGGAAGGCATCAAGGCAAACCCCGCATTCGGGGCTGACGGCATCGGCGAGCGCCAGCGCTTGGGCGGCACGGTTGAAGAAATAGGTCTCGAAACGGTTGAGTGGCTCGACGGCAATGCGCACGCCCCTCTTCTGAGCATGGGCAAAACACTCCTTGGTAGCGTCCACCACCCATGTCCATTCTTCCTCCTCGGTGCCATCCGGCACCACCTTGCCGACGGTCGCCGGCACGAGGGTGACGATCTCGCCCTCGAGTTCGCTGACCATGGTGATGACGCTCTTGACATAGTCCACCGACCTGGCGCGCTGGCCTTCATCCCTGGCGGCAAGATTGCGCTCGCCGAGCGTCAGCGTAACGGCGCCCCAGCAGCGGATGCCATGCTCTTTCAGCAGCGCCCGCGTCTCGTTGACGTCGTACTGCGCCGGCTCGCCGGATATCTCGATGCTTTCGTAGCCATATTTCTTGATGCGCTTCAGCGTGACTGCGAGCGGCTCGGCCCGCATCCAGTTATGTGTCGAAAGATGCATGAGGTCCTCCCAGACAGTTGCAGCACGGTCCACCGCCAATCGGGCGGCAAAATGTTGTGTTATCGTTGGCCGCTCTCGCCATCCTCGGCAATCTGGTTTGGCCAATTCTCGTTATTTGAAAGCTCTAGCTCAATTCTTGACCCTCTGCAAGGCGGGGCTTAAAGGTCGATATTTCGTTAGCCGGTCGATATTTAAGACTGATTTTCTCACCTAGGCGCGAATCCGGCATCCCAAGCGTGTAATAAACTGGCTTGACCAGATTCCAAGATTTGGTATGACCAGATCTGGAAGTGATAGGACGTTGAAACCATCTCGGAGTGGCCGCAGGCCAGTGGAGGGGAGATGAAGATCGGCATGTGCATGTTCCTGTGGACGACAAGTGTCGGCCGGAAACACGAGGCACTGTTACGCGATATCAAGGACACGGGGTTTGACGGTGTCGAGATCCCGATCTTTTCGGGCACACCCGACGACTACCATCGGCTGGCAGACATGCTTGACCGGATCGGCCTGGAACGGACCGCCGTTTCCGCCATGGGCGATCCGCAGATGAACCTGATCGCCGCCGACAACGCGACCCGCAGGCGCGGCATCGACTACATGAAATGGGCCATCGACTGCAGCGATGCGCTCGGCGCGACGATGCTGAGCGGCCCGCTGCATTCGACGCTCGGCAAATTTTCGGGAAGCGGGCCGAGCGGGGCCGAACTCAAGCGCTCGGTTTCCACGCAACGCGCGATCGGCGATCATGCAGCAAAGCATGGCATCACGATCGGGCTTGAGGCGCTGAACCGCTTCGAATGCTACCTGTTCAACACGATGGACGATCTTGCGGCCCATATCGACGCGGTCGGACATCCGCATATCCGCGCCATGTACGACACGTTCCACAGCAATATCGAAGAAGCCGATCCCATTGGCGCGTTCACGCGAAACAGTGACCGCATCGTGCATGTCCACATTTCGGAGAACGACCGCGGCGTACCCGGGCGCGGCAACATTCCCTGGGCGGAGACGTTCCAGGCGCTACGCGCGAGCGGCTATGATGGGTGGCTGACAATCGAGGCCTTCGGTCGGGCGCTCAAGGAACTCGCCGCCGCGACAAAGGTCTGGCGCGACTTTTCCGAGACACCGGAAGCGGTCTATCGCGAAGGCTACCGCCATATCCGCGATGGATGGCACGCGGCGGCATGAATACCAACCGATTCTCGCCGCGGTCGATCAGGGAACCATCGGGCTGAACGCTGCACTGGCAGGCCACGCCTTACGCCTGAGCAATCACCTTCTGCCTGCTCTCATCGAGCGCCCCGATTCCCTTGCACATCGAAGAGATTTCCGAAGGCGCCCGCTCAGGAGACATCCCGTCAGGAAACCAGGGACATCGGCGGGCGGGCGGCGGGCGATGCCTTGCGGATATCGGTGGTCTGAAAGTGGGAGATTCTTTCGTTCAACACTTCCACCTGATGCCGGAGCCGATGAATCTCCGCGGTGTTTTCCTCCACCATGGCGGCATTGTGCTGGGTGATGTGTTCGACATCACGAACGGCATTGTTGACCTCGTCGATCCCCTTGTATTGCGTGGTCGTCGAAGACGAGATGACTTGCACCAGCCCATTGATCGAGGTGAAGTGTTCCATGATGGATGAAAGCGCCTGGCCGGTCTCCTCGACGAGTTGGACGCCTGTGCCGACCTGCGATGCGCTGGTGGAAATCAGACCCTTGATCTCGCGGGCAGCCGTGGCGCAACGTTGCGCAAGCTCACGCACCTCCTGGGCTACGACGGCAAAACCTCTGCCCGCCTCTCCTGCCCGCGCCGCTTCCACACCCGCGTTGAGCGCGAGGAGATTGGTCTGGAAGGCAATCTCGTCGATCACGCCGATGATGCTGGTGACTTTTTCGGATGACCGGTTGATGGCGCCCATCGCGTCGATGGCCTTGGCGACAACGGCCGCGGAGTGCTCCGCCTGGCGGTGCGCCTCGGCGACCGACAGCGACGTCTGACGGGCATTTTCGGCCGTCGTCCGCACGCTGGCGGTGAGTTCGCCCAGCACCCGCGAACTCTCCTCGAGGGACGCTGCCTGCTGTTCCGTGCGGCGGGCCAGATCGTCGGCGGCGCCAGAAAGGTTGGTGCTGCCCTCGGCGATTTCGTAGGTGGTGTTGCGCACCTCGGAGAGCGTCAGGCGAAGCGCATCGATGGCGTGATTATAGGTGCGGGCCATGGCGACGTAATCGGCGGCCAGATCCTCGCTCATCACGGCTGCGAGGTTGCCATCGGCAAGTTTGCCGAGCATATCAGACAGAGCGGTGAGCGCCTCGCTCTGTTCGGCCTCGATGCGCGCCTGCTCCGCCGCGCGGCGGGTCTGCTCCAGTTCGTCTCGCCCCCTGTTTGTTTCGGCAAGCTCTTCCAGCCTGGTCTTCTCAAGCGCATGATCGCGAAAGACGGTGACGGACCGGATCATGTCGCCGATCTCGTCGCCGCGCTTGCCGTCGCCGATCGGGACGTTCAGATCGCCGTCGGCCAGTCGCATCATCGTCTGGGTGATCCGCTTCAGCGGTCCGCGCAGAGTTTCGATCAGCATGAGACCACCAATGATCGCAAGCACGGTGCCCGCAATCATCGCCGACAGCGACATCGTCGCCGAGCGCTGGCTCATTTCCTTGCCGCTCTCCTGCGCCGCACTGACGAACTGCTCGAGTGTATGACTTGCCGTCGCCACCAACTCTGTCGCAGCCTGCTTGTTGGCCTGCCAGCGATCGGCGATCGATATCAGAAGCGACGTGTGCTTTTCAATTGCAGCAAGCGACGGCTCGATTTTCTTGGCAAGATCCTGCAATGCGGCGTTCCTCCCGCTCAAGGGTACAAGCTTTGCAGCGTTTTCACGCAGTACCTTGAGGTCGGCAAGAACAGCATCCCTCGCCTTAGCATCGACCCGCCTGTTCAATTCGCTCAAGTGCAAGCGCAGATCGTCAATAGATTTGAAAGCGGCATTGACGATCGCCACCATCGAGCGAAGCTTTGATATACTCGCGTCCATGCCGGCAAAACGCTCGATTGCCGTGTCCGCATTGGCAGCGGCGAGCTTTGCAAACTGCTCCTCGAGGCGTTGCAGTTCCTGGTCGACGGGAGCGTAACTGTCGAGCGACAGATTGCTGCCTTCGTTGGCCATAGCAGCGAGCCTGTCCAATGGCGGCTTCAGCAAGGCGATCTGGGTTTGAGCCTTCTCCGACGCAAGCGCCTCACTCGCCCCCGCTTCTTTGACGAGCGGCGGCAGCAGGCTGCCGAGGGCCTTGACGAGATCCACAGGAGTGGCAGCGCGGGTGGTTGCGTTGCGCAATTTCGCAATACGTTCTCCGAGGCCTTTATAGGCCGAGGCATCGAGGAGAAGGGCCCGGACGAAGGCCTCTTTTCCGTTCGCCTGATCCTGAAGGACGTCGAGTTGCTGACGGGCGCTCTGACTTTCCTTGAACAACCGGGCCACCTCGTCGTCGATCGCCTGTTCGGTATTGGCGCGCTCCTGTGACACCGCCCATAACGCGTCGGCGCCGCCCTGCATCTTGGTCCCGAGTTCGCGCACGGCGGAGATCTGCTGCTTCTGCGCCGGATCGGCCAACCTCGCATCAAGCGTCGCCGCGCCCTTTTCCTGATCCGAAATGCTGACGATCAACCGATCGCGCGTGGCCGCACTCGGCAGATCGGTAAACGCCGTCAGCGAGGATCGCAGTTGCTGAAAACTGGAAAGGGTTTCGATCGTCTGCCGGGTCAGGGTCATCTGGCCGTTGAGCGTACCGGCAGTGAAATAGCCGAACAGGCCGATCCCGGCTATCAGGACGATCAGCGGCACCACGAAGACCAGAACCTTCGTAACGATCCGCATGCGTTGCAACAGTCGATCAATCAGCGCCATAGATGGCCCCCACCCCAGGAAAATTGGCTCTTCTTCCGGCGCGATCCCTCGCCTCGACTTGCAGTGGCGGGGGTCATGTCATGTTGGCCGCCGGTAGCAGCGATCGCGCCAGACCATCGCAGTAGTCACAACTGTTAAAAAAATGATCAATGGTGTCGAGTTTGACGCCGGCGCATGCCATGTGCGGAC
Organism: Rhizobium leguminosarum bv. trifolii WSM1325; assembly: GCA_000023185.1. Classification (NCBI taxonomy): domain Bacteria; kingdom Pseudomonadati; phylum Pseudomonadota; class Alphaproteobacteria; order Hyphomicrobiales; family Rhizobiaceae; genus Rhizobium; species Rhizobium leguminosarum. The sequence goes on along the minus strand of CP001623.1, from coordinate 360,003 downwards.
GAGGGCGCATTTTCTGCGCCCTCGTCTTGTCACTCAGTTGATGGCTATAAGGTTTGCATTGCCGCGGGCAGCCACCATGTTGATCGACCTCGACACCTCCTCCAGCAGCCAATTCAAGCAAGGCTTCGGGATCGCCCGCAATTCCTCGGTCGTCGCGGTGTGGGCCAGCCGAAGCGCTCTGGCATTTGAGCGATGAAGCTCAATCCCCAACGCTCAGGATGTACGCCCAGACTCTCTAAGAGGTAGCCTGAGCCTTCTCGAAATCCCTGTCCGACCCAAACATCTACATCCCAAGCCCCAAGGACTTGCCCCGCTTCAGCGACCGCTTCAACTCCATCTGCTGGGTGAGCTCCGCACGATGACTACGATCGGCAAGGCGAGCAACCTGGCGGATACGCTCGATATCACCATCCCGATCCGGTCCCACGCGCTTCAGCTGATCCGCGAGATCTGAGGGATCGGCGCGACCGAAGCGCGTTTCGATCGCAGTAGCGATGTCCTTTGCCTCGGCAAGCGCTTGACGCCCCTCCGGTGTCCCGGCCAGTCGCTCGACGAACTTGGCCTTGTCCGTATAAGGCAGATCGTCGAGCTGGCGCAGCAGCGCTTCGCTCCGGCGGCTCGGCCCCAGAACCTCGACGACGTCCTGCTTTTCCCGCTTCCAGCGTTCGGAGCCGCATTCAGCCGCGAGGCGACGTTGCCAGGTGTTGGCGGATTGGCGAACATGCGAGGCCAGCGCATCGATCCGCAAAAGCGCGTGTTTGCGTTCGGCGTTGTCTCCGAACAGGCCGGTCTTGCCGGCGAGCGCACCGATCGTCTCGGGCAAAGTGCTGAGTTGTCCGGCGAGCGCAACCGGATCTGCATTCTCATCCAGGATGCGGCCGCGCAACACGTCCATGGCCGCTGGCGCGTCGTTGAACACCTGCGGCGCAAGCTGCTTTGCCGCGTCCCAATCTCGTTTGAATGCCAGCATTGCCCTTGACCGCCCAACCTCTTCGACGCTCATCGCATAGGTCTTCACGGCCGCAACGAGCACGCGGCGTTCATCGCGACGTTCATCGACATTGGGATCCTGGTGCGAAGAGCCGCCATCGGCGATGGTGCGGGCCGCGAGCGGTGTCGGCGGCCGTGGTTCTTGCATTGGCTTGGGAACCGTCGTGTCCGCGATGCGCTCCGCCTCCTTGGTGATTACCGCAGGTGCGACCTCGCTCTCGCCCTGCCCTTGGCGATCCTCCATGCCGCGCCGATTGGCAAAGTCATGGGTATAGTCGAGCGTCGTCTCCTTCACGCCTGAGCGGCTCAGTGCCTCTGTCAGGGCGCGCTCCGTCTTGAACGCATCGAGGCTGGCATAGAGCTGTACCGCCTCGCGATGACGGGTCATCGCCACGTAGGTCAGATGCCGGTCCATCGTCGTCGACGCGAGAACAAAACTCCGGTCGACGGTAGCCCCTTGCGTCTTGTGGATCGTCGTCGCGTAGCCGTGATCAAAGGCCTGGTAACTGTTCACCGGAATGATCACCTGGCGTTGCCCATCTTGCGTCGGCGCCTTGCCGTCAAGCCGAACCTGTATTGCGTCCGGTTGGACGGCGATCACCTCGCCCAGCATGCCATTCTTGACGCCGAGATCACGATCGTTCTCCAGGAAGACGATGCGATCGCCGCGTGCGAAGGATCGCTTCCCATTGTTGGTCTGGTAGGTGAGTTCCTCACCTTTATCGTCAGACGGGTTGCTGCCCGTTGCCAGCTCACCGCGCTCCTGCAACCGAGCGCGAATGCCGGCATTGATGGCACGGACGTCGTCGCGTCGATGGGCCATCGCAATGCGCGTGTCGTTGGGATTGGCCGATCGGTCAGCGACGTAATCGGCAATGATCGCCTTCAGCACGTCGTCGCGGTTTGCTTTCAGCTGGATGTTGCCATGTGCTTGGTAGGCAGCAAGCCCGTCGGCAGTCCGGTGAGATGCGAAGTCGATCGAAGCCTGCTTTTGCCAATCGGTTCTTTGCCGGCGCACTTCCGACAATTGCGCATGGCCGACGGCTTCGGCAATCGCCCGAAACGGCGCGCCCGCTCCGATCGCCTGAAGCTGTTCATGATCTCCGACCAGGACGAGCTTGGCGCCGGCCCGTCTGACCTCGTCGACGAAGCGGGCGAGCTGCCGGCTTCCGACCATGCCGCCCTCGTCGATGACGAAGACGTCACGAGCATTCAGCCGACCCCGATCAGCCTGCCAGGAGTACTCCCAGGACGCCAAGGTGCGGCTCGATATGCCGGACGATTGCTCCAGGCCTTCCGCGGCCTTGCCGGCCAATGCCGCGCCATGAACGCGATAACCTTGCGCTTCCCAGGCCTGGCGGGCAGCTGCCAGCATCGTGCTCTTGCCGGCACCGGCAAAGCCGATCACCACGGCGATCTGCGAGGCGCCGGTGACATGCTCGATCGCCTGGCGCTGTTCCGCCGATAGTCCCTGCCCCGGTGAAGGATTTCCCGCCTGGATCGATCTGTCCTGATCGGCGATGGCCGCATCGACATTGCGCTTCGCCACACCGTGGTTTTGGCGCGTCTTCATCGCAACAGTGGCTGTTGCCATCGCACCCTCGATCGCCACCATCTCGACCGTCGAATAGCGTGCCTCGCCGTCACGACCGCGAAGGCTTGAACTGTCGGGTCTGAGCTCGACAAGTGCCTTCGACGCCATGACCGCGGCAAAAGCATTCTGGAAGGTCTGCGCATCGTCGTTGATGGTGCGATGCAGGGCCCTGGCGATATCATAACGGTTGAAGACGCTTTTCTCGTTGGTGATGAGCTTCAATATCTCTTCGGGCCGCCGGCGAATGGTCTCGGCATTGCGATCGGCCGATTGCGGTGAGATGCGGACGCGCGAGACCATTCCACCCTGCCGATTGATCTGAGTGGCATGCACACCGACATGTTCGCTCGGCTCGATCGTGATCCCGGCTTCCAGATGCGAACGGTTGTCGATACGGATATCGTGGCCGGCCCTCTCAAGGTGCGTGTTGGCAAGATGCTCCCACGCCTGTCTGAGATCCTTCAGCTGCAGTTGCGATGGCGGCAGGTGATTGGCGAGAAGCCATCTGTTCTCCCGCTCGAGCAGCGTCTTGTCGCCAAGACCGGTTTCCCTCACCTCACGCGTCGTCATCATCAGATGCGCGTGGCTGTTGCGGATATCGCTTCCCTCACCTGGCCGATGGATCGCGAAGTCGACGGCAGCGCCGTAGCGGTTGGCGAGATCTTCGGCAAAGGCCCGCGTCAGCGCCAGTCGCTGGTCGGAACTCAATTCGTGCGGCAGGGCGATTTCGAATTCCCGGGCAATACGGGCATCGCTGCGCTTCTCGGCACGCTCGGCGGCATTCCACAAGGCCGATCGCTTCATCGCCCAGTAAGCAGAAGAACCAGCCGGCAAGACGATCTCGGCATGCTCGACACCTGTTTTGTTGCTAAAATCATGGGTCAGCCCATCGCGCTCGTTGGTGAGGCGCTCGGCCGCACGATAGGCGGCGGACGCGACAGCACTGCGGCCACCGCTGCGGGCGATCGGCTTCATGCTGAGATGATAGATCGCCATCGCTTGTCCCCTTTGTTAGCGGGCCGCCGGCCCGCGCTTTGAGTTGCCCGGCAACTCGTAAGTGCGCCCTTGTGCCTTCGTCGCTTCGCTCCTTCGGGCACTGGTGGGAGCACGCGGCAATCTCCCGATGACCTCGTAAGCCGTTCAGCCCGTCGCTTCCACGCGCAGATTTGCGAGTAGCCGACATGCATCCATCGTCGCAGCATCTGCGCATGCGATCGTGTGCGGTCATTGTCCTGATGGCGCGGGTTCAATCGCTCATCGACGTGAAGGGAGACAATGACAGTGGTACGCAAAACCATCGGCGAGCGGCTCGCCCAGCTGGAAGCGCAGCGAAAGACATTGCAGATCCGTCTCGGCAAGCAGGAGCGCGCCATCGATACGCGCCGCAAGGTGCTGATCGGCGCACTGGTGCTGCATCGGCTGGAGCATGATCGCGATGTGCAGATCGGCGCAGGACTGGCAGCCTGGCTCAGATCCGAACTGCCAAAATTCCTCACCCGCGATGGCGACCGGGATCTGTTCGACGATCTGCTGAAGCCGCAGCTACACGAACCGTCGCGCGGCAATATCGGCAATGTCGGCAACGGGAGTGCAGTGTGATGATCCATGCCATCAAGATCAAGATTGCCTTGGCAAACATGATGCGCATGGCGGCCCGCGATCCGCTCTGGGCGATCGTCGCCCTGATCACGTTTCCGCTGCGATATGCCAAGTCGGTTGTCATGGGTGCATTTGGCTATTTGCTTGTCGTGTTCACCGTCTACTTCGGGATCGACTACCTCAGACGCGTGATGCTCGCCGGCCACAGGGGTGACGTCATCTGGCATATCGGCGATTGGGTGGTCATTCTTTTTGCCGTCGCGCTGCTCATACGATTGTTGTCGGTTCCCTTGATCACGCATTGCGGATCGGCGATGGACGATACGCATGGGTCTGCGCGCTTTGCCGGCCGAAGAGAGATTGCGCCGCTCACCAAGGCGGGCAGTGGCCTGCTGATCGGCCGCGCACCCGGTTCCGGAGGCTTGCTGCGATATGACGGACCAGCTCACCTGCTCACCATGGCGCCGACGCGCAGCGGCAAGGGTGTCGGCACCATCATCCCGAACCTTCTGACCGCCGACCGCTCGATCATCTGCATCGATCCGAAGGGCGAGAATGCGATCATCGCCGGTGATGCACGAGAGAAGTTCGGGCCGGTTCATATCCTCGATCCGTTCGGCATCACCGGCGGGCCTTCGGCAGCCTTCAATCCGATGGACGGCGTTGATCCAGGCAGCGTCGACGTCGCCGAGGATGCAACGACACTTGCCGACGCACTCGTGTTCGACGAACCGGGTCTTTCAGGCGACGCCCATTGGAACGAGGAAGCCAAGGCACTGATATCAGGTTTGCTGCTGCATATCGTTGCCAGCGAACCAAACGACCGCCGCAATCTGTCGACGCTTCGGCGCTATCTCACGCTGGCGCCGGAAACCTTCCGTGCCGTGCTTGACGAGATGCAGGGGACTGGTGCGATCAACGGCCTGATTGCGCGGGCCGCCAATCGCCATCTTGGCAAGTCGGACCGTGAGGCAAGCGGCGTGCTGTCGGCGGCGCAACGACACACGCATTTCCTCGACAGTCCGCGCATGACCGAGGTGCTGTCACGATCGGATTTCCGGTTTTCCGATCTTAAGGCAAACAAGGCGACCGTCTTTCTGGTCTTGCCGCCAGACAGGCTTGCGGCCTATTCGCGATGGCTGCGTTTGCTGGTGGCCCAGAGCCTGACTGAGATGGCGCGAACGGCACCCTCGCCGCATCCATCTGCGCCGCCGGTTCTCTATCTGCTCGACGAGTTCGCCGCCCTTGGTCATCTGGCGCCGATCGAACGGGCCATGGGATTGATGGCAGGTTACGGTGTGCAGCTCTGGCCGATCATCCAGGACATTCATCAGCTGCGCGCCACCTATGGCCAGCGCGCCGGTACGTTTTTATCCAACGCCGGCGTGCTGCAGGTGTTCGGCGTCAATGATCACGACAGCGCCCGTCTGGTCTCCGATCTGCTTGGCCAGGAGACGGTCGTCTTCAACACGGCGGCGCGCGCGCTCGATTCGGAAAGGACCGGCCTCTCCTTTGCCGAGCAGCATGTCGGCCGCCCGCTGCTGACGCCCGACGAAGTGCGCAACATGCATGCCAGGACCGAGCTGCTGTTCATCGCCGGCCAGCGGCCGATCGTTGCGACGAAGTTGCGCTATTATGCCGATCCGGAATTTGCCGGATTGTTCACTGCGTCACAGATCTGACGAGGCGATATCACCAACGTGAATCGATCGGGCCTGACCGATTCACAAATGTCGTTGGACGCCGCCGCCTGGTCCTTGCGATTCTGCCGGCATGACAGTTCAGCCCTATCGTCTCTACATCGAACGCATCGATCCATCGAAGAACATGGCTCGCTTTTATGCGCTGTCGATTGAGCCGAACCTCTTCGGCGAGACCTCGCTGGTGCGCAGCTGGGGACGCATCGGCAGCCGCGGTCAGCAGAAGATCCATGTCTTCGATAGCGAGGCAAAAGCCGTCGATCTCCTGCTCAGCCTTTTGCGCAGGAAGCGATCGCGAGGCTACCTTCCGCTGCAGTGATCGACATCCGCGTCTCGCATGCCTGAGCGAAGGAAGAGACAGTTGAATGAAGAAGAGACGGCTTACGCCGCCTCCTCCTCGTTGCGCTCCGGCTGCAGGGAATGCAGATAGTCGACGGCGCGCTGCGCATGGGCCGCCGCCGAGAAGATGGCGCGCTTGTCGTGGTCGAGAACCTTCAGCCAGCCATCGAGATAGCTGGCGTGGTCGGGGCGTGGTTCGAGCTCTGGAACGATGCCGAGATCGGCGCAGAGAAACGCGCTGCCGAGTTCGGCAATCAGCTCCTCGCGGGCACGTTCGCTCCTGTCTTTCGCGTAGCGGCTGAGATCGCGATCCAGCCGTCGCGGTGCGGCGGTCCAGTGCGTCATCTCGTGGCTGAGGACGGCGACATAGGAAGCATCGTCCCTGAAGGCATCCAGGCATGGCATCTGGATGTAATCACGCTGAGCGGCATAATAGGCAGCCGATCCTCCGTGGCGGATCAGCGCGCCGGTATTGGCAAAGAAGCGGCCGGCATCGCCGATGCGGCTCATCGGATCCTGGAGAGGTGCAGTGTCGTCAAAGCGACCCTCGAGACCGGCGATCTGACCGGTGTTGAACACCGTGTAGGCTTTGAGGAACGGAACATCCTGTTCGACCTCGCTGCCCGTGTCTGTCGTCTCGGTGCGGACGAACGAACTGGCAAAGACAACGGTCGTGCCGGTTTCGCCCTTGCGAACGGCGCCGCCGAGCTCGATTGCCTGGCGAAACGTCATCCAGCGTGATGAGGCAAAGCCGCGGGCGATAGCTTCGGACCACAGCAGCAGGACATTGATCCCGGTGTAGGGTTGGCCGTTGTGGCGCAGTGGCCGGCTGACCTCACTTGCCGCATGTCCCGTCGTCCAGGGTTTGGTCCATGGCCGCACGCCCCGTTCGAGATCGGCGATGATCGTGTTGGTGATGCGGCTGTGGATATCGGTTCGTTGGTTGGATTGCTGCCTGCTCATGTTGGAACCTCCGTTTCGAGGTCGCGGCCATCGCGACCTGCTACGGCGGTCCGAAAGCCGGGCTGCAAGCGCTGCCTGCACCCCGCGGGGCCGCAACGCAGTGGAGGACGACAAAGCCGTTGCCGGCGGCGCGAGCCTGGCAGGACCCAAAGCCGGGGCAGGACGCGATGGCCGAAGTCTAGTGGGGGGTTTAGACGGAGGCAGACGTGGCAGATCCGCGAAGCGGCTTCATGTCGCTCGCGTCACAGATGAACCGCAGCGGAGATCGTTTACCTGGCCGGCCGTGCCAATGAGCGGGCGATATCGACGATGTCATCGCGCGAGGCGGTTGGATCCTCTTTATTCCAGGCGACACCCAGCCCGATCCTGAAGTCGATGCCTCTCACCGCCTTCAACTCGAAGGCCCGGTTCGGCAGGCCCTCGGTCCATTCCGGCGCAAAGCCGATGCCAAGGCCGGCCGAGACCAGCGACACCAGCGAATAGGTATCATCGCAGCTATAGGCGATGTTGCGGGTCAGGTCGTATTCCTCGAACTTCTCGTTGAAGTACCGCTCTGTGTAGGAGAGGTTCTTGCGATTGAAGGCGATGATCTTCTCCCCGCGCAGATCGTCGATGCCAATCTCCGTCCGCTCCGCCAGTGGGTTCGTCCTCGCCACCGCCAAGAGATACCGCTCATGGGCGATCGAGGCGAAGCGCAGCGAGCCGATGTTTTCCACCGGCCGGATGAAGCCGAGATTGATCTGGCCGTTTTCCAGGCCGCGGATGATATCGCCGGTATTGCCGCTTGATATATGAATACGGATATCCGGATACTTGCGGGCGATCTTTCCAAGGAACGCCGGCAGCACGCCGGTGGTCGCCGGATAGACGGTGCCGATCCTGATCTGCCTTATCGTCTTGCCGGCCACCGCCCTGGTGATCTCGGCACTCAGATCGACCTCACTGAGGATCCCGACGCAGCGCTCGTGGAAGATCTCCCCTGCCCTGGTCAGTTCCACCCGCCTGGTCGAGCGAATGAACAGCGCGCAGCCGAGCTCCCGTTCAAGCGCCTGCACGTGATTGGACAGCGCCGGCTGGGCGATGCGCACCTTGGCGGCCGCCCTGCCGAAATGCAGTTCCTCGGCCACGGCGACGAAATAGGAGAGCTGGCGTAGTTCCATGAGCCCGACCTTTCAATTTCTAAAACTACAGTTTGTAGTAATAACACTCCATATCGTTCGTGGCCAGATCGTTATCAATGGGGAACAAATCGTTCCCATGGATATTCTTTCAAAGCGGCTTCGTGAAAGAGCTGAACAGCTAGGCATTTCGAACGCCGAGGCAGCAAGGCGGGTAGGCCTCGATGAGCGCCGATATGCGCACTATGTGGCCGGCCGAAGAGAACCAGACCTAGCGATACTGGTAAGAATAGCGTTGTCGCTTGGCACAACACCAAATTGGCTGCTGGGCGTCGCAGGACACGCCGACGCAGTTGCTGAAACGACAGATCTCCTGGAACGCTTTGCAAATGCCGCGAACGGCATGACGCTCGAGGAACTACAGCTATGTATCATACTGGCGGAAGCGATCGTCGCAGCAAAAGGACGGCGCTAATATCTCAGATGGATGCTGCGGGGCGGCCGGCGCAGGAGCGGGCGTCGGTGCAATCAGAGAGCCGCCGGTGGGGACGGGCCGCCCCCGTGGACATCTCGTTCCGGCCGAGAGTCGCTCGTTTTGGCAAGCCCGGCTTCGATCTGTAATATCAGTCGTCCGAATTCTGACGGACGGCTTGGCCGCCGGCCCTCTTGCGCCGACGCCACGGCAAGGAGGCTCCTCCAAACAATGAGCATACCAGGCGAAGGCGCGTCCGCGCCGGCGCCAGTTCGCGCACGGCTTGACCGGTTAAAAGGGCAGCCGCAGGAGGGTTAGCGGAGCGCCGCTCGGGAACGAGCGGAACCCGGGACCGACTGCCCCCGGCAAGCCGTTCCGCTTGGGGTGTACCCGCGATACCCCTCGCCTCACCTGCCCGGCCGCGCCAACGACCTCGCGATATCGACGATGTCGTCGCGCGAGGCGGTTGGATCCTCCTTGTTCCAGGCAACACCAAGCCCGATCCTGAAGTCGATGCCCCTCACCGCCTTCAGTTCGAAGGCCCGGTTCGGCAGGCCCTCGGTCCATTCCGGCGCAAAGCCGATGCCAAGGCCGGCCGAGACCAGCGACACCAACGAATAGGTGTCGTCGCAGCTATAAGTGATGTTGCGGGTCAGATCGTATTCCTCGAACTTCTCGTTGAAGTACCGCTCGGTGTAGGAGAGGTTCTTGCGATTGAAGGCGATGATCTTCTCAGAGCGCAGATCTTCGATGCCAATCTCCGTCCGCTCCGCCAGTGGGTTCGACCTGGCGACCGCCAGGAGATAACGCTCATGGGCGATCGAGGAGAAGCGCAACGAGCCGATGTTTTCCACCGGTCTGATGAAGCCGAGATTGATCTGGCCGTTCTCCAGGCCGCGGATGATGTCGCCGGTATTGCCGCTGGATATATGGATGCGGATATCCGGGTACTTGCGGGCGATCTTTCCAAGGAACGCCGGCAGCACGCCGGTGGTCGCCGGATAGACGGTGCCGATCCTGATCTGCCGGATCGTCTTGCCGGCCACCGCCCTGGTGATCTCGGCACTCAGATCGACCTCGCTCAGGATCCCGACGCAGCGCTCGTGGAAGATCTCCCCTGCCCTGGTCAGTTCCACCCGCCTGGTCGAGCGGATGAACAGCGCACAGCCAAGTTCGCGCTCCAGCGCCTGCACGTGATTGGAAAGTGCCGGCTGGGCGATGCGCACCTTGGCTGCCGCCCGGCCGAAGTGCAGTTCCTCGGCCACCGCGACGAAGTAGGAGAGCTGGCGTAGTTCCATGCAGATTTTCTCTCGATCTTCGCGCCGTCGTCCACCCAGAATATCTTTTTTCGTATAGAATAGCCAGTTATTTAATTTTCGTCGTAATGATCAGGTGGGCAGATGACGCCCCGTGATCTGCTAGCTTGGAATGTAAAGAAACTTCGAGTTAATCGCGGGTTGTCTCAAGAGCGCCTGGCGCTCGAAGCAGGACTAGAGCGCGTCTCAATTTCTCAAATCGAGCGGAAGCGGGTGAACCTCGGGATCGATTCTCTCGGCAAGATCGCGAGCGTCCTCGGATGCGACATTCTTGAACTGTTCGTCAAACCGGCGATGGGTGAGCAACAACCCGAGAATTTACGGCGTGGCCGCCGCTCGCTTTAAAATCCAGTGGTGCGGCAGAATGCTATCCCTCAGCTCCCCAGATTGAAATTTGAGCGCCTTGAGAAAGGAACCGGCGACCTTCACCCTCCCCTGTGCGACCGCCATCCTATGCTGCTCCCACGCCTAGTTTTTAAGGTGTAAGCAGATTTATCGAACTCGTTGAGTGACGTGGGACATGACCGCATTCAACCTACCGGTGAACGGGTCTTCGAAGATGAGGTTCTTGCACGCCCGGACTTCGCGATCCTAGCTTGGCTGCGGTCGGTCTCGCTGCACCCCTGGTCGAGGAGACCTCACCTTCTAAACTCATGACGAAATCCTTACGACGGGCCCGCCGAGAACTCCATGAGCGGCAGGGTTTAGTCGAACATCTTTTTGATCGTCGCGATTGGGATGAACATCCGCATCGCATTTGTTGGCAGAGGCTGGAAGCCGTATTCCTTGTAAAGCTTTACTCGTCTCTCGGTCCGCTCTGCATCACCGCAATCCAGGACATCGAGCATGACGATTGCCGTACCTATGTCATCCGAGATACGCGCTATGCGCGTCAAGCAGTCGATCAGCAGGTCACCGCCGTATCCGCTGCCAGCGAATTTCAAGTCGCGACCGATCATTGAGATGTAGGCCGCAGGAATTGACCCATGTCCGGGCCGGTCGCGGGCGAACCTTTTCGGAAGCTCCGTATAATCAACAGCGTGGCTGTTGATGGCGTAGAAGCCCATCACCGGGCCTGCGTCCTGCGTCATCACGAAAACACGAACATTGTCGCTCTTCTGAAGCTTGTTTGCGGTCTTCTGAAAGAAATTGTCGACCTGCTCAATGCCGCACGAAAAAGCCGCCCGATCATGTTTTAGGGGATCGAGCGGCTCGATGATTAGCTTTGGCGCTTCGTTTTGCGGCATTATTTTGAAACGACAGTCTCGCTGTGACGCTTGAAAGCAGCCTTAAGTCTATCTGTCGGCTCTGGCGGGTTGTCCAGTGCAGCAAAAAACGCAGCATGATCGGCTGGCTGCAAAAAGGTCCGTTCATGGACGGCGATCGTCGTCATGGCGGCTTGATAAGCAGCGTTGATCGTGAAAGCGGAGTCGTCTACACCGGACAGCGCAGCAGCGCGTTGAATTGCCGTCTTGATACGCGCCTTCGTACGGAAGCCCATACGTGCGTCGTTTGGTTCATCGATTTCGGCAGTCATGTCTTTGAAAGCAAGCATAGTCGCCTCCTCTTCGGGTGTAACTGTGTGGTCACGTGTACGTCAAAATGACGTACCTGTCAAGTTGATATACGAATCTTTGTACGTCGCGTGTGCGTACGTTCAGTGAACGTCGCGCAACGTTCCTGCGCTCGACTAGCGAAATCAGCGCCGTGCGTTAGATTGTCCACCATTCGAGCTCAGCGGAGGGGATGGCCTGCAATGTGCGATCTTTATAGCATGTCAAGGACTGGGTCCTGAAATGGCCCCAGGACGCCGAAAGTCTGATCAACCTGATGCCGGCCTACCAGATGAACCCCGATCAGATGGGGCCGATCTTCCGCAACACCGCCGACGGAAAGAAGCAACTGGTCCATGCGCGTTGGGGACTGCCATCGCCGCGTTTCCGCTTGAGAAGGCGGCCAAAGCCAAGGCCGAGAAACTTGCGGCCAAGGCAAGCCATTCGATCTGGAAGAACTGATCCGCCTTGAGACGTGCCCCCTGCTCCTCCTGATGTTTTTCAGACCGGCTGCGCTGTGGGCCGGAACAGGATTTCGTTAATGTCGACGTCGTCCGGCTCGTTGACTGCAAAAGCAACAGTTCTGGCGAATGTGGCTGCCGGAACAGCAATTTGCGCGACGAAGGCCCTGGTCTCGTCATGGATGTCCTGCTCGCTGATATGGTCGTGAAGCTCAGTCTTGAGTGGTTCCGGGCGAAATGATGGTTGTCCGGATGTTGTAAGGCTTCACCTCTTTGCGCAGACCCTCCGACAGCGCCCGCACCGCGAATTTCGTGGCACAGTAGACGGCCGCGCCCGGATCCACGACGTGACCGTAGACGGAGGAGACGTTGATGATATGGCCCGATTTTCTGCGTCTTCATATGCGGCAGAGCTGCAGCGATGCCATATAGCACGCCCTTGATATTCACATCGATCATGCGGTCCCACTCATTGATGCGGAGACGTTCCAATGGTGACAGCGGCATGAGGCCGGCGTTGTTCAGCATGACGTCCAAGCGACTGAACTCGCGTACGGCTGTATCGACTAGATATTCGCCGGCCGCGGCACGCCAGACGCCGCCATGGCAAGCGGTTCACCCCGGATGTCAACATTCTCTACCGGCCAGACGCCGTCGCCGAGCGAAAACAGTTCGGGCACTGGGAGTGCGATCTCATCCAGTTTCGCAAGAAGTTCGGCAAGGCCAACGTGACGTCACTGGTCGAGCGGGTCAGTCGCTTTGCCATTTTCCTGCGCAACAATGACCGGCAATCGAGGCCGGTGATGGACGGCCTGATCCAGGTGCTACAATCCCTGCCCCACCTCGCCCGTCGCTCGATCACCTTCGATCGTGGCACGGAGTTCACCGACTGGCCTTACCTGCAGGCCAGCATCGGAGCGCAGACATGGTTTTGCGATCCGCAATCCCCGTGGCAGAAGGGCACTGTCGAGAACACCAATAGACGGGGCCAGGAAATGGCTTTCGAGAGAGGTCGATCCACTGTCTCTCGGCGACCGCGATCTCACCGAGATCTGCAACCGCCTGAACGCAACGCAAATGCCTCGGCTACAAAACGCCGGCAGAAGTCTTTCGCCAGAAACTTCTCGCCCAAATCAGGCGCACCGGTTAGCCTCTCAAAACCCGCAAGTCACGGTCCGCCATTAACTCACAACGGCAGAAAGTCGCGCTCGTCGAAGCTGTATGTCATGGCTCAAATTGGATTTGGCATCACGGACACGTCGCTGCCTATTTTGCGACACCGTCCTATCAAAGCATCAGCAGCGTCAGCTTGTCGATCTAGCGCACCAACTCAATCTACAGGCTCTTAAATCTGTGTGACTTAGCGCGCGGGCTAAAAGTCTTCGTTATCCACATGCTCGTAAGTTCTCGATCCCCTACCCCGACACAGCGATAATTCACTTCTATTGTGTTATTCATGTCCATTGATTTTCTACAAGGAATTCACTTGCGTGGCCATGCGTTCCTAGGTGAGGAACTAATCGATCCACCTAAAATGTTGGGATTGTCTAGCAAGACGGAGAACCCATCCGACTGCTTGGGCGGTTGATAAGGGAACATGACCATTAAGGCTTTACGAACCGCCAACTGCCGAATCTTGTTGCTAAACATTTACCGCTGTCTGACTAATACATAAAAAATTTCAATGTTACTAAGTAATTCGGCGGCAGCTAAAATACAAAATCAGACGCTAGTGCGGCAATCCAGAATATCAAAAAATATATTATCCTCATATATTGATCTGTGGCGAGCCGCCGTCTAGATCTGGTCAACACGCGGCGCGGGGGCCTACCCCGGTCAGCGAAGGGAGGCTTAGATGAACCGACGTGACAACATGCACACCGACAAAGCCAGAATCGATCGGCCAGAGATGAAGGACGGCCTTCTCGTTGGAGAACGTGACCGCGACCTCTTGCCCGTGGCATTGAACTCAGCGGCCAGAGAATACGATAAAAGCCAACTGGGGCTGTAATACAGGCCGCCCATTTTCGCTCGAGCCAAAATTCGTGCCGGCATAGGGGCCAAATAGTTCAGCCTTGAATTCGGAACGACGCCCGATATGAACGAATAAGCTCCTGTAGGGTCCTTAAAGGACATCGACAGAGGAAAACTATCAAATGCGGTGTTGCAAGAACGAGCCCCCACGTCGCGGGGTCGATTCAAATTTTGACATTGAACCAGAACCTGCAAAGGCCGATATTGCCTACGATGCTATTCGACGATTGCTCCACAGTTACGGTCGTGTGCCGGAGCAACATCTCAGGGAACAGGATCTGGCGTCTAAGCTCGATATTGGTCGAACCCCAGTTCGCGAAGCACTTCAACGGCTAGCAGCGGAAGGAAAGATCCAATACATCCCTCAAAGAGGTTTTTTCACGAGACCGATGTCAGAAAATACACTGTTGGATTTTTACGTTGTTGGACGCGAGACCCTCATTTCGGCCTTAAATCGAATGCGGCCGCAGGTACCAGAGAGCTGGAGCGTGTCGGACAAATTGTCCCCTGACGAACTCGCCTTAAGGGCAGAAGCGATCTTCTCTAAAATCGCCGAGGAAGCGGCCAATTGTGAGGCCTGCAAAATCGTCCACCGATTCTGTTTTTGTACTCACCCTCTACGAATGGAAATAACCGCGTCCGATCTTCGGCCCGCGTTTGTCAAAAGTCTCGGAAGACTAAGTGCCGCAATGTCTGAACTAGGCATGGCAACGGACCGGGCGCAGTCCGCGTTGATGAACCACCTTGATCTAGAACAGGGTGCCGTCTCAAGGATCGTACAAGAGGTGAACGAACGTGGACTAACAGGATTTTCTCGCCCCGCGTGAGTCTTGTGATCGCATACCGAAGCCCCAAGCCGAGAATTCAATCGACGCCGCTCTGTGGTTTCGAAAGCCCCTCGTAAAGACGATCTCGCAGTTGAGGCGATTTTGGGTGATCGTACTCCGGCAAGCCGGAGGAGCGGGGAGAAAACCTCACTGCTGCAATGCTGCCAGAAGAGTAAAGCGGTCAGATCCTGCGACGGTTCGAGAACATCTTGGCGGACCTTCACTGCCCCTGTGGTCCCCAATCTTACTCCCGTTCGATGCAGAGCTCCGCATAGCCTTCGACGATGACCTGTTCGCCTCACAACTAAGCTGCAGCCACGCCGATGCGGGTTTTCGTGGCCGCGGTCTTCACAAGATCAGCCATCATCTCCTCGCCGGGCTGAAGGCGAACATGATCACAGCCCCTCCCCGACGTTGAAGGTCACGCCCCTCGGCTTAAGCAAAGTCAAAGATGGCCCCGCATAGCCCCGATGGCGACGGCTCGGCGGTGTACTTCGCGAATGTCCTCTTCCGCAAGCCACGAAATCATCTGGGCGCTCGACTGCGGCCTGCGGTTCCTGCGAAAAGTGTTGATCTGCATCTTCGTGTTTGTCGTTTCAGTGTAGCCATCAGACTGGCGTCCAAGCCCCTTCACGAATGAAACAACCTCGCACATAGTGGGAAAACGCTGGCCTAGTTTGACTTGGATCAAGAGGCCAGCACCGGCTTCATGACAGTCCTGGCGCAAGTACCAGAAAGCCGGCCGGAAAACGGCCGTCTGTGCACTGAGGACGATATCATGAATTACACAACGGAAACGATGGTGATCACGGTCGCGGCGTTTCTGGCGCTGCTAGGAGCTGCATTCGGGCATGACCACCTCTTTGCAGTCCACATGGGTATTCTTTGCTTCTGCCTGCTCGCGGGTGCTGCGCTGCTGATCAGCAAGGTTGATTTTTCACCTGCAGCCCACAGGCGGAAAGTCGATGTCTCGGGCTATTTCGACGAGGTGATCCGATACGGCTTGATCGCCACCGTGTTTTGGGGCGTGGTCGGCTTTCTGGTTGGCGTGATCATCGCGCTGCAATTGGCTTTCCCGGACCTCAATGTAGCGCCTTACCTTAATTTCGGCCGTCTTCGACCGGTGCACACCTCCGCCGTAATCTTCGCCTTCGGCGGCAATGCGCTCATCATGACCTCATTCTACGTGGTTCAGCGAACGTGCCATGCACGCCTTTTCGGAGGCAGCTTGGCCTGGTTCGTGTTCTGGGGCTACCAGCTCTTCATCGTGATGGCTGCGACCGGCTACGTGCTCGGCATCACCCAAGCCCGTGAGTACGCTGAACCTGAGTGGTACGTCGATCTGTGGCTGACGATCGTCTGGGTCGCCTACCTCGCCGTGTATCTTGGTACGATCCTGAAGCGCAAAGAGCCGCATATCTACGTAGCAAACTGGTTCTACCTCGCCTTCATCGTCACCATCGCGATGCTGCACGTAGTGAACAACCTTGCGGTTCCCGCCTCGTTCCTGGGGTCCAAGAGCTATTCTGCCTTCTCAGGCGTCCAAGACGCGCTGACCCAATGGTGGTACGGCCACAACGCCGTCGGCTTTTTCCTGACCGCCGGCTTCCTGGGCATGATGTACTACTTCGTGCCGAAGCAGGCCAACCGACCCGTTTATTCATACCGGCTCTCGATCATCCACTTCTGGGCGCTGATATTCATGTACATCTGGGCCGGCCCGCATCATCTGCATTACACGGCACTGCCCGACTGGGCCCAGACGCTTGGAATGGTTTTCTCGATCATGCTCTGGATGCCCTCCTGGGGCGGCATGATCAACGGTCTCATGACCCTTTCAGGTGCCTGGGACAAGATCCGCACCGATCCGATCATCCGTATGATGATCGTCGCCATCGCCTTTTACGGCATGTCAACCTTCGAAGGCCCGATGATGTCGGTGAAGACAGTCAATTCGCTCAGCCACTATACCGAATGGACGATCGGTCACGTGCATTCCGGCGCACTCGGCTGGGTTGGAATGATCACCTTCGGGGCGATCTACTTCCTGACGCCGAAGCTATGGGGACGCGAGCGTCTCTACAGCCTGCGGATGGTCAACTGGCACTTCTGGCTCGCAACTCTCGGGATCGTCGTCTACGCAGCCGTGCTTTGGGTTGCGGGGATCCAGCAGGGGCTGATGTGGCGCGAGTACAATTCCCAAGGCTTCCTCGTCTTTTCCTTCGCGGAGACGGTCGCGGCGATGATTCCCTATTACGTGCTGCGCGCTGTGGGCGGGACACTCTATCTGGCGGGCGGTCTCGTCATGGCCTGGAACGTGTTCATGACGATCCGCGGCCGCGTGCGCAACGAGGCTGCAATCCCAACCACTTTCGTGCCCCAAGCACAGCCCGCCGAGTGAGGTGAGACATGGCATCGATATTGGATAAACATAAGGTCCTGGAGAAGAACGCGACCCTTCTTCTCGTCGGCTCGCTGCTCGTCGCGAGCATCGGCGGCATCGTCGAAATCGCACCGCTGTTCTACCTGCAGAACACGATTGAAAAAGTGGAAGGCATGCGGCCGTATACGCCGCTCGAGCTGGCCGGACGAAACATATACATCCGCGAAGGCTGCTATCTCTGCCACAGCCAGATGATCAGGCCGTTCCGCGACGAGGTCGAACGTTACGGCCATTACTCGCTCGCCGCCGAGTCCATGTACGATCATCCTTTCCAGTGGGGATCCAAGCGAACCGGACCGGATCTGGCCCGTGTCGGCGCACGCTACTCCAACGAATGGCATGTCCAGCATCTCGCGGATCCACGGGCAGTCGTGCCGGAGTCGATCATGCCAAGTTACGCCTTCCTCAAAGAACAGAGGGTGACGGTCAAGGACGTGGGAATGGACCTGAAGGCCAACGAGGATGTGGGCGTGCCTTATAACGACGACATGCTGGCGAACGCAGAGGCCGACATTAAGGCCCAGGCCGATCCGAACGCAGATACGACGGCGCTGCTCGCCCGCTATCCGAAGGCGAAGACCGGCGATTTCGACGGCGATCCTGCTGCGCTGACCGAAATGGATGCCTTGGTGTCCTACCTGCAGATGCTCGGAACATTGGTCGATTTCTCGACCTACGACGATGCGACCGGCTACCGATGAGGTGATCCATGGAAACCTACACTGCAATGAGACACTTCGCCGACAGCTGGGGCCTCCTGGCAATGGCGGCATTCTTCGTCGGCGTCGTTGTGTTCACCCTTCGCCCAGGCAGCAAGCAGACGGCGAAAGAGGCCGCCGATATTCCCCTAAAGGAAGATTGAGATGTCGGAAAAACATATCGACGAATTTAGCGGCGTCGAAACGACCGGACATGAATGGGACGGCATCCGCGAACTCAACAATCCGATGCCCCGCTGGTGGGTATGGACCTTCTACGCCACAATTGTCTGGGCGTTGGGCTATGCAATCGCATATCCCGCGATCCCGATGATTACCGACGCCACGAAGGGCATGCTGGGCTTTTCCAGCCGCGCCGAGCTGCAGCAGAACCTGGATCAGGCCAAGGCATCGCAGACGACGCTTCATGATCTGATCGCCGCCAAGACGGTACACGAGATCGATTCCGATTCTGCCCTTCGCGAATTTGCGATCGCCGGCGGCGCATCTGCATTCAAGGTGAACTGCGCGACATGCCATGGCTCGGGAGCAAGCGGCGGCCCGGGATTTCCGAACCTCAACGACGACGACTGGCTATGGGGCGGAGACCTGGATGCCATCCAGGCGACGATCGCGCAGGGGATTCGTTTCGACGGGGATACGGACACTCATGCGTCCGAGATGCCGCCGTTTGCCGATGTTCTGGATCCCCTCCAAACAAGGCAGGTCGCGGCTTACGTCTGGGGACTGACCAATACACCGTCGGACCCCGGTCTCGCAGAGGCCGGAAAACAGGTCTTCGTCGATAACTGTGCCGCATGTCACGGTGACGACGCCAAAGGAAAAGCCGAAATGGGCGCGCCGGATCTCGCCGATGCGATCTGGCTGAAGGCACGCGGCGAGGATGCGATCATCCGTCAGGTGGCCGCTCCCAAGCATGGCGTCATGCCTGCCTGGGCAGGGCGTCTCGGCGATACGACGGTCAAGGAACTTACCATTTTCGTGCATTCGCTTGGCGGTGGGACGTGAGGAGAAAAGCCATGGCAGTTCACGGCCACAACCCGATCCTCGATCTCTATTGCACGCCGCGCGCCACCATACGATCGCGTGTGTCGGCGCATGCCAAGACGATGCCCCGTCACCCGAGCAGGACGATCCGACAAAGATCGGCAATTCGACGGTAAGTTTGACCTGTGTCAAGGACCACAAGCAGACGCGCCGTTAGTCCTTAGCTCGTCGAGGATGTCCCAACCGTGCCTCTCCTCGGCAGCTCCTGCAGGCCACGCCCTCTGTCCAGGGCGTGGCCTGTTCCTTTTTCAGGAAGATCACTTTCCCACGCCATCGCATTTGGGCATTTCTTGATCTGCATCAAGGAACTGATGTCCCGCAGGTGGGAAAAGGGGAGGTCAAAATCGGACAGAGCCATGAATCTCTCTAGTGCCCCATATCCCAACGACATAAAGCGCGTCGGCGTCGAGCCCGTCAATGCACGCCGTAACAGGCAGCCCCGCTATGCCCCCCGGAAGAAGATTTTTCCCAAGCGCGCCGAGGGGAGGTTTCGCCGGTTCAAGTGGATCGTCATGCTGATTACGCTCGGCATCTACTATCTCGCGCCATGGGTTCGCTGGGATCGCGGTCCGTACGCGCCTGACCAGGCAATCCTCATCGACCTGTGTTCACGGCGCTTCTTCTTTTTCTTCATCGAAATCTGGCCCCAGGAATTTTATTATGTAGCGGGCCTCCTCGTCATGGCGGGGTTCGGCCTGTTTCTCGTCACTTCCGCGGTTGGCCGCGCATGGTGCGGCTACGCTTGTCCGCAAACCGTCTGGGTTGATCTTTTTCTCGTCGTCGAACGTGCGATCGAAGGCGATCGAAACGCGCGAATGAAGCTTGATGCTGGTCCCATGAGCTTTGCCAAGCTGAGGAAGCGTGTCGTCAAACACTCGATCTGGTTGCTGATCGGCGTCGTCACGGGCGGAGCGTGGATCTTTTATTTTGCCGACGCGCCGAGCCTGTTTGTTTCGCTGTTCACCGGCCGCGCTCCTGCAGCCGCCTACACCACCGTCGCCATCCTTACCGCGACGACCTATGTGCTCGGCGGTCTCATGCGAGAGCAGGTGTGCACCTATATGTGCCCATGGCCACGCATCCAGGGTGCGATGCTCGACGAAAATTCTCTCGTCGTCACATACAATGACTGGCGGGGCGAGCAGCGGTCGCGTCACGCCAAGAAGGCTTTGGTCAATGGCCTATCGGTCGGGGATTGCGTGGATTGCAATGCCTGCGTGGCGGTGTGTCCGATGGGAATCGACATTCGCGACGGACAGCAGATGGAGTGCATCACATGCGCGCTCTGCATCGACGCCTGCGACGGTGTCATGGACAAGCTCGGAAAGCCCCGCGGCCTGATCGCCTACGCCACGCTGAGCGAATACTCGAGCAACATGTCGGTTGCCACGGATGAAGGACGAACGGCCGTCCAGCCGTCCAGGGTTCGAAACGAGGATGGGACCTTCGTTCCGGCGATCCGGCACTTCGACTGGCGTATTATCTATCGTCCGAGAACCGTGTTTTACGCAGTCGCCTGGGCGTCGGTCGGCGTGGCCATGCTCGTCCATCTCACCTTTCGGGAGCGCCTTGAACTCAACGTCGTTCACGACCGAAACCCCCAATATGTTCTGGAAAGCGACGGCTCTCTCAGGAATGGCTACACGCTTCGTGTCCTGAACATGGTGCCGACGCCGAGGGATGTGAACATAAGCCTGGTCGGGCTGGAGGGGGCGACGATGCGCATCCCCGAGTTCGGCAAGGAAGACGCTCGCAGCTTTACAGTCCATGCCGAACCCGACGCGGCCACGACGCTCAAGGTCTTCGTTACACGCAAGCCTACCGGAGCCGCGATCAATGAATTTCTGTTCGTTATCGAAGATACCGATCATGCCGATCGGGCAACCTACCGCGCGGCGTTCAATGCACCGGGAGACATCAAATGAAGACCTCCGCTCAAGGTTTTACAGGCCTGCACATGCTGCTTGCGACCTCGGCATTCTTTGGCGTGGTGATCGCGGTGAACGTCACCATGGCCTTCTATGCCTCCTCCAGCTGGAGCGGTCTGGTCGTGGAAAACACCTATGTCGCCAGTCAGGAGTTCAACCGCAAAGCGGCGGCGATGAAGGCAATGGCCGCTTCCGGCATCGAGGGCAACCTCTCCATAAAGGGGCACGAGATCCGCTACGACATTCACGACAAGAGAGGATCGCCTGCGATCGTCGACGACGTCGTTCTGAATTTCAAACGGCCCGTCGGAGACCACGAGGACTTCCTCCTTACGCTCAAGAAGGCAGCCGCGGGGCGGTTCGAAGCGGAACATGATCTAGCCGAAGGTGACTGGATCGTCGAGGCCATCTCGCGCAACGGCGGCGTGGTCGTCATGCATGAGGCAAAACGCATCGATAGCGCGGAGTTGGACCAATGACCTGCTGTACCATGGACGCGGAAAGCGTGCTTGCCCTCAGCACGACATCATTCAGTGCCGAAGAGGTCCGTCTTGCCAGTCAGCCGCTCGGCGAGGGATTGCGTCAGCTGGACCTGAGTGTTCCCGACGTTCACTGCGGTGGCTGCATTTCGGCCATAGAAAGGGCGCTGCTGACACTTCCCTTCGTCAAGACGGCGCGCGTCAATCTCACGGCTCGAAGGGTGACCTGCGTCTACCAGGAGGAGATCGAGACGCATGCCGCCGATCCGTCCGAGATCCTCGCAGCGATCAACTCGGCCGGATATCGCGCGCATCTCTTCACGCCTTCAGCTCCCGAGAACGACAAGACCAGAAATCAGCTTCTCCTCGCGATCGGCGTTTCCGGTTTTGCGGCCGCCAACATCATGTTGCTCTCCGTATCGGTCTGGTCGGGTGCAGATGCCGCGACGCGCGATATGTTTCATTGGATCTCGGCGATGATAGCAGCGCCCGCGCTGGTTTATGCGGGGCGCTTCTTCTTCAAATCGGCCTGGAATGCGCTGCGGCACGGGCGCACCAACATGGACGTTCCGATCTCACTCGCCGTGTCGCTCTCCTATGCCGTTTCCTTGTGGGAGACCGTCCATCACGGCGAGCATGCGTGGTTCGACGCTTCGGTCTCGCTGCTCTTCTTCCTGCTGATCGGCAGAACCCTCGATCATATCATGCGGGAAAAGGCTCGGGCAGCGATCAACGGACTGGCACGGCTGGCCCCGCGCGGAGCATTGCTGATCAATCCGGACGGGTCGCGACGCTACATTGCGGTAGAAGAGATCGCGGCGGGGGATGAAATCTCGATAGCCGCAGGCGAACGGGTTCCCGTCGATGGCATAGTCGTCAGCGGAGAAAGCGACCTGGACCTCTCCATCGTCACCGGCGAGAGCAGCCCCGTCGCCGTCGCCAGCGACAGCGAAGTGAGTTCCGGGGCGATGAATCTGACCGGCTCGCTCGTGTTGCGGGCGACGAGAATTGCCAAGATTTCACTTCTCTCGGAGATCATTGGCCTCATGGAAGCCGCCGAGGGCGGAAGAGCTCGCTATCGCAGGATCGCCGATCGCGCTGCGACACTCTATTCGCCGGTCGTGCATCTGCTGGCGTTGGTCTCCTTCCTTGCCTGGGGCTTCCTGGGCGGAGACTGGAAACAGGCCATGCTGGTCGCCGTAGCGGTCCTGATCATCACCTGCCCATGCGCATTGGGTCTTGCCGTGCCCGTGGTCCAGGTCGTCGCCGCGGGGGAGCTTTTCCGGAAGGGCATCATGGTGAAGGACGGCTCAGCACTCGAAAGACTGGCTGAGACCGACACCGTGGCCTTTGACAAGACGGGCACTTTGACGATGGGCAGTTCGCGCCTTGTCAGAGTGGATGCCATGGACGAGAGCGCCACTGCAATCGCCGGTGGATTGGCAGCGCATTCACGGCATCCTCTTTCTCGGGCTCTGGTGCGGGACACCGAAACTGCCCCCATCTCCTTCGACAGGGTCACGGAAATCCCCGGCGGGGGACTGGAAGCCAGGAACGGAGCGGATATCTATCGCTTGGGCAACGCGGCGTTTGCCTGCGGAACCAGCTTCGTGCCCCGCACCGCCGACAGTCCGTTCTCGGAAGTGGTCCTGTCGAAGAATGGCGTCGATCTTGCCCGCTTCTTCTTCGATGACACGCTTCATCCGGGTGCGTGCGAGGCCATCGACCGGCTCGATGCAGCCGGCCTTGAAACGCTGATCTTGTCGGGCGACAGGCAGACCGTCGTCGACAATACGGCGCATGCCCTGGGTATCGACAGGGCTTTGGGCTCTCTGACGCCGAAACAGAAGGTCGAGGAATGCCAGAGGCTGAATGGCGAAGGTCGTCGCGTGCTCATGGTTGGCGACGGGATCAACGACGCCCCGGCGCTTGCTGCCGCGCATGTCTCGATGGCGCCCGCCACGGCCTCCGATATCGGCAGACAGGCGGCCGACCTCGTCTTCTTCAACGATCGCCTTGACGCTGTTCCGGAAGCGATCGCCGTTGCGCGACGATCCGCCAGCCTCATCCGGCAGAACTTCGCTCTCGCCATTGGTTACAACGTTCTGGCGGTGCCGATCGCCATCGCCGGATTGGCGACGCCGCTGATAGCGGCGGTGGCAATGTCGACATCTTCGATCATCGTCGTGACCAACGCACTGCGGCTGAACGCCCTCAGCAAGCGTCCGGGTATGCACACTCGAGGAGGGATCGGCAGGAGTGCGGAGGTCAAAGCCGCATGAACATGTTGATCTATCTCATACCGATCGCGCTACTGATGGGAGGAATAGGACTCCTGGCATTCCTTTGGTCGCTGAAGAGCGGCCAGTATGACGACCTTCAAGGCGCCGCCTGGCGAATCCTCGCCGAGGACGAAACCGATCAACGAGAACCCTGACCGCACACTGGGTCCAAACACGAAAGGAAGATGGATGCTTGCGAAAAATTCTGTACTTCTGCAGTCTGAACTGTTCGCTGGTTTGGATCAGGCGACTGCGGAGCAATTCACCGCAACGGCTGAGCTTCGAACCTTCGCCGCTGACGAGAAGATCATAACCGAGGGTCAGCAGGCATCGTTCGTCTACTGCGTCATGAACGGGTTTGTCCGACTTTCAAAGTCGGAATCCGCCGGGCGCGAGGCGGATATCTGCGTGTGCGAGCCGGGCGACACCTTTGGGGAATATCTCCTCGTGGGGGGCGACTCCTATGCCTATAGCGCGCGGTCCGCCGACGGGGCCGAGGTCGCGCTGTTTGCGGTTACGGACTTGCAGGCGTTCGCCGCGCAATATCCGGTCGTACATCGGAACGTCATGCGCATCATGGTCAGGCACCTGCTCGGCGCGATGGATTGTATTGCGGGAGATCGGTTGTTGACGGCCGCGCAACGGGTGGCAAGCTATCTCATAAGCCGCTGCTCCGCATCGACGACCACCACACGGATCACGTTCCGTATTCCTTATCGGAAGAGAATCCTAGCCGGCAAACTGGGATTGGCACCGGAAGCCCTTTCCCGCGCATTTGCGGCGCTTGCGGCGTCGGGCGTCAAAGTCAGAGGCAAGGCCGTCCTAATCGACAACGTCGATCTGCTTCGCAAGGCGTGCTAACCTTAACTAACCGGCACAAGATATCCGAGATGAGGCTCAAGCAGAAACGCCTCATGAAAATCGGAAGGCTGCTTGATTTCGATTGTCAATCAGCACCGAACATTGGGTCTGACGCATTTTTGATGACGATTTCTTTCACATTGCCCCGATCAATCGTGCCTGAAGAAGATCCAGCTTGGCACGCCCATACATTTGCCTTTTAACGAGCTTCAGCTTGTTGATCTGTCCTTCGACCTGGCCGTTCGACCAAGGTTCTGTGATGGCGGCGGACACCGCTGCCTTGTCTTTTAGTATCCCGTTGGCGAAGGGGGCGAACAGACTGTCGCGCGCATCAGCGATCCATGGGTCGAGTTCTGTCCTGGCCTTCCTTCGGATCATTGTCTGGAACCGATCAATTAGATTGCGGGCTTGGATCAAGGCGGGAACGCCGGCTTCTATGGCCGCAATGGTGATGGTGTCAGCTTTACTCAGTTGATCGCGAGCAGTTGTCATCAATCGGGCAATCGTTCTGGCGGATGGCACTTTTTGAAGTTGCTGGTCGCAGATCCGCTCAGACCGCCGTCGCCTTGCGGCCCACTCGCCGACGACACGAGAACAACCACGGAAGCCTTTGCACTTTAGCTGTCGCCAGAGTTCAGCGCCGTTGTGCTGCCCAGATCTCCAGAGTTGATCTAACAGCGGCAGATGGGCCTCAAGGGAACTTTGTCTGACACGGAACACATCAGTTCTGTGACCGCGGACGATCTGGCGAACTGTGCCGCGGCTATAGCCGGTTTGTCGCACGATTTCCTTTATTGGAACGCCATCGGAGGACAGCTTGGTGATCGTCGAATTCTCGTCCTCACGCCGCAGATAGCTGTCATATTGCAGTCGTTCAGCGCAGGTGAGTAGCGCAGGATTGATCGTCGTAGCACCAATTGCGGTACGGATCGCTCGCATGGATTTGCGCACGACGTCGAGGAACGCCGCGCTGGCGTTCTCCATCAAATGCCAACGATCTGCGACCTGCATGGCATGGGGTAAAGCCTTGGCGGCAGCTTCACGATAGCCACCGCCTCGGTCGCGGGAAACAATCGCAATTTCGGGGTGCTGAGCAAGGAAGGTGGAAACTGTCGCGATCTCTCGATCGGGCAGAAGCTTTATAATCTTTCGCTTCTCAAGATCACATACGACGGTGCCATAGCGGTGATTGCGGCGGAAAGCCCAATCGTCGACGCCGACGACGCTTAGCGCGTCATCCGACGCAGCGGATCTTCTTCTCACCGCGCGGATCAGCGTGTCATTGCTGACTGGGATCATCAAGCGTTTGGCAAAGGCTGCTGCGGGCCGCCCTCCCAGAGCCAACCCGAGATGATGTACGACGGTATCAAGCCGAGCGGTCCGACGGCTGCGCTCCGGAACGACAAGCTCTCCAAACCTTTCGACGAAGATCCGGCGACGGCAGAATGTCATCTCACAGATAAAGCGCCTTGCCGATAGTCGCAGTTGGACCCTGGTGCCAGCACAAGGCAAATCAGCAATTTTCCGAACGTAGCGGCTATGAACACGATCTGACATTCGGTTGCATAAAGGGCAGGAACGTCGATCGGCGGCAGCCCGCGCTGAAACAATGATAACCCCGTTGCTCTCGTCGGAACGCTCAACAATCAATCCGGCCGGGATCAGGGACGACAGACGAAACTTGGTCGCCATGGTGCTGATTCCTTTCTGATAACCGCGCCAGTTTCGACCGCGAAATCATCAAATATGAGTCAGACCCAACATTCCATGCTTAAACACAATTTCGATCGATCCCGCCTCTGACACATCTCAGCGATCATAGATCCAGCGTCCGATCACACCCATGCACCCCGCATGACACATTGCCGCCCTCGCAATATGATGCGGGCATTGGGTCTGTGAGGGGTGCCGACTATTGATGGTCACGCAATCCGTCCACTCAGCTGCCTGGAGACCGCTCTGTTTGTTTGTCACGATCAATTTCTCGCGCAGCTTTCCCCGCTAACCGTCGTCCCTGGAACTGGTTCCGTCTAACTGCCGTCGGAACAGAATGAGAGTCACTGGCGTTCGATTTTGTTGCTGATCTCATTTCGAGCCACCGAATTAACATTGGACGGAGGATTGCCAGGACGAGCCGTACCACAAGGGGTTTTGATTTCACCCGAAAGGTACTGGCCGCTATTGCATGGCAGCATGTCGACATCGAGAAAATCGCTCGACTTCAGGGAGTTCTGATACGCTATTACTTCTTTCATGGACAACGGCGTCGAAAAGATCGTCACTCCCTCAAAGCCCGGCAGTGCCTCTACTGGCTCGATCATGGGCGAGCTCTGCCCGGGCACCGCGGCCGCGCCAATAACCCATGGCCCAACCGAGCCGAAAGTGACGGATTTCGGCCGGCCGGTTGGCGTACCAGAGCTGTAGGCAGAATGCGGGAAACCGCTGTCGAGCACTGCCTCATCCCATTGGTAAGCTGTAAACACCAAAAGATAGGTATATGGCGCGAAACGGTCGATGCGAAGTTTGCCGTCTGGAGTGAAGGTGTAGTAAATCCACTCTGTGCCGGAGAATGCGCCTGTTGGCCCCACAACGTTCATATCCCACGGCTTTTGCCACCACGCAGTATCCGCCCTTCCACTTTGAAGCAGGCTTTTTGCAAAAGACCACTTTTGACCATTGGCGTTAGGCGTGGCACCTAACGCGAAGGATAGGTAGGCGCCGTTCGAAGTTGAACTGAGTAGCGACAGCGCGCTACCGCCGTTAGGAACGGTATTATCTCGGGTTTTTTCCACCAAAAGGACTGTGAATCCTCGGTCCGGTCTGATCGATGCGGGTTGACTGGTCTCGACTGATCCGTGCGGTGGAAAGTTGAAAGAAGTCTTGTTGGTATAAAAGTCAAATGCCTGCCTCGTATTTTCAGGCACTGGATAATCCAATCCTGCCGCCGAGTCGTGTATGTACACCTTTGGATATTGCCCGAAAATCGGCACGACCTTCGGTGTGAGGGTCTGAGATACTTTGCCGGATGCGCTTCTAAGACAATTGGCTTCATCGATGCATGATGCTGATTGGCCCACGCCAGCAGCAAGACAACCCACCGCAGAAAACAGTAGGAAGATTCTTTTGCCATAATTCATAAAACAATCCTTTGTGGACGCGTTGGTCTCGCCTTAGCGGCTGAGTTTGGTTGTGTTGCGGCGCCCCATCTGGCGCAGCATGTCGCCGATTACGTCGGGTAAATCGGTGGTGATGAGATTCGTACGATTGACGATCGCCATCTCCGGATCACCTCGGTAATCGGGAACGATACCTCCTTGCGCGGTCGACCTAGGATCGGTGTTATGCTCGAAGCAGCATTTGCCAGCGCTGTTGGCAACGCCCTCTGGATAGTAGTTACTTTCATGATAGGTGGCGAAGCCCTGCTTCTGGTCGGTATAGTCGAAATACGCCTGAAGACCGTCGCCCTTGTAGAATTGGTTCATCTCGAATTGAATGAAAAACGGCGCCACATTCCATTGATCGTAGATTGAGTCCTCGTGCGGATCATAGTTGGAATCCTTCACGTTCTGGTCATCCGGGTTCTCGACAATAATCAGCCCACCAATGAGGTCGGGGTCGTAGGTCGTCCGATTCAAGACCGTGCCGACATCCACTGCATCCTTCGCTTTGAGTTTGAATACGACGGCTTTGCTGAGTTTCAGCGTTCGCCTTGGTCGCGAGAATTGTCAAGGCAATGTTGCATGAGCTCGATGGGATCGGTCGGGTCCTGATCATCGACCGCCGCCTTGACATCCACGATCATCACGTAACCACGACCATCGTCGGAAACATATTGGGCGAGTAGATCGAGCGCGGCAGAGAACGTCAGGAACTTAGCCTTGTGCCCCTGCGAATCCGTAAAAACGCGACCATGCCGGTCCCTTAGATCCGTCCGGCTCAATTGAGAAAAGTTTTGGTTATATAAAAAACCGCTTCCAGTTGACACGCGGTCAATCCTGTAGTCGTGAGATAGAACGACTTCTTTGTCCGCAGTGAAGCGGGCGTCGACTTCCACGCTCTCGATTTGCGAATTCCAGGCGTCTTGCAAGGCGTAGGCAGAATTCTCTGGATAGATCTCCCAGGATCCGCGGTGTGCAGATAAGATGACCAGGTCATCGTCGGGTTCCGGCACCTTAAACATGTTTCTCGTAATCGCACTTACAAGATATGGTGAAGGCTTTACCGGCAGCAGAGCCGCTGCTTCGGCACTAGATGAAACGCCGAAGGCAAAAAAAGAAGTCAATATGAGCGATGCTCGCAGACACGACCGGCCGCAGAGGTGGCCAAAACGCCAGGAGCTAGAATGAAGAGTCGCTGACGCTGCTACGTTGTTGCTGGATTGCATAAAGACTCAGAACCTTTCGATGATAATGTTCGTTAGCTCGCTACGTCGTACCTCTTACACCTGCGGCTTTTTTGCAGCACAAGCATCTCAGCAATGGCTAAGCTGGTGGGAACGGAAGCAGGGTGAATGCCATGGCAGCGACAAGGGACAGTGAGCCAGCGCCTCGGTCGCCGCTGGCGTTTATGGCTGCAACAGCAACATCAAGATGGTCCATAAAATTGGATCACACCAAAGGGGTCGCAATATCGCGTTATCAACGCTGTGGCGTAGGGGTTTTTCAGTCAAGTGGACTCTCCGGCAGAACCTTCGTCATCAAATCTGCTGCGCCGAACGGTGTTTGGACGTAGTTAATTGCCTGCCAGCCACTCTTTTCGTAAAGAACGCGCGCGTCCTCTGTTACCAAGTAGAGGCTTTTGCAACCGAGACGCGATGCCTCCTGCTCCAGCCGCTTAATCAACAACGCGGCTATTCCTTTATTGCGGTGGAATGGATGGACATACAGCGACTTAAGCCATGGAGATAGATTGGATTTTCCGTCGAAGTCACGATCAGCTAACGTGATCATTCCTACGGGCACCGCGTTTTCAATGGCAATAAGTGTTAGCGGCATTGAACCGCTCGTTGCGGCTTCAAACTCACGTCGCGTTTGTTCATATGAGCCATACGATTGACAACCCCATTGTCCGAAGGCCCAGCTTGTGCAAACGGAAAGGAAATTCGGAAATCCTTCTAGGTAATCTATCGTCACCGGAGTTTCAGCTGTCATAGTGTCTCCATGTCTTTAGCGGTCCGAGCAAACAAGCGCGGATAGTCAAATGACGAGCCCGTGCACTACCCTAGTGCTATCGCACGCACCATGAATCTGGACAGTGATACCGGGGCTCAAACGGATCGCTTGCGCGCAATTGGTGATCACAAACGAGCCAAGATTTGTGGCAGTGCCGCCATGTCATTAAACAGCTTTATCGCACCTGCTTCTGCCAGTTTTTCTCCATGCCCAGGTAGGCAATGGGAGCCACCAACAAAGCCAATCACCGTCATCCCCGCAGCCACCGCCGCCTGGGTTCCCGCAACACTATCTTCAATAACAAGACAACTGCCAGCTGGTTTCTTCATATTCTGTGCAGCAAACAAAAAGAGATCCGGAGCCGGCTTCCCACGAGCAACTTGCGAAGCGCTGAAGACATGGGGCCAAAAAAACTTGTGTAGGTCTGTGACTATGAGTGCCAAGCAGAGCTTTGTAGTGTCACTGTTCGACGCGACGCACTTCTTCAAATTGATAGCTTGCAACGCTTGCCGAACGCCGCTGGTCGCGCGCAGATCACGCGCGTAACGATTTGCGATTTCGGCCATAACGCTTTCATGGTGATCCTCTGGTAGGCGGAGGCCCCGCTCGGATTCTATGACTGAATAACTCTGCTGGTCAGTCATTCCCACGAAACGATCATTATACTCTTCAGCGGATATGATATAGCCACACTTCGCCAACGCTTCGATGTGCACCGCGGTTGCGATAAGCTCGCTATCGACGAGGACCCCGTCGCAGTCGAAGATCAATAATTCCGGTTTTTTTGAGAAAGACATACAAGGGGCCTCGTCGTAGAAATGGCTTTGAGTTTTGTCCCAGTGCTGCTTAGATGTTTGCCCATTGAGCAGAGTGTGCTTAAAACCTGTGGGGTAGACTATTGCGGCCCGGGGAATTGTCGCGACGCGTGGTGCTCAGCTGGGAATTGCTCCAGCTGCGATCTCCGGCCCCTGCTTATGAAGAGCACTCCAAACCTTGTGAAAAGCATCTGCGTAGAGATGCATCAACTCGCCACCATTTGGCGGTGCGATCTCGGAGACGTAGAACATCGTATCCAATATTTTCACGGTGTGTGGAAAATCGACGGCGTTCCACTTGTTGCGAATTTCCGGGAGATATTCAAAAACGGGCTTCGTGAGCCAAACGCAGATAGGCACACCTTCGGCCTGCAGCGATTTGACGACGAAATCCCTTGCAGCCGGACCTGGCGGAAAGCCAAGCACCTCAGGTTCAATCCGCAAAGGAAAGTTGAGCATCGAATGGTCGCGGTCTGACGAGTCGAAAAGCGGAAGTATACCCGCAAGGTCGCTGATCATCTCCCATAACAGATTGCTATTGTCTCTTCGAATTTCGAGTTGCGCATCCATCTCTGTGACCCGCAGCTTCGCAATAGATGAAGAGAATACGTTGGGCCGGTAATTGTACCCTTGGGAAAGAGGTGAAAATATTCGCGCTCCGCTGCGAGACGAGCTTGACAGCGATACGCGATCAACATGTGCAATTAGGTCGTCGTCCTCCGTTATCACAAATCCCAACTCGCCGGCCCCAAGGTGTTTAGCGCCGTTTCCGGAAAGAGCGAGTGCGTCTGCATCAAGATGAGAGCCGCCGACGATTGCTTTCGCGGCTGCGATCGACTGGCAGATGTCGTCGATCACTGCAATTCCTTGAGCACGCGCAGCATGCCTTCCATCGGGGACGAGAACATTGTTCCCGAAAAGGTGGGTGATCAGAACCGCAGCGACGTTGGGGTTGAACCTCTCAGCGGCCGCCTGCTGATCAATCCCGGCTACGCTCATGTCGACATCGACGAAGACGGGTTCAAGGCCATTGATTGTAATTGGTCCTACCGCTCCCGGCCAATTCAGTGCCGCGGTAACAACTTGCTCCCCGCGCTCCTTGAAGTAGTCGAGTTCAATGTGAATGGCCGCCGTTCCGCTGCCGACAGCCCGCACTTGCCACTTTCCAATCCACCTTGCAAGATTTTGCTCCAGATCGCTGACAATCGGATGATTGACGCGGTGATATTTCCCACTATCCACAACTCCGCGAAGCGCATCCAAGTGCTTTTTCTCTGCCGCGGGCCAAGGTATGACGCGTCCCAGAGGGATCACGGGCTTCCCACCGAAAATGGCGAGCTTCTCGACTGCGCAAGCACCTTGCGCGTTGCGCGTTTTGCGCTCTGGTGCACCAAATCCGCTCATTGCATTGTCCAATCATCGTTCATTGAAATGCTGATCAGCCCTCGCAATCGCTATCACCGTTTTCGGAGATGCAAAAGTTAAAAGTGAGTATAAAATCAAGTATATATGAAGATATATGTGGGGGCATCAATATAGACAAGTACAGACTGCATCTCGTATATGGCTGCGTGGAATAATTGGCGCAGCCATTGGAGCCCCGCTCCGCTTCGGCTCGTCACTTCAATATTTCAATTGTTTCTTAACGATTGCTCGGACATCTGAGGTCATTGAGGAAAGCCTTGTGAGGGGATCTTTCAGGGTTTTCCAGGCGGCACGTGCGGTCATAAGACGCGTTGAAGGAGCCCCAGATGGCCCTAAAAACACTATCCGGTCCGAACGGGGAGCTCCAGTTATCCGGCTGATAGTGCTCACCGCTTAGGCTCAGTTGGATTCGTAAAACAGGATCGGATGAAATGGACTCGTTGATAAGAAGACTTCAAGCTTTCCGGCTTGGAGAGAATGAGAGCAGCCCTGACGATAGCCAAAAAAGCGAAAGCGGTAAGGGCATTATGCTGGCTCAAAAACTAATCTCGACGGGAACTTTAGGGGCCGCAAATCGAGGACGATTGCTACAAGCCTTGTACGACATAGGAGCATCTAGCAGGGCGGATCTGGCCCGCGTTACCGGTGTGACTCGAGGAACTATCGGTGGGATAGTGCAGCCTTTACTCGATCAGGGGGTGCTCGCGGAAGGAGAGGTGATCCCTCCCAATGAAACAGGCGGCAAGCCGGCTACCAAATTGTGGTTTTCCAAGGACGCAAGGCCAATTTGCGCGGTGCTCCTGCTGCACGACCGAGTGAGTGCGTGTTTGGTCTCTTTGGAGGGCGAGGTCTATGCGCAAAATGTCGTCTACTTCCCGAAGAACGTAGCAAATGCGGCCGACGCATTCCGTATTATAAGCACCTGTATCGAAAAAGCCGTCGCATTTGGAAAGCCGATCTTGGGGATCGGTGTAGCCGTCGCAGGAATGATCAATACGGAGACTGGCACGATCGTGACCGTCGGCCTTGCGCCTTTCCTCGATGGATTTCCGCTCGAAACCGAATTGAACAAGCGTTTCGGAGTCACAGTCTGCGTCGATCAGGATACGAGGGCGTTACTCGTTGGGGATCGCTGGTTTGGACAGGGCCGCGGTCGGAGAAACTTCGCCTCGGTCTATATCGGAGAGACTTTGGGCGGAGCGCTTTACCTTGATGCACATCTCTATCGCGGACCCGCAGGTGCAGGTGGTGAAATCGGTCATACGACCGTAGACATCAAAGGTCGGATGTGTCAGTGCGGCAGACGCGGATGCTGGGAAACGATCGCCAGCTCGAAGTGGCTAAGGACCGAAGCTAAGGTCAGGCGGTTGCCACGACCTCTCTCCCTGGATGTGAGCCGATTGTCGACGCTGGCCGACAAGGACGTGCCGGGCGCGAGAGATCTCATTCGCGACTACGCGTTCAATATCGCGGTTGGCCTGGCGAACCTCCAGCAGTTTATGGCGCCGAATTTCATTGTTATTCACGGGGACATTGTACGGGGGGGAGGCCCCATTCTTCGTCTGATTCAGGAAAGCTTCCACGATCTGGTATTCCATCGCCCAGGTGATGACATCGCCCTTGTTTTCGGAGATGGCGAATGCCTGGCTGCTCTACGCGGTGCCGCCAGTCTGCTTCTTTCTGAATTGCTGAATTTCGTCATCTAACTGCCTCCGCATGCGCGATCCTCGGGTATGTATTTTACGGCGCCAAATGGCGCTGCCGAGCTATCTCAATGTTCCGACTGGGTGCGCACCCTTTCCCAGCCTAAGTCGCGGTGGTGAAGATATTGACGCTGTACCGGCGTTTGTCTGATCGGTTAGCTGCTCAGAGATCCCATTGCCGATGTCAATCTGAAACCCGGCGACGATCGACCGCAGCCGCTTTGCCTCTGCGGCAAGTGCAGTACTTGCAGCCGTGGACTCCTCGGCCATGGCAGCATTTTGCTGCGTAACTTGATCCAGTTGATTGATGGTCCGATTGATCTCGGAAAGAGTTGCCGACTGCTCATTGGAAGCAACCGTGACTGCATCAAGCTGGGTGTTGATCAACACGATTTGTTCCTCGATTATCTTGAGCGTCTCACCGGTATCGCAAACCAGCGTGACGCCACTGCTGACCTCGTCAACGGAATTGAGGATCAGGTCCTTTATCTCCTTTGCTGCGTGCGCTGAGCGTTGAGCAAGCTCCCGCACCTCCTGTGCAACGACTGCAAAGCCCTTTCCGGCCTCGCCGGACCGTGCCGCTTCAACGCCTGCATTGAGGGCCAGGAGATTGGTCTGAAACGCGATTTCGTCGATCACGCCGACAATAGCCGATATCTGCGAGGAAGAATGTTCGATCCGCTGCATTGCTGCGACAGCGCTGGAAACAACTTTCCCGGAATGACGGGCGGATTTGTTCGCCTCGACCGCAACGTGTCGGGCTTCCGCCGTGCGCGTGCTAGAGCTGGCGATATTCTGGGTGATCTGATCGAGGGAGGCGGCAGTTTCCTCCAGAGAAGCGGCCTGATGCTCAGTCCGCCGGGACAGGTCCTGCGCGCTCAAAGCGATCTCCTGCGCGCCATCATTTATCGATCTGGTAGTGTGCGACACGGCTCTCAGGCTTTCAGCGAGTTGAACAACAGCGGCGTTGAAATTTGCGCGCAATGGTTCGAAATCCTCAGCGAAACTGACGTCGAGACTGAACACGAGGTTGCCGCCCGCAAGCTGCTTCAGGCCCTCAGCCAGCCCGGCCGTGGCCTCCGCCATATCACGTGCCCGCTGGCGCTCGGTGTCGGCGAGGCGGGTACGTTCGATCTCGCTTGCCCCACGACTGGCCTCTACATCCTTTTCGAGATCGCGTGTCCGTAACTCGTTGTCCTTAAAGATTTGCACTGCGCGGGCCATGGATCCGATCTCGTCACGGCGGATCGTTCCCTCAACGGACAACGTCAGATCGCCCTCGGCAATGACCTTCATCGTCGAAACCATCTGCTTGATAGGTTTGACCAACCAGGAGCGAATTGTGATGAAACCAAAGCATGAGACGGCGAGCAGTGCGGCAATCGCTGCTCCCAAACTCACTACTGACGTGTCACCGACAACGCGTAAAACATCAGCACGCTTTTGCTCCGCGTCTGAAGCGAGTTCTTCCGTCACGGACGTAAACCTCGGTGAAATGGCAGCGAAGGCGGGTTGACATAAAGTCAGATAGAGTTGCTGTACCATGGCAAGCTCGGCTTCACTGGTCGCGCCGCGGGCCACAGCGATCGCTGCACCACACGTGTCGGTCAGGACAGAGAATCCATCCGCCTTCAACTTCGGCAGTTCACCCTGCTCGGGAACTGCCTGGATGGCCAGATCCATGAACCTGACGAAGTTCTCTCGCGCGTCATTCAGACCTGCTTCTGCCCGCGCCCTCGCTTCTTTCGACCGCGTCATCACCATGTCGCTGATGCTGGCACGCGCCGTTTCGAGACTTCTGTTTGACTGTGTCAATCGAAGCGCTGCAGATGCATCCCGGTCGAGAAGCCCTTGGTAACCGTCGTTTACCGTAAGCATCTGGCGGCTCTGATAGAATGTCAGTCCCAGCGCCGTGACACCAAAAATGGCCATGATGACAAAGAACTTCCCGACAATGGAAACATGTTTCACAAGCCACTCCTCTAAGCTCTGTCGCGGTGCATGAATGTTCAGGTTCTGCATTTCAAAATTCGGAATCCGAAGAAAAAATGGCTGCCGCCGACCTCGTATTCGACGACAGCTAAGTTGCCTGGGAGGGCAGGAGAAAAGACTTGAATTCCTAGTGTGGCGATAATTTGCGGATGTCCTGTCAGTCTCGGATCGCAGTTCCGGTTACCGGATCGAACCAGTGCAATTTCTCCAGATCGACAGTGAGCGGCAAATGTTGGTTGGGACGCGGTGTGAGCGCCGGTGGGATCCGCGCGACAAGTCGGTTCTTACCTTTGTTTGGAAAGTCTTCGGTATCTTCGGCATCGTTTACGTTGACCGGCGGTGACGCGATGTCGAAAAAGACGAAGGTGTCGGCTCCCAGCGCTTCGGCAACCGGGACCTGCTCGTTGAAGAGGGCTTCAGACGCGGGGCAAACCAGAAACATCTCCGGGCGAATTCCAACGATGACCTGCCGGCCTATATATTCCGAAAGTGCCGGCTTGGCGGCGACGGAGAAGGATATCTGCGTTCCAGTTACCGCAGCTTTGAGTGACCCGGCTTCCGCAGTCAACTCGACGCGCACAAAATTCATCGCCGGCGATCCGATGAAGCCCGCGACAAAGAGGTTGGCGGGCTTGTCGTAGAGCATTTGCGGGGTGTCGATCTGCTGAAGATTGCTCTCCTCGCCATTGAATACTGGCTTCAGCACAGCGACACGATCGCCCATGGTCATGGCTTCGACCTGGTCGTGGGTTACGTAGAGCGTCGTTACACCGAGCCGCTGGTTGAGCAACTTCAGTTCGCCGCGCATCTGTACGCGGAGCTTGGCATCAAGGTTTGAAAGCGGCTCGTCCATCAGGAAGGCCATGGGATGGCGAACGATCGCCCGACCCATTGCCACACGTTGGCGCTGGCCACCCGACAACGCCCCTGGTTTGCGTTCGAGATAGCGGGTAAGGTCGAGCATTTCCGCCGCGTCACGCACCAGCTTATCGATCTTGTCCTTGGGCATTTTGCGCTGCTGCAGACCGAAGGCCATATTGTCGTAGACAGTCATATGGGGGTAAAGCGCGTAGTTCTGAAAAACCATCGCGATATCCCGGTCCTGGGGCTCAGTCTCGGTGACATTAGCGTCATCCATGAGCAACCGGCCGCTGTTGAGCGTTTCAAGACCCGCTGCGATCCGCAATAATGTCGACTTGCCACAACCGGACGGGCCGACCAACACGACGAATTCTCCGTTGGCGACCGAAAAACTTACATTCGCAACGGCAACGGTTCCGTCCGGAAAGGTCTTGCCGATCCCATCGAAGGTCATGGACGCCATTTTTATTTACTCCCCGTATTTTCAAGCGAGGCAAGCCGCACTGTTCGTGCGGACATGCCCCGCGCTTTTGGTTCCGGCTCTAGCCGATGTTCACAGCCTTGCCGGTCGCGACGGATTCCTCGATGGCTGCCAGGGTCTTGGTGTTCGCCAGGCCGTCCTGTGCATCTGCCAGTAGCGGAGCGTCGCGCACGACGCTATCGACAAAACGAGCGATGGATTCCAGGACAAAGCCGCCGATGCGCGTCGCGCCGGTTGGTGTTATGCCGATATAGTCATTGTATTTTAGTCCGCCGTCGACGATCTTTCGCAGGCCGCCATTGTGGGTGGGGTCCGCCTGGACCTGGCCCTTTTCGCCGACAAACTCGATCTTGAAATCGACAAGCGAAGGATTGTCACGCGACAGGATCCAGCTGTTCTCCATGGTCACGACCGTGCCCTTGGAAAATTCAAGCACCGAGACATGGAAATCCTTCGTATCCACGCCGCCGGCCGACAGGGTCCCCGAGCGGGCGACGGAATAAACCCGTACGACCTCGTCCGCCAGGATGAAGCGCAGGACATCCACCAGATGACTGCCCAGGAACCAGAGTGCAGAAGACTTCGCGGCCCAGCTCAGCATTTCGAACGGAACGAATGTCGTGTTCGAGAGACGCGCAGTGCCGTGCTTTGCCAAGCCGATCTGACCGCCTTGAATCATGTCACGAACCTGGGCGAGGATTGGATTCACACGATTATGGAAATCAATCATCAGCTTGCCCTTGGACTTTGCGGCGGCCGCAGCAATTTCCTCGGCTTCGCGCACTGTCGTCGCAAGCGGTTTTTCGCTCAATACGTGTTTGTCGGCTTTCAGAGCGGCCAGAATGATCGGCGTGTGGGTAAAGTCAGGTGTCGCAACCGAGATGGCATCGATCTGGTCGCTTGAGATCAGCTTCTGATAGTCGGTAAAGGCCTGCGTTGCGCGGTAGGCTTCCTTCATCTTCAGCGCCCTGCCCTCATCGAGGTCACAGACGCCGACCAGTTCGGTCTCCGGCAAGACATTAAAGGTATGGGCATGATTGCCGCCCCAAAGACCGGCGCCGATGACGCCCATTCGCAGTTTGTTCATTGCATTACTCCATTCATAAGGGAAAGCTCAGCCCTTCACCGAACCGAAGGTGAGGCCTCGAACGACGTATCGATCGAAAACAAGGAAGATGATCATCGGCGGTATCATCGCGAGCACTGCGGCGGCAGCGATGTAGTTCCACGTCACGCCGCTGGTAGCGAAATATCCAAGTGTTCCGATCGGGAGGGTGGCGGTGGAGCGCGAACTCAGCACCAGCGGAAAAGCCGCGTTATTCCATGCGAACACGAAGGCAAACATCGAGGTTACGATGATGCCGGGACGAACGATCGGTAGCGTGATCCGCAACATAATCGTGTACCATCGCGCGCCGTCGACCCGGGCAGCCTCCTCCAGTTCCACCGGCACCTCGTCGATGAAACTCTTCATCAACCAGACGGAAAACGGGATCGTCAGCGTCTGCAGGACGAGGACCATCGAGAAGTAGGAACCCTGGAGACCGATGCGCGTGATGAGGATGAAATAAGGAATCAGGAACGCGACTGGCGGGGCCATCAGCAAGCCGAGGTACCACAACATGATGTTTTTCTTGCCGCGCAGCTTGAAGCGGGACAACGCGTAGGCAGCAGGAACGGAAAAGGGCAGATTGAGCAACACGGCACCGATTGCGACGATCAGGCTGTTGACCAGTTGCGGTGAGTTAGTGCCAGGATCGATGAGGATGTGCCGGAATGCGTCGAGATTGGGCTCGAAGGTAATTTGCGGCGGCATGGTGAAGGCCGTCTCGGCCGGGCGTACGGCAAGAGCGATAAACCATAGGATCGGCCCAACGAAGATTGCCAGGAAGAGGAGGCCGGCGGCGTAGGTGAGTGCCGTGTTGAAGCTTGTGCGACGACGGGGCATTTTACCACTCCTCGTTTCTGAACGCGAAGAAGACGTAGAGGGCAACGATGACATTGACGATCAGCACGGTGATCCAGGTCATTGCGCTGACAAGGCCAATGTTGAAGTTGACGAGGCCCTGCTCGTAGAGCGAGTATCCAAGGGTGCGCGTCGAGGTGCCCGGTCCTCCGCGGGTGAGCACAAGCACCGTGTCGAAGGTGTTGAAGATCTGCATGAAGCGAAGCATGACGATGATAATCGCGGTGCGCTTGATCAGCGGCAGCTTGATACGCATCAGGATCGTCCACGCGGATGCCCGATCCAGTCGCGCGGCCTCCAAGATTTCGTCAGGAACGGCTAAGAGGCTTGCGTAGAGGACGATTGCAAAAAACGGCGTCCATTGCCAAATGTCGACGAAGAGGATTGCCGTAAGTGCGGTTGAAGGCGAGCCAAGAATTCCCTCTGCCGGCACAGGTAGCCAAAGCGACTGCAACACCCAGCTCAACAGTCCACCGCCTGGATCATAGAGATAGCGGAACAAAAATCCGACGACGATAGGGGCAATCGTGGTGGGGAGGATCAGCAGGGCACGCACGACGTTCATGCCAGGCAGTGCCTTGAGCAGGATGAGGGCGATCGCAAGGCCAAACGTGAACTCAAGTGTCGTGCCAAGGATCGACAGGATCAAGGTGTTGGTCAGTGCGGCGCGAAAGTCAAAGGCGTTAAAGGCCTGCACATAATTCTCGAAGCCAACGAACTGAAGCGGCTCCGGACCGATTTGCAGGTTCCAGAAGTAGAAGCTCGATCGTAGGGCAAACAGTAAGGGGTAGGCGATCAGAGCGAGCAGCATCACGACCGAAGGCGCGATCAGCAAGTATGGCAGGTTTCGTCGGATAAAGCTCTTCCAGGCGGGCCTGAAGGCTCGCGGTGAGCGAACAGTTGTCGTGTGCATTGGCAGATCCAGTTCTTCTTCAAGTAGCTGCCGGCGCGATCGCTGTCGCGCCGGCCCGAGGAGAACTCTATTACCTCTTGGCGATCTGGGCTTTGGCCCCGTCAAGAGTGTCTGCGTAGCTGGCTTTTTGATAAGGGATCATGAGATTACCCTTCAGGATGCTCTCGAACAGGC
Organism: Rhizobium leguminosarum bv. trifolii WSM1325; assembly: GCA_000023185.1. Lineage (NCBI taxonomy): Bacteria > Pseudomonadati > Pseudomonadota > Alphaproteobacteria > Hyphomicrobiales > Rhizobiaceae > Rhizobium > Rhizobium leguminosarum. Next base: position 319,777 of record CP001623.1, on the reverse strand, counting down.
TGTTGGCACGTTCAAGGCCGGTCTTCGGCTCTTCGCTACCGGTCAAAAGCTGGTTCAATGTGAGGCCCAGCACGCTTTCAATGGCCGTGTAACCAGGTACAGGCGGGCGTGTGACCTTGCCGTTACCCTGCTTCATCATCGCATACTGCACATCGAGGTACGGGTAGAGCGCTTTGACTTCCTCGTCTTCGTAGAGTGAAACGCGCGCAAAGTCGGAGAATTGGTAGTTAAGGTCCGGCCAAAGAGCCATTTTCTTCTGCGTGGTTTTCGAGGTCGCCCATTTGATGAAGGCGTAGCCTGCTTCTTGCCTTTCGGAACTGGATGGGATGCCAAGGCTCCATCCGCCGAGACTGACCGTCTGAGGCACGCCCTCAGCCTTTGGCAAGGCCGCCGTCGCGTACTTGTCCATCACGTCCGACTTCTTGCCGGTCATGTAGCCCGAGTTTTTGATCAGGTAGAAGTACGGCGTCCACCAGTAGAACATCCCGATGTCACCTTTGGCAAAACGGGTGCCGGCGTCGAACCAGACATAGTTGATCGCTTCAGGCGGAGACAGCTTGTAGAGCTGCCTATAGACTTCAACAGATTTGACCCAGGCGGGGCTTGTCAACTGCGGAGAGAAATCCCACGGGTCGGCAGGGAATGATTTGAACCAGTTGGCACCGTGGCTTGCCGACACCTGCGTAAACATGTGGACGATCGGCGACGGTTGGGAGCCGCAGACAACCGTGGGAAACAACGGTTTGCCGCCAAATGACTTGCCTTCCATCAACTTCAGTGTGTCGACATATTTGGTCCAGGTCCAGTCTTCCGAGGTCTTGGTCGGCGGCGCTTCAATGGCGAGTTTGTCAAACACGTCCTTGCGGTACATAACCCCTTGGGCATAGGCGGCGACCGGCAATGTCCCGATCTGGCCGCGCCACATGTTCGAGGAGTAAAGGACCTCCGGGATGAAGTCTGAGAGGTCGAATTCGCTGTCCTTGGCAATAAAATCGTTCAGCGAGATGATCCAGCCATTGTCGAGGTACTGCCCGAGCCACATCTGATCGACAACGATGACGTCGGCGTCTGAGGTCTTGGCGACAAAGGCAGACACGAGGCGCGATTGAAGGGCGTCATAGGAGAGACTCTCCAGTTCGACCTTGATACCGGTTTCTTTCTCGTATTCCGGCACCAACTCCTTCATTGAGAAGAAGAATGGGTCTTCAACGGACAGGACGCGAACCGTGTTCGCATCCTGCGCGGCTCCTCGCCGTGGAATGGCCAGTGATCCCGCGCCAGCCACAAGAGCTGCGACGGAAGCGCTTTTCAGCAGGTCACGTCGCGACATATTTCCGATATCGATTGTCATAAACAGCCTCCTCAGTTGCTTCGTATCCCAACCTCGGCCCTTCAGCGGAGCCACCGGGCTTCCGCTTGTCGATCTGAGATTGTTACCCCTAATCCGCCTTTTGTAGGCTGTTAGTTTGTACCTCGCACAAACTTATGTTAGTGTCAAGAAGTGGTCACCAAAATTTCCGCTGCACCGCGCTTGTCATCGACATCCTGCTTGCGCCACCGGAAAGGGCCCTTTGCTGTATGGCCGTTCGATAATGTACGGGCTAAAAGGATCCGGTAGATTGGAGAAGAGAAGTGAAGTTTGAGAGCCAGCCGTCCTATTCGTTGGGCCAGCGCACCCCTGCCACCAGAGAAGTCGCCGCCGGCGAGAACAGCGGCAACGTTACGCTTGTCTCCCAATCGGCACTCGGCGCCATAAATCGCGGTCGCGTACTTCAAGCTTTGTATGATAACGGACCCAAAAGCCGGGCGGATCTCGCTCGACTTGCGGGCGTCAACCGGACCACGATCACCGGTATTGTGCAGCCGATGATCGAAGACCAGCTTCTTATCGAGGGAGATGCGTCGCCTTCCGACGTCAAAGGCGGCAAGCCGGCTCGTCCCCTTTATTTTAACCCCGATGCACCGATGCTTGGCGCAGTCCTCCTTCTGCCCGGCACGATACAATCATGCCTCGTGGCTCTAACTGGCGAGATCAAGGCCGTTACGAAAGCTGAGTTTGATCCGCATGGCGACACAGAAGCATTCATCGCTGTCATGACGAAGACGCTTACTGCCACACTGTCTCAGGCCCAGCGGGCACCGTTTGGCATTGGCGTGGCTTCTGCTGGAATGATCGACAGTGACAAAGGAACAATTCTTACCGTCAACCTTGCTCCCGTTCTAACGGGACTACCTCTTGTAGCGATACTACAAGAACGCTTCTCTCTTCCCGTTGTTATCGATCATCACCCTCGTGCCTTGCTTGTTGGGGACAGATGGTTCGGGCCCGGCCGCGGCCAACAAAATTTTGCCGCGGTCTATACCGGCGAGGTGCTTGGCGGCGCCTTCTTCATCGACGGCAAGGTTTATCGTGGACTCGCCGGATCCGGCGGTGAGCTCGGGCACAGCGTGGTTCAGATCGACGGTGCCCTTTGCAATTGTGGAAAGCACGGTTGCTGGGAGACGGTAGCTGCCCTTCCGTGGCTACGAAAAGAAGCCGTCCGAATGGGCTTACCACATCCCCGAAGCGTCACCTGTGCCAGACTTGTCAAGGAAACAGACGAAGGCTCGAATGCGGCAGAGGAACTTCTCGACCGTTATACACGCAACGTGGCGTTCGGCATCGTCAACCTGCAGCAAACACTGTCCCTCAACTCCTACGTCCTTCACGGAGACGTCGCCGGAGGCGGAATGAAGGCTGCGGAGCTGATCAGACGGCATGTCAAGCAGCTAGTGGTAAAGAGACCTGGTCAGGAGATATCAATCACAGTGAATGGTATCGGCGAAGGCCATACGGCTCTACGTGGCGCCGCGGGTCTGGTTTTATCCAGCCACCTAAAGCTAGTCATTTGAGGTTTTATAGGGAGCCGACCTGCAAGGAAGGGAGGTTCCCGTCTGGGTCTGCCCGGTAGACTCGCGAAGACACTCAGGCGCGCCGTCGAATTTATCTAGGGTCGGGATTTGGGCTTGGGACCGTTAAGGTAGGGACTGCCATCGTCTGCGACGGCGGCTGAAAAGAGAGAGGCAAAGAACGGAAGGTGATGGTTGGCGTCGTATTGGATCGCTCCACACCTGAGAGCTTTGGCGCATTTGAGGGCGCGTCATGGAGCTGAAGGAAGTGCTGGACTGCAGTCTGGTCCCCGGAGATTTCGATTACCTACTGAAAATCCGCGTCCGCGACATAGCCGATTTCAACAAGCTGCATGGCCAGAAGCTGATCGCCCTGCCTGGCGTGCGCCAGACGCGCACTTTTTTCGTGATGAAGGAAGCCAAGGAAAACGCCAGGCTGCCATTCTAGAGTCGTCGGCAGCCATCCGTCTGCCGCGCGTTTTGTGGCTGACCTGGATGCCTTCGGCCGCGAGCATTTCCTCCGCGACTCGGAGACCGGAGTCAGCGCTTCATATCGTGCAGCTGATTTGCTTCAGCCGTAGAGCGGTCGCGGATAAATTCGCGATGAGGATTGGAGCTAAAGCAACGAACGCAATATATACAATAATATATGCAGATTTATATTCTTATAGCCCACTGTTTTCCTACATTATAAACTATAATATTGGATGGCGCACGTTACAACGAAAAATATATCCAACAAGTGCGTTGCTTTATCTACCGCTTTCATCAAATGTCCTGCTACGGCTAACCATATCGCGACAGGGCAATCCTTTTACTATGAACGCTGATCCCTTGCAGGCGACATCATTGCCGGTAGGTTTACACAAGGAGCACGATGACATGGAGCGCAAAAAGAAATCAGACAAGTACCTTGCCGACCCGCGCCTGCGAGCAGCGACCGTCGATCACCGGCAAAAGGACTTTGTGTCGAAGAGGAAGACCATCTTTCAACAATTGCTCTTGGATTGGGCTTACGGTTGCGACCTATCTTATCCGATTCAGGGTCATGAACATTTCGCAAAGTATGAGGAGGACGACAAAGGCGCTAAAACCCTTAGGTGAGGTGTCGTCAAGGATCGGAGCAATGATTTCGCATAGGCTGCAGCCGGCAGCCCGGAAAATGAGGAGAAGAGGTACCGAAGATTGTAGAACCTCCGACCTGAAGTTCTTTTGATCGATTTTTGGAAAGCTTATGGGTTTCGCCTTCAAGAATGAGCTCTGGAACAATGTGTTTGTACGGCGTCAGTTCGAAAGGGGTGTTTTGTCACGTCTCTTCATTGGCGATTAGACCGAGCAGTACGATCACAAACTCATCAGATGTGCGTTTGCCTCTCAATGTAAGACCTCCTTTTTCTTCAGTTCCGCGCTGCAGTCGATCAAATCATCACGGCTCGGCGATACTCGAGATGAGGAGGAGTTCGTGACGGATGAAGGTACCGCTGACCTTGTCCTACGGGTCCGCTGGTGCGCGAGCGGGCGGCAGACCTTGGCTCGCCTGAATTATATTGGCAACTTCGAAGATCATGTCGCGCGTTCCTCGATAAAGGATTTTCAATTTATGCTGGCCTCCAATGCGGTCGAAAACAGGGAAACCGACTCGCATCAGTGGAACGCTGAGGCGTTCTGCGGCCTGTCGGCCATGGGAGTGCGTGACGAGCAGATCAGCATCCGCTGCGAGCTGTTCCAGGTCACCAAGATCACCCACCTGGACAGTATCCGCTGATACTGTCTGCAGCACCTTTGGGTGCCCGGTAGTGGTGACCGCGGCTGTAATGACCGCCCCCATGCCGATAAAGAATTGGGCGAACTGCAAGAGCTGGTCCGGCTCGCACGCAATGGCGACCTTCTTTCCTGCAAAATGAAAATGCCCGCTGAGCATCGCCTCCTGCAACTGCATGCGGCCACGACGGACAGCTGCCGGCGCGCTGTCCCGCGAAATCGCTGCAAGGAGCCAGGCGAAACGGTCGGCGTTAATCAGGCCCGTGAGTGATCTGAACATCACGTATGGCAATCCAGTCAGACCCTGCAAAGCTTCAGCCGGTCGGCGCATCTGTTCGCCGACCGCGATGCACTGTGTTGCCGCCCCGAGATCACGGATATGCTCCACCTTCGCGCCACCGCGTGAGATTTGAATCCATCGATCGCGGACAGCTTCGTCAGACCCGCCGGACACGTCAGGCAAAATGAGGGGTATTAAGCCGAAGCTCTCAACCATTTCCCGCAGATGCTCTACATCGGCAACTGTCATATTCGAGCCGGGCAGAATCACGACCCTCCCCGCATCGCGGTCCTGAGTCCCTGGCCGCGTGATTGCCTCGATAATAGCCGTAACAGCCTTCGACCATCCCTCCTCGACCGCCCCTGCGAAGTCGGGAGTGCGTGCGAGTACCACTTCCGTATCAATGCGTCCTCTCAGGCCCGCCCCTGTGGCGTTAAAGATATCAGGTGCGATATCTTCGTCGCGAGTTTCTGCCACAGCGGTGGTGCAGATCCCGATCAGCCGGGGCCACGTGCGAGCTTTTAGTTTGACGAGAGCTTTCTCGAGAAATTCGGCGCCGCCCACCACAGTCGCGATCTGGTCCATTGCAGTAGTCTGCAACGGGACCATATGCTTGAAATGCCTCACGAGCAGCACCAGTGCAAAACTGCTACATCCCTGGCTGCCATGCAGTATTGGCAGCGCACCATCGACGCCCAGGAACGCCAAGGCAGCGCCCAATGGTTGAGACGACTTTAGAGGGTTGATCGCTGCCGTTTTTGTTTGGGTCAGGATGCGAGCCATAATTTTCACCTCAATGGAAACCACCTGTCGCCTCGTCGGCAGATCTCATTATTGCTTGGTTCCGCCGATCTTACGGTCGTAACGAACTGCTTCCACGGCGCCGGTTCGCGCAACTGCGCCCAAACCGGGTTGCGGATTGCCAAATCAATCTGGCGTGCTAGTTCCACCATGCCGTCATAGCCAGCGTAAGCATGCTGGCGTTCCTGGTTGACGTCGAGCCAAGGAATTTTCGCCTCAAGCGCGACGAACTGAGTGCGTCCGCCCGACAGCATGATATCAGGCTTGTGTTCACGTAACATTGCATAGAGCTCGCTCGCTGCCATCGATTGGTGAAGGTGGTTCTCGTCCTTCAGCATCTGCTTGATTCTCTCCTTATCCCTGGCAGTCGATTTCCTGACGGATGTACCGACAATCTCCATGCCGATTTCGATCAGTGCGTGTACGATGGACCAGGATTTCACCCCGCCGGTGTTCAGATGAACGCGCTTCCCCTCAAGCCGACGCCGATACACTTCCAGCTTCCTCCAGGCCCCCTCCTCCTCTTCTGCTAAGAGAGTCTCGACATGATGGAGCAAAGCGAAACCAGCGCCCTTCTTTACGAGCAGTTGGGCGATCCGCCGCAGGGATTCAGAAGTGCTGGAAATGCCGTAGAAGGAGCCTTCGAAAAATGGAATGTTCCAGCGTTCTTCCATCTTGCGAGCAACATTAATGAGAGCAGTGGAGCACACCATCATAGCTGCACGTGAGCGATGGGCAGAAGCCACCTGCGCGTAGCGCGCGTCGCCGGGAATGCAGGCGCGGACACGGATCCCAAGTCGGTCCAAAAGCGGCTTCACCAACCAGAATTCCCCTGAGAGGTTGAATTCGCCGAGTATATTGATGTCGTATAAACCTGGATCATCGGCCTCCACCGTGCCTATGACGTGCTCGAGCAGAGCCTCGCCTGCGAGCCGGTTACCGAGGTTCTTCGAACCGCCGAAGCCTGGCGACTTCACCGGCACCACTGGTATTGAGAACCTCTGCGCTGCGTGCCTGCAGACCGCATCGATGTCGTCACCGATCAGCTCCGTGACACAGGTTCCGTAGACGAAGATTGCGGCCGGCGCATACCCCTCCTTGATCTCCCGGATAGCCTTGAGAAGCTTTCGCTCACTATCTCCCGTCACTATGTCGAGTTCGGTAAGATCAGTGGTGAAACTTGTGCGCCAAAGAACTGGACCTGAAGATGCGGCGCCTCGGTTGTCCCAGGAATTGCCTTCGCATGCGAGCGGCGCGTGGACGAGATGTGCGACATCGGTGATTGGCTGCAGCACGACCTTAGCTCCGTCGAAGGCGCAGCCACCGCCCGCTGCTGATCCCTGTGACGCGTTGTGACATGTCTCCTTGGTTTCCGTGGTGCGGAATACCTCGCCGGAGGCATCTCGCATTTGTGTCTCGATCGATGACATCGCGCAACCTTCCAATGCAGTGGCGGGATGGCCGGCCGACGCCGGCCAAGCATTTAGCGCGTGAGGTCGTACGAAACGCCCTCCCACATGGTCTCCTGATCAAGCTCGTCGAAGATCTTGTCGAGAATGACCGTCAGAAGACGCAATCCGCCTTGGTAGCCCATGAGAGGAAAGCGATGATGATGATGGCGGTCGAAAATCGGAAACGTAAGCCGAACCAGTGGCGTGTCGGTGTCACGCTCGAGATACTTGCCGTAGGAATTGCCGATCAGCAGATCCACTGGTTCCGTCAAAAGAAGCGAGCGCATTGCCCACAGGTCTTTGCCAGCCCACACCTGCGCACCTCCTCCGAAGGGAGAGGACGCGAGCAATTCCTTCATCTCCGCTTCCCAGGCTGCGGTGCCGTTGGTGGCAAGGCAATGTGTAGGCTGACCACCGGTTTCCATGACAAAGCGCGCCATTGAGTATACGAAGTCCGGGTCGCCGTAGATTCCGTATTTCTTGCCATGCAACCAAGATTGACTGTCGGCCATGGCATCTATCAATCGACCTCGATCACGATCGATAGATTCGGGAATTTCCCTCTTGGAAAGCTCGGATATCTTCATCAGGAATTCGTCCGTGCCCGCAATGCCCAGCGGGTAGTGGAACGAGGCAGTCGTCTGACCAAGCTCGCGACAATAGTCCAACGTCTTGCGCGTATTGTAGTGCTGCAGCGATATTGTCGCCTCCGCATGTTTGGCTGCCTTCACGTCCTCGATCTTTGTCCCTCCGTCATACATGCGGTACTCGCCGTCGGAAGGTGTGTCGAACTGGTCCGAGGCGTCTTGAAGGAAAACGTAGGCGACTCCCATCGTGTCGAGCAGGCGCTTGATTTCTCGGTTGTTGCCGACGCAGAAGCCATCGAAGCCTGGAATAATGTTGACGAGTGCTGGCGTCGGCACACGTTCAGTGCTCTTCCAGAAATTTTCGAGAATGCCTTTGACCATGCTGTCGTAACCATCGACATGGCTGCCGACGAAGGCTGGGGTATGGGCGAAGGGCACGTCGAAATCGACCGGAACGGAGCCTTCATTTTTGGCGTTTTCAATGAAGCCGTGAAGATCATCCCCAATGACCTCGGCCATGCAAGTCGTCGAGACCGCAATCATCTTCGGATCGTAAAGCTTATAGGTGTTGGCGAGCCCGTCGATCATATTTTTCAAGCCGCCAAACACGGCCGCATCCTCTGTCATCGAAGATGAAACTGCCGACGAGGGTTCCTTGAAATGGCGTGACAGGTGCGAGCGGTAGTACGCGACGCAGCCTTGACTGCCGTGGACAAATGACATCGTCCGCTCGAAACCAGCGGCTGCGAAAACGGCGCCCAGCGGCTGGCAGGCCTTCGCCGGGTTTACGACAAGGGCCTCGCGGGCCAGGTTCTTTTCTCGATATTCCCATGTCTCGGTGAATTTGCTTTGAGCAGAGACGACCTTATCCGGATGTGGACATTCGAACGTCAACTTCTTACGGGCGAACATTTTCCTGTATTCCGGCTCGCAGAACAGAGGAGCATGATCGAGAACAGTCTCGGCCGATTGCGGCATAGTTTTCATCCTTTTTTGCCGCGAATGCGGCTGCGTGGCCCTTGGGAGACCTGTTACATCTTGTCGCTCGGCAGAGACTATTCGTCTTGTCCGCCGCAACTGCAGGCATGGCTGCAGTGCGCTTCTTTCCATGGCGCGTCGTAGAGGCCCCAGATCGGATTGTTGATGGCAAGATCCATGTCTCTGGCAAAGATGGCGAAGCCGTCATAACCATGATACGGACCCGAATAGTCCCAAGAATGCATCTGGCGAAACGGTATGCCCATTTTTTGAACCGGATATTTTTCCTTGATGCCCGAGCCTACTAGGTCCGGGCGAATGGCCTCGACGAAGTTCTCGAGCTCGTAGCCGGTCACATCATCGTAGATAAGCGTACCTTTTTTGACATAGTGGCTGGTGCGCTCGTAATCGTCGCCATGGCCAAATTCGTAGCCCGTGCCAACGATCTCCATTCCGAGATCCTCATAGGCGGTGATGACATGGCGGGGACGCAATCCGCCAACGTAGAGCATCACAGTTTTGCCATCGAGGCGCGGACGGTATTTCTCCGTCACCGCCTGGACGAGGGGTTGGTATCTGGTGATGAGTGCTTCGGCCCTATCTTGGGTCTCCGGCCCGAAAAATGCGGCGATATTGCGCAAAGAAACTTCGATCTGGGAAGGACCGAAAAAGTTGTACTCCATCCAGGGAATGCCGTACTTTTCCTCCATATGCCGAGCGATGTAGTTCATGGACCGGTAGCAGTGAATAAGGTTGAGCGTCGCTTTTGGCGCACGCTCCACCTCCGCGAGTGTGGCATCTCCCGACCAGTTGCCGACCACCCGCAACCCCATGTCCTCCAGCAGAATGCGGGAAGCCCACGCATCGCCGCCGATATTGTAGTCACCTATTACGTTAACGTCGAAAAAGCTGGCCTCGTAGTGGGTGTCTTTCTTATCGAAAACCCAGTCGCGTATCGCGTCATTGGCGATATGATGGCCAAGCGATTGCGACACTCCACGAAACCCTTCGCATCGCACCGGCACGATCGTTTTGTTGTGCTCCTTGGCCTTCTTGCGCGCCACAGCTTCAATATCGTCGCCGATCAATCCGATTGGACACTCTGACTGCAAGCTGACACCGTTGTTCAGTGGAAACAGTTGCTCAACTTCATCGATGAGCTTCTCGAGCTTTTTGTCGCCACCAAAAACAATATCCTTTTCTTGAAAGTCAGACGTGAATTGCATGGTGACAAAGGCTTCGACACCCGTCAGACCGACGTAATAGTTGCGGCGTTGCGACCAGGAATAGTGCCCACAACCGACAGGCCCATGTGATATATGGACCATATCCTTGATCGGGCCCCACACGACACCCTTCGAGCCGGCATAAGCGCAGCCGCGAACAGTCATCACGCCCGGAATGGACTTGATGTTGGATTTCACCCCGGTCTCACAAAGCGCATCCGAGCTCTGCTCGGCTGCCTCTCGGCCCTTCGCGACGCCAAGGTGCTTTTTGCGGCGCTTAGCCGTCTTATCCGGATACTGGGAGAGTACCGCATCTATAAGCCTGGAGTTGAAATCACCGTCGTTCTCGTAGTCGAGGCTCATAGGGCCTTTCCTCTCTCGAAGGTTCGCATGGAGCCTCGGCTAGGAGGCATGGTTTGTCGATCAACGCGGTGCGTCATCCGTTCCGACTATCTCTAGGATGTCGCCTGCATCTCTTTGGTGAGAAGTTCTTCAAGCATCTGTTCGTCCGACTTCATGATGCCGAAGTCGAGCAGCATGTCCTCCAGCTCCTCCATTGTTATCGGAGTAGGGATAGTGCCCTTTCCCGAGTTGGAGTGGATCTTCTCGGCCAGCCATCGATATTCCGCCGCCTGTTTGGAGCGTGGCGCGTATTGGATCACCGTCATCTTCCTAAGCTCCGCGTGCTGGACAATGTTGTCGCGTGGCACGAAGTGAATGAGCTTCGAATTGAGCTTGGCGGCCAACGCTTCCGCGAGGTCTAATTCTCGATCGGTCTGCCGCTCATTACAGATCAGACCGCCAAGCCGCACGCTTCCGGCGCTGGCATATTTGAGGATGCCCCTCGCAATGTTGTTTGCAGCATACAAGGCCATCATCTCACCGGACATGACGATGTAAATTTCCTGAGCCTTGTTCTCGCGAATGGGCATAGCAAAGCCCCCGCACACCACGTCTCCGAGCACGTCATAGGAGACGTAGTCGACGTCGTCGTAGGCGCCGTTTTCTTCCAGGAAGTTGATCGATGTGATGACGCCCCGTCCGGCGCAGCCGACGCCAGGTTCAGGGCCGCCCGACTCCACACATTTGATGCCGCCGTAGCCAGTTTTGAGCACGTCGCCGAGTTCCAGATCTTCGACTGAACCCTTCGTTGCGGCTAGATCCAGAACAGTGCCCTGCGCTTTGGAGTTGAGGATCAATCGCGTCGAATCAGCCTTTGGGTCGCAGCCGACGATGAGGATTTTCTGCCCAAGTTCGACAAGGGCAGCGAGCGTATTTTGGGATGTAGTGGATTTGCCAATGCCTCCCTTTCCGTAAAACGCGATCTGACGCAGAGCAGCCATTATTGCTTCCTTTTCGTGTTCGAACCGACCGAGGTGATGCCGCGACATCGGACGCGGATGGTTCCGTCGCGGCCCGAGAACAATTTTCAAGCGTCGTGCCAGACTGGGTGGCTTGATGTGGCAGAACGGAATTTCGTGCTGCCGCAAACACTTAGGGGGTTAAAATACCGGACCGAAGAATCCTAAGACGTGTCACTATGTCGACAAAGGAGACGACAATGTCGCAAGCATGTCATGTTGCTCCTGAAGAGAACGCAGTGGGTCGGCTTCAATGCGCTACAATTCTTGGTCGAATGAGCTGCGCTTGATGCAAATGCTGGCAATGGAAAGCGGCGCGGTGCTCTAGCGAAATCGGTTGCGGTAAAAAAATCTTGCCAAGCGCATGCAGCGACCTGTGTCGCAAACCTGACAAAGCTGTCGCATTGTCGACGACTAGCCAACACGAATCCCACCGAGATCCGCCAGCTAATCTCCGCGCAGTCGGCTTGGCACGACGAGTGCTAGGACCGACCGAGACACAAAAGCTACATTCGTTTGGAGCCAAAGACAGCATGAATATCGTGGTCTGCATAAAGCAAGTGCCTGACTCCGCACAGATCCGGGTTCATCCGGTTACGAACACGATCATGCGCCAAGGCGTGCCGACAATCATTAATCCTTACGATCTTTTCGCCTTGGAAGAAGCTCTTGAACTGCGTGACCGGTATGGGGGTAAAGTCACTGTGCTTACCATGGGCCCGCCCATGGCAAAACAAGCGCTGGAGAAAGCTTTGGCATACGGGGCAGATGATGCGGTACTCCTTAGCGACCGTCACTTCGCCGGGTCAGACACCTTGGCAACTTCATTTGCTATCTCCCGAGCTATTACGAACCTCGGTCTCCGCCATGCGCCTGAAATCGTTTTTACTGGCAAGCAGACGATCGACGGCGATACAGCGCAGGTGGGGCCGGGGATTGCCAGGCGTCTCGAACTGCAACAACTGACCTACGTAACGAAAATTGTTTCAGCCGATCTTCATGCCCGAGAGATCACGGTGGAGCGCCGTTCGGAAGGCGGCACACAAATGCTGAAGAGCCGACTGCCGTGCTTGATCAGTGTCCTTGAAGGTGTCAACGCCATCCGTCGCGGCTCCGTCGCTGACGCGTTGCGTGCCGCGCGCGCACAAATACCGACCTGGCGTGCAGCCGACGCCGGTATTGTGGAGATAGCTAAATGCGGTTTGAGAGGATCGCCGACTGTCGTCAAGCGCGTATTCGCCCCGACCCCACGAGCCGAGAGAGCAATCCAGATTGAAGTAGACGATGACGAGTGCGGTGCGCTGTCTGACGAAATAATCGCGTCGATCTTCGAGCACCAGCCCGCATTGGAAGCTAGCTTTCGACCGAATGGGCTCACGTGAGAAACAAGGAGCATAAATGGAAGCCCACGAAGCTGAAAGTCAATCTCCAATCGTCAGTCGTGCCAGCGCGAAGAAGGTATTGCCCAGACACTTCCGCGACAATCGGCACGTTTGGGTTTTCGTCGAGCTGGAGCGAGGTCAAGTGCACCCCGTGTCTATTGAACTGCTTGGCGAAGGGCGCAAGCTTGCCGATAAGCTGAGCGTTCAACTGGCGGGAGTGGTCATTGGAACCGCGGAAGGCCTGGGGAATCGGTCTGCCATTGCAGAGGCGTTCGCTTACGGGGCCGATCTCGCATATCTCGTCGAATCACCGCTGCTATCGGACTACCGAAACGAGCCCTTCACCAAAGCGCTCTCAGACCTGGTCATCCTTCATAAGCCGGAAATTCTGCTACTCGGCGCCACCTCGCTTGGGCGAGACCTCGCCGGTTCTGTGGCAACTACCTTGGAAACAGGGCTTACGGCTGACTGCACCGAATTGGATGTCGATGCCGACGGTTCGCTCGCAGCCACCCGGCCGACATTTGGCGGCTCGCTGCTGTGCACGATCTATACTCTCAACTGTCGCCCGCAAATGGCGACGGTCCGGCCCCGGGTCATGGCTACCCCCAGTAGAGTGACCAATACGATCGGACCTATCATTCGGCATGATCTAATGATGATTGAGGAAGAGATTGTCACAAAGGTTCTGGGGTTCCTTCCGGATGGGCAGTCGTCGAAAATTAACCTCGCTTATGCCGACATCGTGGTCGCCGGTGGGCTTGGTATCGGCACCGCCGAGAATCTGGAGCGCGTGATGCTTCTAGCGAGGACGATTGGCGGTGAATTCGGCTGCTCCCGGCCTTTGGTTCAAAAAGGTTGGATGGAGGTTGATCGGCAGATTGGCCAAACGGGCCAGACAATCCGGCCCAAGCTTTATCTTGCGGCTGGAATATCAGGGGCGGTCCAACATCGGGTTGGCGTCGAAGGAGCTGATTTGATCGTTGCCATCAACACCGACGGCAACGCCCCGATCTTCGAGTTCGCCCATGTCGCGGTCGTGGCTGATGCGGTCGGTCTTCTGCCGGCACTGACCGCGGCGTTCACCAGGCGACTAGCGCCGTATAACCAATCGATGCAAGTAAACTGAGGTGCGGCTGATGAAGAACGAGAGATTCGATGCGATCGTGATCGGGGCGGGTATGTCAGGTAACGCCGCCGCTTATGCGATGGCCATGCGTGGTCTGAAAGTGCTGCAGTTGGAGCGCGGCGAATACCCGGGTTCGAAAAACGTTCAAGGAGCGATACTGTACGCAGACGCGCTGGAGAGGATCATTCCAGACTTCCGCGATGACGCGCCTCTTGAACGGCATCTTGTCGAGCAGCGCTTCTGGATCATGGACGGCGCGTCGCACACCGGAATTCACTATCGGTCGGATGACTTTAACGAACGGAAGCCAAACCGATACACGATCATCCGTGCCCAATTCGATAGATGGTTCTCGGCCAAGGTGCGTGAGGCTGGATGCAGCGTTCTCTGCGAGACATTGGCCACAAGACTTATCCAGGATTCGAGCGGCAACGTGACAGGCGTATACACCGACCGACCCGGCGAGGCTATCTTTGCCGACGTCGTGGTGCTTGCTGAGGGGGTGAACGGCTTCCTAGGAACACGAGGACGTTTGCGTGAAATTCCCAAACCGGACAGCGTGGCACTTGCCGTGAAAGAGATGCATTTCCTACCGGAGGACGTTATCGCGGAACGCTTCGCCCTGACTGCAGACGAAGGCTGTGTGATCGAGGCAGGCGGGACAATTTCACGGGGAGTGCCGGGGCTTGGCTTTTTATATACGAACAAGGAGTCCATCTCGATCGGAATAGGATGCCTCGTTTCCGGTTTGGTCGCGGCCATGGAAAGGCCATACGATATGCTTGAAGCCTTCAAGCACCATCCTTCGATCCGGCCATTGATCGCCGGGTCTGAGGTGAAGGAATATGCTGCTCATCTCATTCCGGAAGGCGGTTATACGGCTATCCCACAGCTCTTCGGCAATGGGTGGGTCGTAGTTGGAGACGCGGCCCAGTTGAACAATACCGCACATCGCGAGGGCTCGAACCTTGCGATGACATCAGGTTACCTGGCGGGCAAAGCGATCGCAGAAATACAGGATCGTGGCGGCTCGATGGTGAAAAGCAACTTGGCTCTTTACAAGAGCATGCTCGACTCATCTTTTGTCATCAAAGATCTGATCAAGCATAAAGAGATGCCAAGGTTTCTCCACGCGAACAGCCAGAGTTTGTTTGTTTTATACCCAAAGTTAATATCTAAAGCTGCGCAAAGTTTCGTCCGCGTCGATGGAACTTCGAAAATCGACAAAGAAAAGGCCACGTCTGCCGCCTTCTTGAAAGCACGATCCCGGTGGGGATTAATTTCAGATGCAGTCCGGCTCGCCCGCGCGTGGCGCTAAAAGGAGATCCAGATGAAGGCCATCGTTAAACGGCGAGTCGAGGACAAGCTTTACCAGAACCGATATCTGGTTGACCCGGGCCGCCCACACATATCGGTCAGGAAGCACCTGTTTCCAACCCCAAACCTGATCGCCTTGACGCAAGTGTGTCCGGCGAAATGCTACCAGCTGAACGACAGACGTCAGGTGATCATCGTTTCCGATGGCTGCTTGGAATGCGGGACATGCAACGTGTTATGCGGAGCCGACGGCGACATTGAGTGGACGTATCCACGAGGTGGGTTCGGCGTTCTCTTCAAGTTTGGATGAACAGCTTCTTCTGTAGTCGATACAGCCATTCGGTGGCAAACGCAGGGTAAGCAAACAATGACGAACCGGCTGGTGGAACGCCCTACCAATTTGTAATTTTTGTTGACCTTCGAAGTCCAATATGTAGCGCGGAGGACGTTCCATGTCCTGAGTGCCCAAAGCACTCTCAACCATGTGCTGAGTGGAGTAGTCCCGTGGCTGAATCAGATGATGAGAAGATGCCCAAATCTGCACTGCGGCCGGCTGAAATTGTGGGCGAGAGTGCCGCACTCAAGGAGGTTCTTGAAATCGCCCAGATTGTCGCAAGGAGCAACGCGCCTGTCCTGTTGCGAGGCGAGAGCGGCACGGGCAAGGAATTCTTTGCAAAGCTGATACACGATTCCTCGTCGCGCCGCGAAAAGCCCTTCGTAAAGTTGAATTGCGCTGCGCTGTCGGCAGGCGTTCTGGAATCGGAACTGTTCGGGCACGAGAAAGGCGCCTTCACCGGCGCTACCTCTCAGAAAGAAGGTCGGTTCGAGCTGGCGCACGGTGGAACTTTGCTGCTCGACGAAATAGGAGAAATCTCGGCCGAGTTTCAGGCCAAGTTGCTGCGCGTCTTGCAGGAAGGCGAACTCGAGCGTGTCGGTGGGACGAGAACATTGAAAGTAAATGTCAGATTGGTATGCGCGACCAATAAGAATCTTGAAACGGCCGTGGCGGCGGGAGAATTCAGAGCCGACCTATATTACCGGATCAATGTCGTACCGATCACTTTGCCACCACTCAGGCAGCGCGATGGTGACATCCCGCGTTTGGCCCAAAAATTCCTCCAGCGTTTCAACAGGGAGAACGGCCGTTCGTTAAGCTTCGCACCCTCGGCGCTTGATATACTGTCAAAATGCGAGTTCCCGGGCAATATTCGTGAGCTGCAAAACTGCACACAGAGGACCGCAACTCTCGCCCGTTCGGACGTCATAGTTCCTCAAGATCTCGCCTGTGAACAGGGTCGATGCTATTCCCCGCTCCTCAAAAAGGCCGTTGCCGAGCGAATTGGCAAGGGCGCAGTGCATGGGCACGCTCGAGATGAAACGGTGTCAATGGGACAGCCGGGTGGTGCCGCCTCCTTCGCGCCTGAAACCATAATGGGGCAGTCCGGCCTGATCGGCAAAGAGAGGTTGGAACACGCAATGGCGACGGCCGGATGGGTTCAGGCTAAGGCTGCGCGGCTCCTTGGTCGTACGCCGCGACAGGTCAGTTACTCTCTCCGCCGGCACGGGATCGAACGAAAAGTCTTCTAACAACGGAGATCATTGGCGCAGACCTGGTCCGCCAGGTCGCGCCCAACAGACGCCTGGCGATTCTAGCTTCACCCAACCGGCGAGGTCTGCCAAGTGGCACTGTCGTGTCTCAAACGAAACCCTGTAGAAAAATGGTCTCAAGCGGACAACGAAGAGCGTATCCGGCTGGCAGGGTGACGTTTCTCAGACTGGCATCGCTCTTGCTCGCGGAACCGAGCTTTCAAGCATCATTGGAGTTCGTAATGTCCAGAGGGATGAGTACGTTCAGGATCACCGACACAGCACCTGCCGCATGCGAGTCGGAGGCAACAGCGTTCGGTGACTATCCGCCTTCGTCCCGTGGCAGTTCCGAGCCGGATGCTCTGGCTCCAGCGATCCGTGAAAAGATCAAAGACCACCCGTGCTTCTCGCGGGAAGCGCATCTTTATTTCGCGCGGATGCATCTCGCGGTGGCACCAGCCTGCAACATCCAATGCAATTACTGCAATCGAAAATATGACTGCGCAAACGAAAGCAGACCAGGAGTAGCATCACATAGGCTCACTCCCGACCAGGCGCTGCGCAGGGCCATTGCGGTTGCAAACGAAGTGCCGCAGCTCTCAGTGGTCGGCATCGCCGGGCCAGGCGATGCCTGCTATGATTGGAGGAAGACAAAAGCGACCCTCATACCGATCGCCCGCGAAATCACCGACGTCAAGCTTTGCATCTCAACCAATGGCCTCGCCCTCCCTGAACATGTCGACGAGCTTGTCGACATGAATGTCGGGCACGTTACAATCACCATCAACATGGTAGATCCGAAGATCGGGACCGAGATCTACCCCTGGATATTCTATGATGGCCGCCGCTACAACGGTATCGACGCGTCCAGGATCCTCCATGAGAGGCAAATGTTGGGGCTCGAAATGCTGACAGAACGCGGCATACTCACCAAGGTCAATTCGGTGATGATCCCGGGCGTCAACGACGAGCATCTCATCGAGGTTAACAAGTGGGTCAAGGACAGGGGCGCGTTTATGCATAACGTAATGCCCCTGATCTCAGAGCCTTCAAATGGTACTCTATATGGTCTGAACGGTCAGCGTTGCCCTACCCCTTCTGAGTTAATCGCGCTTCGGGACCGGCTTGAAGGCAACACGAAGGTGATGCGCCATTGCCGTCAGTGCCGTTCCGATGCAGTCGGTCTGCTCAGTGATGATCGCGCACACGAATTCACGATTTCCCAACTCCCAGCTGAAGCGACCAACGACAGTGGCAAGCGCCATGCCTATCGCAAGTTGATCGAGCGCGAGCGACGCGGCCAAACATTGGAAGCAAGGGGCGCGGCCATACCGGTCTCAGCTCCATCTGACGAACTTCTCCTTATTGCTGTAACCACCAATGGTGGAGGCCGGGTCAATGAACATTTCGGTCATGCGCAGGAAATACAGATTTTCTCGGTCTGTAAAAAAGGCCTCGGATTGATAGGTCACCTGAAGATCGACCCGTACTGCCTTGGTGGATGGGGGGAGGAGGCTAGTCTCAACAGTATCATCAATGCGCTCGAAGGCTTAGATTTGCTGATTTGTTCTCAGATCGGCAATGGCCCTACGAATAAGCTCGCACGCCGAGGTGTTCGAGCAACGGGCGCTTATGGCGGCTCCTACATCGAGCAGGCAATCGACGCCCATTATAGCGCGGTGCTTCACGACGACGCTTTAGCAGCCGCGATTTGACACACACTTTGACTAAACCAGAGGAGCTGAACCATGGCCTTCAAAATCATCGCCTCACAATGCACCCAATGCGGCGCATGCGAATTTGAGTGCCCCTCAGGCGCAATTAGTTTCAAAACTGACAGATTCGTGGTCGATCCCAAAATATGCACGGAGTGCAGGATTGAGTTCGACGCGCCCAAATGCAGGGCCATTTGCCCGATGCCAAACACCTGCGTCCCCGCCTAAGCAGCCGCACTAAACGCGAGAAAAAGAGTGACAAAAAAGGCTCGCCTGCGGAAGCATTTTCACGCAGGCGGGCACCCTTCATCAGCAGTTCTCGCTAAGGGGAGGTGTTCGAGCGTGGCAGCATCGTCGGGTCGCGCGGGCGTGAAACAGAGCAAATCTCATGCGTGTAAAAGAGGTACAGCCCATGAAAGCAATGATCCGGAGGAATGGGGTCGGCTTGTCGATCTATATGTCCAAAAAGGATGTCGAGGAGCCGGTTGTTGCGGTGGAGAATGAAGATTTGTGGGGCGGTTTTATATTGGTGAGGCATGGATGGCTCCTCGCCCTCCCTGACCTACCGCAGGGCACCCGGTTACCCATCACAGTGCAGGCAATGAAGCAACCCGATCAGGACTGACGCGAAACGCCCAACTTGCGGAATTCGCACGACTGACTTGGTGACGAATAGGCAACGTGGAAAAGTTTGCATCTCCGCCCCGGCCGGTCGCCGCTAACTCTGAAGTCAAATATTATGCAATCGCACGGACACTTATAAGCCTGCCTTTGCCACAGGGTTGTATCCGCCCCGATTGCAATATTGAGTACGACAGTAACCGCCCGATTGGCACCGCCTGCCGCCTAGCGCCCTGATGGCCTAAGACACGTGTTTAACGACGTCGTTAGCGACGTGTCTTAGGCGAGGATTGCGACGCGCGTTGAAATTCTTGGGCAGGAACGTCGTTGGCGGTGGCGCAAAGAAGACAAGCTTGCGATTGTCATGTCGGTTGGGGTTCCTGGAGCCACGATCACCGAGATTGCTCATCGTCATGATGTAACGCGGCAGCAGATATACGCCTGGCGTAGCGAGCTCAAGAAGAAGGGGCTGCTCCCGGTGTCTTCGAATGCATTGTTCATTCCCGTCGATCTAAATGCCGTGCAGAACGATACCCCTGAATTGAGGGAGAGCTGCTCCGGGATGATTGAGCTACGATTGATCTGCGGCCGCACGCTTCGTTTCGAGAGTTCTATGGCTCCCGATGCGCGCTGATCGTCAGCGCAATAGTCGGCGCCGCAGCAAGGCTGTCGATAAAAAGAATGGGATGACG